>DATCWR010000493.1:0-3961 GCA_036566245.1 Mycobacteriales bacterium | reverse complement strand
CGCATGCGTGGCGCTGGGCGGCACCGCCGCGGCCGCCATCCTGCTCGGCGGCGTGTACCGACATCACCCACGACGGACCGCCGCCCTGTTCGCCCACCGCCCGGTCGCCACACCGGCGCGACTGGTCACCCTCACCATGTTGACGGTCCTGCTGGCCGTCGTGGCGCTGGTCCTCATCGCGGTGTAGGGCTGAGGCCGACCCGACCGGCCATGATCCCTGTGGTCTGTCACCGGTACGGGTACCCCTCGGGCCAACAGGTATCCAACAGCGAAGGTGGGCACTCCTACCACATGTACCGCGCCACGTCGCCGGTCCGGTGCGGTACGGCCCACCGGCCACCACCGAGCCACCCACCGGCCTGCTGACGGTCGCGGTGTGGACCAGACAACCGACGACATGTGGGTGACGTGATGGGAGACCCCCTCGACCGGGTTGACCGCTACCTGGCTGACTGGACCAGGATCCGGCCCGACCTGGACATCTCCTCGACCGCGGTGGTGGGCCGGCTGCGCCAGGTGACCGCCTTCGCCGAACGGGAACTCGACGCGACACTGGCTGGATTCGGACTGAGCCGGCCGACCTTCGACCTGCTCGACGCGATACGTCGACTCGAGCGGCCCGGTGGGCTACGACAGAACGAACTACTGGCCGAACTGGGCTACACCTCCGGTGTGCTCAGCGTCAGACTGACCGCGCTGGAGAACGACGGGCTGGTCGCCCGCCGACCAGACCCCGCCGACCGACGCGGGGTCGTGGTGACACTCACCGACTCCGGACGCGACCTGGTCGACCAGGTTCTGCCAGCCCACGCGGCCACCGAACGGCGGATACTGGCCCCACTCGACCCGGCCGCCCGACGCGCCACCGCCGGACTGCTGCGGGCCATGCTGATCGGATGCGAGGCATCCGCGGACGCCGCGCGTACCGCCGCGCTGTTGGGCGTCGAACTGGTCGGCCCCGAACAGACCCGCCGGCTGCGCCGCCTGGTCGGGTTGACCGACCAACCCGGCGTCCTGGTCGCACGGGTGTCACCCGACGGGCCGGCGGCACGCGCCGGCATCACCCGCGGGGACCTGCTCGTCGCCGCCCGGACCGGCACGGCCACCCCGGTGGGACTGCACGACCTGACCGACCTGGGCCGATCGCTGTCGGCAGCCGGCCGCAGGATCGGACTCACCGTGCTCCGCGGCACCCGGCACCATCAGGTGACGGTCCATCTGTGACCGTCGAACCTCGCGCACACGCTCTGGTCTTCGGGCCGCGGTCGGCGCGTGAACGCGATCGTGACAGGACGGTGAGTTACTCTGCCGATCATGGGTTCGCCGGTGGTGAGGCGGGCGTACCGCCGCCGCTTCCACCCGACACCGGACCAGGTCGAGCAGTTGGCTTGTACGTTCGGTTGTGTGCGGTATGTGTATGACCGGGCGTTGGCCGAACGGTTCCGGGTGTGGTTAACAGAGCGGCGGCGGGCCACCCACGCGGAGACCGACAGGATGCTGACCGGGTGGAAACTGGAGTCGCAGACGGCGTGGTTGGCCACACCGTCGAGGGGCCCGTGGCAGGCCATCCCGCGCGACCTGTAGACCGCCTGTGTGAACTTCTGCGCGAAGCGGGCGCAGTACCCGGCGTTCACACGCAAGGGCAACGACAGGGTCACCCTGACCAGGCAGGGCAGGCCGTGGGACACCGTCTGGTCGCGTCCGTGGGCCACGGGTGGGTAGCGGTCGCAGGTCATGGTGTCGCGGAACCCGCGGGGCCAGTACCACGTGTCGATCCTCGTCGAGGCGAGGATCATCGAGGATCTGCCCGTCCGCACCACGCCGCGCAACCACGGTCCGGCCCGGGCCATCTCGGATGCGGGTTGTTCAGAGTTGCGTCGGCGGTTGGAGCACCGGGCCGGCCGGTACGGGCGGACCGGGATCGCCATCGACCGCTGGTACCCGAGCAGGAGAACCTGTTCAGTGTGTGTGGGGCGATCACCGAGGAACTCCCACCGGTTGTGCGGGGGTGGAGGCGTCGCTGCGGCACCGTCCACGACCGGGACATCAACGCCGCGAAGAACACTTCTGGCCCCCGGGCTGGCGGTGTCCGCCTGCGGAGACCGAACAGGACCAACCCGCTCCCGGAGCAGGAAGGCATCCGTTGGTGAATCAGGAAACCCCCACCTCCGGGCAGGGAAGCGTCACGGTGAACCTGCCCGACGAACCACCGACCGAGGCAGGACAGGCGGTCAGGGCGGGCATCGCAAAAAGTGTCTCGGCGTTCGTTGCCGATGCGGAAGGTGCCCGGATGAAACGTGAACGCGCCCTGGAAACGCTCGAAACCCTGTTCGGCGGCCCGCCGCCCCAGCACGCCATCGACTGGGCCCGCGGCCACAGCAGGCACGCACAGGCCCCGTGATCGGCGGCAAGGTCCTCGACACCAGCGCCCTCGTCCAGTTCGCCCGCCGGCGATCGGTGTACGCGCACGCGGTGGTGTGGAGCGCGGTGGACGGTGACGCCGTGCTGGCCGTCCCCACGGTCGCGCTGGCCCGAGCCTGGGCATCGATCGACCCGGACCACCACGCCGCGATGGACGTACTGGTGGGGTTGCCGGTGACCGTGCTCGACCACCTGGACTCCTCGGCCCGCGAGGTCGGACTCCTCCTCGCCGGCTCGGGCTGCGCCGACGTGGTGACCGGTGCGGTCGCCTGGTGCGCACTGCGCCGCGGCTGGCCGGTGGTGACCGCCGAACCCGGCCCACTTCGGTCCGTCGACCACACCATCCAGATCGAACACCTGCCCTGAGACCTCGGGGCGCCCACCCACGCCGACCGGCCAGGACAGGCCGATCCCGGTAAGCTGCCGGTACGGCGGAGGGGCTCGCCGTCAACCGCGACACCCGGTCGCCAACGGTCCCTGCCACATCGGTGGGGAGGCCCAGATTGCGTTCAGACAAACGGGTGGGTGCCACGCGCCCCGACCAGGCCGGTAACCCCACGAACCGACCGGACCATCGACCAGCGCGCCGGTTCCGGCTCGGCGACTGGGCGGTGTATCCAGCCATCGCCGCCGGCGGCGCGGTGGGCGGGTTGGCCCGCTGGGCCGTGGGAGTGGCACTGCCCACCCGAGCAGGTGCGATCCCGTGGGCCACCCTGCTCACCAACGTGACCGGATGCTTCCTGCTCGGCGCACTGACCGTGTGGCTACACGGTCGGCCGGCCCCCGAACGGTTCGCCCGGGCACCCCGCCGGAGAACTGCGCCCACATCGGCGGCCGGCCGACCGCCCAACCGGTACCTCGGCCCGATGCTGACCGTGGGCGTGCTCGGCGGGTACACCACCTTCTCCGCGTTCGCCCTGGAAACCCATGACCTGCTGGCCGCCGGACACCCGGCCCGGGCCTTCTCCTACGCGACCGGCAGCCTCACCGCCGGCGTGCTCGCGGTCCTGTGCGGAATGGCCCTGACCCGGGTGCTGCTCAGCCGGCCAGCCAGCCGCCCGACCCGCACCGCCTCCGCACCAGCGGCGAACCCGGTCAGCGGGCCGGGTGGACAGACCGACGGGATCGGCTCGTGAGCACGGTCCGCGCCCGCACCCGCGGACCGGCCACATCCAGGCCCGACCCCACCGCAGCCAGACCGGACAACCCCCGGTGACCGCGTTGCTGGTCGCCCTCGGCACGGCCGTCGGAGCGCCGTTGCGCCACGCCGTGGACCAGGCGGTACGTCGGCACCACGACAGCCTCTTCCCCTGGGGGACCCTTCTGGTCAACGTGCTCGGCTCACTGGTGCTCGGCGTCATCGCCCACGCGGTGACCGTGGGAACCTGGCCCGACACCGCCGCGGTCCTGGTCGGAGCGGGGCTGTGCGGCGGCTTCACCACCTTCTCCTCGCTGTGCCTACAGACCTGGCAACTGTGGGAGGCCGGAGCGGCACCGCAGGCCGGACTCAACCTGGCGGCCAGCCTGCTGGCTGGCCCGG
>DATCWR010000492.1:0-3628 GCA_036566245.1 Mycobacteriales bacterium | reverse complement strand
TCGCGGTAGGAGTCGGACAGGCCGGGGCGGTCAGGGGAACCCTCACCGTTCGGCCCGTCGGCCGGCGTGCTGGGCAGGACCTGGTCCAGCCCGGTCGCGGCGTCGCCCGCCTCGCCACGGGTCGCCTCATGCCACCGCCGTAACTCCGCCATCCCCACCGAGCGTGCCACCGGGTACCCGTTTGGTCACTGCCCCAAAGTGCAGCGTTTCCTTCGCAGAGATTTCTTTGCAGCGACTCCTATGCAGAGAAGTCTCTGTGATTTAGTGTGGCGGCATGACCGAGATGCAGCAACCAGAGCAGGGGCGACCGAAGAGGAAGATCGACGCGCGCAGCCTGCGTGGGTTGGCCCATCCCCTGCGGATGCAGCTTCTGCAACTGCTGCGACTGGACGGGCCGGCCACCGCCACGGGGCTGGCCCGGCGACTCGGCGAGAACACCGGCACCACCAGTTGGCACCTACGCCAACTCGCCGAACACGGGTTCATCGAGGAGGACCCCGAGCGGGGCAACCGACGGGAGCGGTGGTGGCGGGCCGTCAACGAGTCCACCGTACTCAGCGGCGGCGAGTTCCTTGACGACCCGGACACCCGGGGCCCGTTGCAGGTGGTGCTGCACGAGTGGCTGAACCAGACCTACACCCGGGCCGCGGCGTTCCTGGCCGAGGCGGATCAGTGGGATCGCGAATGGCACACCGCGGCGACCATGTCCGACTGGGACGACCTGCATCTCACCCCCGACCGGTTGCGGGCACTCAACGAGGAACTGTTCGCCGTGGTCGAGCGACACCGCGCGGCCGGTGACCCGGACGAGCCGGGTGCCGAACAGGTCATCGTCCAACTCCAGTCGTTCCCACGCCGTCGTCGGACCGAGACGTGACCGCCGACACGGCCGGCGAGCGTCGCACCCGACCGGGAAGCCTGCTACGTCACCGGGACTTCCGGCTGCTCTGGATCGGTGAGACGACCAGCGGGGTCGGCACCGCCGTCACGTCGGTCGCCCTGCCCCTGGTCGCGGTGACCACCCTGAACGCCAGCGCGTTCACCATGGGCGTGTTGGGCGCGGCGGCCTGGGTGCCCTGGTTGTTCCTCGGGCTGCCGGCCGGTGCCTGGGTGGACCGGTTGGCCTGCCGCCCCATCATGGTGGCCTGCGACCTGGTCGCGATGCTGGCCTTCGTCAGTGTCCCGGTCGCCGCCTGGTTGGGCGCGCTCAGCATCGCGCAGTTGCTCGCCGTGGCGCTGGTCAGCGGCGCGGCGAACGTGTTCTTCAGCACCGCCTACCACACCTACCTACCGTCGCTGCTGTCCACAGCGGACCTGGTGCGCGGGAACGCCGTGTTACAGGGCAGCGAGGCGGCGGCCAACGTGGCCGGGCCCGGTGTGGGCGGCCTGCTCGCCCAGGCATTCGGTGCGGTGACCGGTCTGCTCGCCGACGCGGTCAGCTTCGCCGTCTCGGCCGCGTGCCTGCTGTCCGTCCGTACCCGCGAACCACGTCAGGTCGCGGCCGGGTCGCGCACCACCACCCTGCGCCAGGAGGTACGTGAGGGTCTGCGTTTCGTCGCGCGGGACCCCTACCTACGGGTGTTCGTCTGCTTCGGCGCGGTTTCGAACCTCGTGTTCAACGGTGTGCAGGCCCTGCTCGTCGTGTTCCTGGTTCGGGTGGTCGGGTTGGATGCCGGATCGGTCGGACTGGTGTTCGCCCTGGCCGCGGTCGGCGGGGTGGCCGGCGCGGTGATGGCCGGCCGGTTGGCCGACCGGCTCGGCACCGCCCGCGCGATGTTGCTGCTGGTACTGGGCGGTCCACCGTTCGCGTTGCTCATCCCGTTGGCCACGCTGGGCCGCCTGGGACTGGCGGCCTGTGTGCTGGGCGCCATGGTCATGGTCGGTGCGTCGGTCGGCGACAACATCATCATCGGCAGTTTCCGACAGGCGTACACCCCACCGGAACTGCTCGGCCGGGTCACCGCCAGCATGCGGTTCGTGCTGTTCGGCACCATCCCGGTCGGCGCGCTGCTCGGCGGCGCACTGGGAACCCTGCTGGGCGTCCGGCCGGCGTTGTGGGTGCTGCTCGCGGTCGGCTCCGGAGTCGGGTCGATCCTGCTGGTCGGGCCGATCCGCCGGCACCGGGACCTGCCCACCGGGCCCCGGCAGGTGGACGTGGTCGGTTTCCCTGTTGAACTCCCGTAGCTCGACCTCAACGTCGGCGCACACGTCCCGCATGACCGCTTCCGTACGTGCCAGGTGCATGCCGGTGGACGCGTTGTGCCGGTGTGTGGTGATGGGGACCGGCCGGATGAGTGATGGGTGTCGTCTTTTGTTGTCGGTGGCGGCGTGTAGAAGGGTGGTGTGCAACTTCGGTACAACTTTCGTCTGTACCCGACCCCATGTCAGCGGGTGTCGCTGGCCCGGGTGTTCGGGTGCGCACGGGTGGTGTTCAACGACGGGCTGGCCGCCCGGCGGGAAGCCCACGCGGCCGGCCTGCCGTACATCCCTGACGGTGACCTGTCCAAGAGGGTGATCACGCAGGCGAAGAAGTCCCCGGAGCGGGCCTGGTTGGCCGAGGTGTCCGCCGCGGTGTTACAGCAGGCCCTGGCCGATCTGAACACCGCGTACCGGAACTTCTTCAACTCGGCGTCGGGGAAGCGGAAGGGTCGACCGGTGGCCCCGCCTCGGTTCCGGTCCCGTAAGGACTCCCGGCAGGCGGTCCGGTTCACCCGTAACTCCCGGTTCGCGGTCCTGCCCAACGGCCGGCTCCGCCTACCCAAGGTCGGGGATGTGCCGGTGCGTTGGTCCCGGTCGCTACCGTCGGACCCGTCGTCTGTGACCGTGGTTCTGGATGCGGCGGGCCGGTACTTCGTGTCGTTCGTCGTCCAGGTCGACGACACCCCACTGCCACTGGTGGAGACCGAGACGGGGATCGATCTGGGGTTGACCCACTTCGCGGTCCTGTCGAACGGAAGGAAGGTCGACAACCCCCGATACCTACGCAACGCCGAACGCCGGTTGAAACGAGCCCAGCGGGCCCTGTCCCGCAAGGCGAAGGGGTCAGCGAACCGGGACAAGGCCCGGGTTCGGGTGGCCCGGTTGCACGCCAAGGTTCGGGACACCCGCCGGGACTTCCACCACAAACTGTCAACCACGATCATCCGCGAGAACCAAGCGGTGTACGTGGAAGACCTCGCCGTGGCAGGACTCGCCCGCACCCGGCTGGCCAAGTCGATCCACGACGCCGGCTGGTCAACATTCGTGAACATGTTGGAATACAAAGCGGCCCGCCACGGGCGGGCGTTCGCCAAGATCAACCGCTGGTTTCCTTCCAGCAAGCTGTGCTCGACCTGCGGGACGGTCGCCGAGAAGATGCCACTGCACGTCCGCGAGTGGACCTGCCCGTGTGGCACCACCCACGACCGCGACATCAACGCCGCGATCAACATCCTGGCCGCCGGACAGGCGGACAGCCAAAACGACTGCCGAGCACAGGCACGAACCCGTTCGGACACCGTGCTGAGAAGCAGTAACCCACCCAGGCGCCACGCGGCCCACCCGTGACGCGGAAGGAATCCCCGCCCTCCAGGACGGGGAGGATGTCAAACCTTCGCGATGTTCCTGGCCTGCTTCCCGGTCATGTTGG
>DATCWR010000485.1:0-8900 GCA_036566245.1 Mycobacteriales bacterium | reverse complement strand
GCCGCGTCCCGCGGTGCGCACGCCCGCACCGCATGCCATGACAGACGAGCGGTCCGCGCCGGCTGCCAGCCCGGTCACCGCCGATCCGGCCGCGGTGGCCGCGACCGAGGCGACGATCTCCGCCGTCTGGCGGGATGTGCTCGGGCTGGCCACGGTGAGGGTCACCGACAACTTCTTCGACGTCGGCGGGCACTCGCTCGCGCTGGCCGCGGTACACGCGAAGCTGTGTGCCCGGATCGGACGGCAGATCCCGCTGGTGGAGCTGTTCACCCACCCCAACATCCGCGCACTCGCCGCATATCTGCACGGGGCCGTCGAGAACCCGGAACTCGCGCGCGCTGCCCAGCGTGTCGCCGCCCGGCTCGGGCGAACCCAGCGCCGCGGGCGACGCCGGGCCGCAGGCACCGCCGGACAGGAGCACTGACATGACCGAACAACTCGACAGCGGCGCCCAGGGCGCTCCGGGCGTCGAGCCGATCGCCATCATCGGTATGGCCCTGAGGGTGCCCGGGGCCCGCGACATCACCCAGTTCTGGCGCAACCTGGTTGACGGCGCCGAGTCGATCAGGCCGGTCAGCCGGGAGGACCTGCTGGCCAGAGGTGCCGACCCGGTCGAGATCGACGACCCCAGCTGGGTCAACGCGACGGCCGTGGTGGACGGGTTCGACCACTTCGACGCTGACCTGTTCGGGATGACCAGTCGGGAGGCGGAGATCACCGACCCGCAGCACCGACTGTTCCTGGAGTCCTGTCACACCGCGCTCACCGACGCCGGCTACGACCCGGCCCGCTACCCGGGCTCGATCGGTGTGTACGGCGGTGCCGGCCGGACCGGCTACCTCAACGACAACCTCGAACGCAACCAGCGGATCATGGATTCGCAGCGCGGCGGCATCAGCCTGCCCACCGGCAACCAGCCGAGCTATCTCACCACGTCGGTGTCCTACCGGCTGAACCTGCGCGGTCCCAGCCTCGCGGTGTACACCGCGTGCTCCACCTCGCTGGTAGCGATACACCTGGCGTGTGAGGCGCTGCGCAACGGTGAGTGTGACATGGCGCTGGCCGGTGGGGTCAACCTGGAGATCCCGCACGGCGTCGGGTACCTGGGCGTGGAGGGCTTCACCTCCCCGGACGGGCATGTGCGGGCCTTCGACGCCGACGCCAACGGAACGGTGTGGAGCAGCGGGGTCGGCGTGGTCCTGGTCAAGCGGCTGTCCGACGCGCTGGCCGACGGTGACCACATCCGCGCCCTGATACTCGGCAACGCGATCAACAACGACGGCGCCACCAAGGTGGGCTTCTCCGCACCCAGTGTGTCCGGCCAGTCCGAGGTGATCGCCCAGGCGGTCGGCATGGCCGGCGTCGCGCCGCGCACCATCGGCTACGTGGAGGCGCACGGCACCGGCACCAGCCTCGGCGACCCGATCGAGGTCAACGCGCTGTCCGCGGTGTACCGACAGGACACGACCGATTCCGGGTGGTGCGCGCTGGGCTCGGTGAAGTCCAACATCGGGCACACGTCCCAGGCGGCGGGCGCGGTGTCGGTGATCAAGGCGGTGCTGGCCCTCGAGCACGGCCTGATCCCGCCAACCATCAACTACACCGAGGCCAATCCGGCCATCGACTTCGCCCGCACCCCCTTCTACCCGGCCCGCACCGTCACCAGGTGGGAGTCCGGCGACACGCCGCGCCGGGCAGGGGTCAGCTCGTTCGGAGTCGGCGGTACCAACGGCCACATCGTGCTGCAGGAGGCCCCCGCAGGGCAGCGACGCCGCGAGAACCGCCCCGCGCACCTGCTGCAGGTCTCGGCCAACACGTCGACCGCACTGGCCACCGCGGTCGAGCAACTGGCCGACCGGCTGGCCGCGGATGTCGACCTCGAACTCACCGACGTGGCACACACGCTGCGCGTCGGCCGGACCAGGTACCCGCACCGCGCGATGGTGGTCGCCCGCGACGCCGAGGACGCCGTCGACGGGCTACGTGACCCGCGCCGACTGGTGTCCGCCGTGGTCGGTGACCAGCCCACCAGGGTGGCGTTCCTGTTCTCCGGGCAGGGCGCGCAGTACTCGGGGATGGGCGCCGAGCTGTACCGGTGCGAGCCGGTGTTCGCCGCGGCCGTGGACGAGTGCGTCGCGGTACTCGAGCCGCAGATCCCGGACATCCGGTCGCTGATCTTCGAGTCGGGGCACGACCGCGAACTGCGCGAGACCAGGTACACCCAGCCCGCGTTGTTCGTGGTCGAGTACGCGCTGGCCCGACTGTGGCGCCACTGGGGAGTGCGGCCCGCGGCGATGATCGGCCACTCGATCGGCGAGTACGTGGCCGCCACGGTGGCCGGGGTGTTCACCCTGGCCGATGCGCTGCGTCTGGTGGTGACCCGGGGTCGGTTGATGCAGTCCATGCCGGCCGGCGCGATGCTGGCGGTGCACCTGGACGAGGCCGAGGCAGCCGCGCGGCTGCCCGAGGAACTGTCGATCGCCGCTGTGAACGGCCCCGGCACCTGCGTGGTGGCCGGGCCCACAGATGCCGTCGCGAGCTTCGCCCTGACGCTGAGGGCGGGCGGCGTTACCAGCCGGGAGTTGGCCACCTCGCACGCGTTCCACTCGGCGATGATGGATCCGGTCCTGGCCCGGTTCACCGAGGCGGTTGCCGCCGTGCCGCGGCTGGCCCCCGCGGAGCCGTTCCTGTCCAACCTGACCGGCGGGTGGATCACCGACGAGCAGGCGACCGATCCCGGCTACTGGGCCGCTCACCTGCGCAACGCCGTGCGCTTCGGTGACTGTGTGCGTACCCTGTTCGCCGACGGTGACCGGTGGGCACTGGTCGAGTGCGGCCCTGGGCACCAGCTCGCCGGGCTGGCCCGCGGCCAGGTGCCCAGGGGCATGCCCGTGCCGCAGCCGAGTCTGCCCAGCCGCGGCGACCGGATCGGCGACGTCGAGACGATCTACACCGCCGCCGGTCTGTTGTGGACAGCCGGGGTGTCGCTGGAGTCGTTCGGTGCCACCGGGCAGCGGGTCTCACTGCCGACCTACCCGTACGAGCGGAAGCGCTACTGGGTGGATCCCGATCCGCGGAGCAGCGGGGCGGAGCCGCCGGTCCGCCGCGGGCCACTACCGCTGGACGAGTGGTTCGCGGTGCCGACCTGGCGGCAGGCCGGACCGGAGTTGCGCCGCGAACCTTTCGAATCCTGTGTCGCGTTCGTCGTCGACGACGTGGTGCCCGACGCATTGCGTGCGGTCGGAGTGCGGGTGGTCGAGGTCCGTCCCGGTGGCGCGTTCGCGGCCACCGCGACGGGATTCACCATCCGCCCCGGAGTCCGCGAGGACTACGACGAACTGGTCGCCACACTGGGTGAGGCACGGCCGGACCGGTTCGTGCACGCCTGGGCATTGGCCGGCGGGTCGGACCCGTCCGCGCTGGATCGCGGTTTCTTCAGCCTGCTCAACCTCGTGCAGGCGTTGGGTTCGGCGACACGGATCGACGTGGTCAGTGTCGGCACCGCGGACGTCGTCGGGGGTGATCTCCGGTACCCCGTGCACGCGACGCTGGCCGGCATCGTCCGGGTGGTGCCGTTGGAGATCCCCGGCATGGTGGTGCGCCGGATCGACGTGGATCCGGCCGATCCGGCGCGCGGGCTGGCAGCCGAGCTGCTCCGGCCGGCTGACGCGGACGCGGAGGTGGCGCTACGCAGCGGCAGGCGCTGGATCACCGACCACACCCAGGTGACCGTGCCCGCGGCCGGAGAGCCGACGCTGCGCGAGGGCGGCCGGTATCTGATCACCGGTGGCACCGGCGGCATCGGCATCACGCTCGCCGAGGACTTCGCCCGCCGGGTGCGGGCGCGGCTGATCCTGGTCACCCGGACCGGGCTTGCGCCCCGCGAGCAGTGGGACGAACACCTGGCCACGCATGGCGGCGTCGACCGGGCCGGCCGTGCCATGCTGGCGATCCGGCGGATGGAAGCGGCCGGCGCGGTGGTGCACGTGGTGGCAGCCGACGTCACCGATCCGGACCGGTTGCGCGCGGTCCGGCAGTTGGCCGAGACCGAGTTCGGTGGGCTGGACGGCATCGTGCACGCGGCCGGGCTGCCCGGCGGCGGGGTTGCCGAGGTGAAGGACCGGGCGGCCGCCGAGGCCGTGCTCGCGCCGAAGGTCGCCGGCACGCTGGCGCTCGCCCAGGTCTTCGCCGACCTGCCGATGGACTTCGTGGCGCTGTGTTCGTCGGTCACCGCGGTGTCCGGCGACTTCGGACAGGTCGACTACTGCGCGGCGAACAACTTCCTGGACGCCTACGCCCGCGGCGACCATGGCTGGCAGGCCCGGGTGGTCGCACACGACTGGGGCGGCTGGGACGAGGTCGGGATGGCCGCCGAGGTGAGTGCGCCCAGCAGCGTCCGGTCGTCCCACGAGCGGGCGCTCGGCCCGGTCGAGCATCCGATCCTGACCACGCGCACCGAGTCCGGCTGCCACGGCATCGTGTCCGCGACCAGCCACTGGGTGCTCGACGAGCACCGGATCGGCGGTGTGCCGGTGGTCCCGGGCACAGCACATCTGGAGACCGTGCGGGCCGCGATCACCGCGGCAGTGCCCTCGCCGGGCGACGGCCACGTGGTCGAACTGCGGGACGTCACGTTCCTGGAACCGTTCGCGGTGCCGGACGGCACCAGTGCCGAGTACCGCGTCGAGTTCGACGGCGTGGACTTCACCGTGATCAGCCGGTCGGCCGGCGTGTCCAGGGTGCACGTGCGCGGAACGGCGAGTTGGGTGCCGGCCGGTACACCGCCCACGGTGGACGTCGTGTCGGTGCGGGCGCGCTGCGCGGTACCCGACGCCGAGCAGGCGTTCGGTGTGGGCCGCACCAGCATGGTGACCTTCGGCCCGCGCTGGTCCGCGCTGTGTGGCCACCGCCTGGGCACCGACGAGGAACTGGCGTCGATCAGCGCGCCGGACGCCGCGGCGGGCGACCTCGGTTCGTGGGTGATGCACCCGGCCCTGCTGGACGTGGCCACCGCGTTCGGCCATGGTCGCGGCAGTGGCACCTACCTGCCGATGAGCTACGGCCGACTGGTCGTGCACGCGGCGCTGCCGGCGAACTTCCACAGCCACCTGAGGTACCGCGACTCCACGGGTGACCAGGTGATCGCGGCCGACCTACTGCTGTTCGACGACGACGGGCGGGTGCTTGTCGAGATCGAGGATTTCGTGCTGCGCCAGGTCGACTCCGGTGCGGTCAGCGGTGGTCTGGCCCGGCAGCGGGCTGCGGCGCCGGACTCGTTCGGCATCCGGCCGGCGGACGGCGCCGAGGCGTTCCTGCGGGCGCTGTCGACCGACCTGGGCCCGCAGGTGGTGATCAGCCCGCGGCCGGTGCGCGACCTGTTCGTTCAACGGGTCACCGCGACCGAGCTGGCCGAGGCCGAGGCGGAGACCGGGCCGACGACGGCCAGGTCATCCGGGCCGGACGACGGGTTCGTGGCGCCGCGTACCGACCTGGAGATCGAGATCGCCGGCCAGTGGGCGGAGGTGCTCGGGGTGGACAAGATCGGCGTACACGACGACTTCTTCGCGCTGGGCGGCAACTCACTGGTGGCCATCCAACTGATGGCTCAGGTCCGCAGGTCAACCGGTGTCCGGCTGGCCATGAGGACGCTGTTCGAGGCGTCCACCGTGGCCGCGCTGGCAGAACTGATCGAGGAGATGCGTGCTGGCCACGGCAGGCCGACCGAGCCCACCGGATCTGGGCGACCGGAGACCACCATCCCGAAGCTTGACCGCAGGTAGGGGGAGATCATGACCGACAGCAGCAGGGAATGGACCTTCCCCGCGTCCTTCGGGCAGGAGCGGATCTGGCTGTCCAACCAGCTCGACCCGGACTCGCCGGTGTACAACCTGCCCTGCCGCATCCGGCAGGACCTGCCGATGACCGAGCAGCACTGGCGGGACGCGCTGGCCGGCCTGGTCGACAGGCAGGAGTCGCTGCGCACCTCGTTCCGGATGGTCGACGGGGTGCTGACCCAGGTGGTGCACGAGCGGGTACCGATCGAGCCGGAGTTCCACGACCTGCGCGACCTGCCCGCCGAGGACGCGCAGCGGCGGGCCGCCGAGCTGGCGGTCGAGATCGCCCGGCGGCCGATCCCGCTGGACGCGCCACCGCCGTGGCGCGCCCGGTTGTGCCGGCTGGCCGACGCCGAGTGGGTGCTGACGTTCGTGGTGCACCACGCGGTGTTCGACGCCGCTTCGGTGCTGGTGCTCGGCAACGACCTCAACGAACTGTGCGGTGCGGTGGTCGACGGCCGAGAGCACACGCTGCCCGAGCTGGCCATCCAGTACCCGGACTTCGCGGCATGGCAGCGCGGGCAGCTTGACCAGCCCACGCTGGCGGGCCACCTGGAGTACTGGCGGCAGCGGCTGGCCGGGCTGCCACCGGTGCACTCGCTGCCCACCGACCGGCCGCGACCCGCCGAGTTCTCCTTCGACGGTGACCAGGTGAACTTCGTACTGCCCGACGGTCTGCTGGACCGGGTGGGCGAGCTGGGACGGGACCTCGCCGCGACGCCGTTCATGGTGTTGCTCGCCGGCTACGCGGCGATGCTCGCCAGGCTCTCCCAGGTGGACGATCTGGTGGTCGGCGTTCCGGTCGCCGGGCGGGACCTGCCCGAGGTGGCCCCACTGATCGGCATGTTCGTCAACCAGTTGGCCATCCGGATCGACTGCTCGGGCGACCCGACCTTCACCGAGCTGGTCGGTCGGGTACGCACCGCGGTGCTCGACGCCATCGAGCACGGCCAGGTGCCGTTCCAGGTGGTTGCCCGGTCGCTGGAGCTCGAGCGGGACCCGGGCGTGCAGGCGTTGTACCAGGTCGGGTTCAACTTCATCCCGCACACCGGCATCGAGGCGGTCCGTTACGCCACCAGTAAGGACGACCTGGCGATCGACCTGACCGCGTGGAACGGGCGGTTGCTCTACCGCACCGACCTGTTCGACCGGGCCACCGGCGAGTCGCTGGTGGATCGCTACTTCCGGGTCCTCCAGGGCGGCCTGGCCGATCCCACGACGGCGTTGTCCGATCTGCCACTGCTGTCCGACACCGAACGAACCCAGGTCCTGGAGGAGTGGAACGCGACCGCGGCGGACCATCCGGTGGAGACGGTGCACGGTCTGGTGGAGCGGCAGGTGCGCCGGACGCCGGATGCGGTCGCCGTCGACCTCGGTGAGCGGCTGACCTACGCCGAGCTCAACGCCCGGGCCAACCGGGTCGCGCACGGGCTGCGTGCCGGCGGACTGGGCCCGGGGGACGTGGTCGGTGTGTCCGTGCCGAACTCCCCGGAGCTGCTCGTGGGACTGCTCGGCGTGCTGAAGAGTGGCGCGGCCTACCTGCCGATCGACCCGGAACTGCCGGCGCGGCGGCGGGACCTGATCGTCGCCGACGCGGGTGTCACCGTCGTGCTCGATGCCGACAGGTTGGCTGATCCGGGGGAGTGGGCCGGACAGCCGACCGAGGACCCGCAGCCGACCAGCGGACCGACCGATGTCGCGTACGTCATCTACACCTCGGGGTCGACCGGACGGCCCAAGGGGGTGGCGGTCGAGCACCGCTCGGTCAGCGGCTATCTGGCCTGGGCGGGCCGGGCATATCCCGGCCTGACGGGCCGGGCGTTGCTGCACACCTCGGCGTCCTTCGACCTGACCGTCACCACCCTGTTCGGCCCGCTCACCGTGGGAGGGTCCGTGGTGGATGGCTCGACCGGCCGGCCGACGTTCGTCAAGGCGACCCCCACCCACCTCGCGGTGCTGGCTGACGAGCTCTTCCCGTCCACCGACCTGGTGCTCGGCGGCGAGGCGCTGACCGGCGAGGCGGTACGGCCGTGGCGGGAGAAGTATCCGGGCGTGGCGGTCACCAACGAATACGGCCCGACCGAGGCGACAGTCGGCTGTGTCGCGGCCCGGATCGCACCGGGCCAGGAGTTGCCCACCGGACCGGTGAGCATCGGCAGACCGGTCGCCAACGCGCGTGCCTACGTACTGGACTCGCGGCTGCGGCCGGTGCCGCCGGGCGTGGTCGGACAGCTCCACCTGGCCGGCCCGCAGTTGGCCCGCGGCTACCTCGGCCACCCGGAGCTCACCGAGCAACGATTCCCGCCCTGCCCGTTCGGCGAGCCGGGGGAACGGATGTACGCGACCGGCGACCTGGCGCGCTGGCGCCGCGACGGCACGCTGGACTACCTCGGGCGCACCGACGACCAGATAAAACTGCGCGGTTACCGGATCGAACTCGGCGAGGTCGAGGCGGCCCTGCGTGAACTGCCGGGTGTACGGGAGGCCGCGGTGGGGGTACACGCGGACAACCTGGTCGGTTACCTCGTCGGCGACTCGGAGGGTGTCTCCGACGCGCTGAGGGCGACGCTCCCGGACCACATGGTGCCCACCGCGTTCGTCATCCTGGACGCGCTGCCGGTCACGGCGAGCGGAAAACTTGACCGGGCCGCGCTGCCCGCGCCGCAGCCGACCCGCGCGGGGGGCTACGTCGCGCCGCGGACCGCAGCCGAGGAGCTGGTCGCCGAGGTGTTCGCGGAGCTGCTCGGGGTGGACAAGATCGGCGTGCACGACGACTTCTTCGCCCTCGGCGGCAACTCGCTTCTGGCGATCCGCGCGATGGCCCGGATCCGTAAACAGATCCAGGTGGACATCCCGGTGCGGGGACTGTTCTCGTTCGTCACGGTGGCCGAGCTGGCCGGTGACATCGAGCGGCGGCTGACCGCCGACCTCGACCAGCTCAGCGACGAGGAGGTCGAGCGGATGCTCGCCGAGTCCGAGGGTGACCAGTTATGACCACCGTCGACGAGTCGCGGACCGCGGCCCGGCAGGCGCTGCTGGAACGGCGGCTGCGCCGGCGCGTCGAGC
>DATCWR010000481.1:0-13466 GCA_036566245.1 Mycobacteriales bacterium | reverse complement strand
TTGCCCAGGCCGTGGAGATGACCACCCGTACCCCGGCGGTCCTGCATGCCCTACAAACGGGCACCCTGGACCTGTACCGGGCGAAGGTGATCACTGACGCCACGTACCGGTTGGACGATCAGGCCGCGGCGCGGGTCGCCGGGCATGTGGTGGAACACGCGCAGGGGTGTAACGCCTCGCAGGTTCGGGCTTTGGTCCGCCGGGCGGTCCTCCAAGCCGATCCTGATGGTGCGCAGCGTCGGCATGAACAGGCCCGTGCCGACCGCAGGCTGGTGCTCACCCCGGCAGAGGACGGGATGGCCGAGCTGGTCGCGTTCCTGCCCGCGGAGCAGGCTGTCGCTGTCTACCGGCGGGTTGATGACCTCGCCCGGAACAGTCGGGATCCTGGTGACCGGCGGAGTGCGGACGAACGACGCGCGGATGCGTTCGTCAATGTCCTCCTGGGCCGCCGGGATGCCGGTGTGGCCAGCCAGTCCGACAGCGGGTTGCGGCCGTTGGTTCATGTGACCGTGGCCGCCACCACCTTGGTCAGAGCAGACAACAAGCCGGGAACGTTGGGCGGGTACGGTCCGATCCCCGCCGTGTTCGCCCGGGCCATCGCCTCAGATCCCACCGGAACATGGAAACGACTGGTCACCGACCCGGTAGACGGGTCACTTGTCGAACATTCCCGGAGAACGTACCGGCCGCCGGCCGCGCTTGATGACTTTGTTCGCGCCCGTGACCACACCTGCCGGTTCCCCGGCTGCCAACGCTCCGCACAACACGGGGATCTGGACCACACGATCCCGTGGCCCAAAGGCCCCACAGTACCCGGCAATCTGGGCGCGCTGTGTCGCCACCATCACCGGTTGAAGCACCACACCACATGGCGACTCACCCAGACCAACGGGCAATTCTGCTGGACCAGCCCAACCGGCAGGCGATACCTCACCCACCCCCAGAACCACAACCCACCCTGAACCCGGGCCACCTCAGCGACCCAGAACCACCGTGGTCAGCGTGCAGTCCCGAACCCGACCACGCTGCCATCCCTGGACGAGGTCAGACGTTAAATCTGAACTCGACGACGTCGCCGTCGGCCATCGTGTAGTCCTTGCCCTCGATCCGGACCCGGCCACGCGCCCTGGCCTCGGCCATGGTCCCGGCAGCGACCAGATCGTCGAACGACACCACCTCGGCCTTGATGAAACCTCGCTGGAAGTCGGTGTGGATCACTCCGGCCGCCTCCGGAGCGGTGGCGCCCTGGCGGATCGTCCAGGCCCGCGACTCCTTCGGCCCGGCGGTCAGGAACGTCTGGAGACCCAGGGTGCGGAAACCCACCCTGGCCAACTGGTGCAGGCCAGGTTCGGACTGCCCGATCGACTCCAACAGCTCGCGGGCGTCCTGTTCGGCCAACTCGATCAGTTCGGACTCCACCTTGGCGTCGAGGAAGATCGCCTCGGCCGGTGAGACCAGAGCCCGCAGTTCGTCGAGCGCGGCGGTGTCGGCCAGTTGGGACTCGTCCACGTTGAACACGTACAGAAACGGCTTGGTGGTCAGCAGGCTCAACTCACGCAACTCGTCCAGTTCCGGCAGTTCGGACCGGGCGGCGAACAGCGTGCGACCGGAGTCAAGCACCTTCTGGGCATCCACGGCCGCCTGTGCCACGACCTTCCGGTCCTTGACCAGCCGGGCCTCCTTCTCCAGCCGGGGTATCGCCCGTTCCAGGGTCTGGAGGTCGGCCAGGATCAGTTCGGTGTTGATGGTCTCGATGTCCGCGGCCGGGGAGACCCTCCCCTCCACGTGCACCACGTCCGGGTCGGTGAACACCCGGATGACCTGGCAGATGGCGTTCGCCTCACGGATGTTGGCCAGGAACCTGTTGCCCAACCCCTGCCCCTCGCTGGCCCCGCGAACCAGGCCGGCGATGTCCACGAACGACACCGTCGCGGGCACCACCCTGGCGCTGCCGAACAGTTCGGCGAGCACGTTCAGGCGCGGGTCGGGGACGCCGACCACACCCACGTTCGGTTCGATGGTGGCGAACGGGTAGTTCGCCGCGACCACGTCGTTCTTGGTCAGGGCGTTGAACAGGGTGGACTTGCCGACATTCGGCAGGCCGACGATTCCGATGGTGAGGGCCACGGCGGGCCAGTCTACGGGCGCCGGACGCACCGCCACCGGTCGGCCACCGGGTCCCACCGGATCGGCACCGGGTCCCGGCAGGTCACCGGCGCCGCAACAGGATCGGTTCGGCTCCGGCGCGGCTGCCTGACAGCGACACACCGACGCTGCCACCATCGCCGACATGGGAACGACGGCCTTACTGATCGCACTGCTGACCCTCGGCGCCGGGCTGGCCGTGGGTCTGGCTCTCGGCCGAACCGGTCAGGCCGGGCTGGTGGCCGAACGTGACGCGGCCCGGGCCGAGACCGACCGGCTGCGCACCGACCTGGCAACCGAGCGAACAACGGCCCGGACGGCCGAGGCCGAACTGGCCCGCGCCACCGCCGCGCTGGACCACCAGCGGCAGGACGAACAACGGTTGCGGGAGGCGTTCACGGCGCTGTCCAGCGAGGCGTTGTCCCGGAACAACGAGGCGTTCGTGCGGCTGGCCGAGTCCCGGTTGGAGACCCGACTTCGGCAGGTCAGCACCGAGGCCACCGGCGACCTGTCCCAGCGTCAGCAGGCCATCGAGGGGCTGGTGGCCCCGCTGCGGGACACCCTGGGTCGGGTCGAGGCCCAGTTGCGGTCGGTCGAGAAGGAACGCGAGGGCGCGTTCCAGTCGCTGGTCGCCCAGATCGGTGGGATGCGTCAGGACGCCGAACAACTGCGTGCGGAGACCCGGACGTTGGTCACCGCGTTGCGGGCCCCGCAGGTGCGGGGCCGCTGGGGCGAGTTGCAACTGCGTCGGGTGGTCGAGGCCGCCGGCATGCTGGAGCACTGTGACTTCGAGGAACAGGCCACCTCGACCACCTCCGACGGGGTGCTGCGACCCGACCTGGTCGTGCACCTTGCCGGCGGTAAGCACGTGGTGGTGGACTCCAAGGTGCCCTTCGCCGGGTACCTGGCGGCGATGGAGGCACGCGACGAGGCCACCCGCGCCGACCGGCGGCGGGCACACGCCCGGCACCTGCGCGAGCACGTGGACCGACTGGCCGCCAAGGCGTACTGGGAGCGGTTCGAACCGGCCCCGGAGTTCGTCGTGCTGTTCGTACCGGCCGACACGTTCCTGGACGCCGCCCTGGCCACCGAACCCGAACTGTTGGAACACGCCTTCGCCCGGAACGTGGTGATCGCCACCCCCTCGACCCTGGTGGCGCTGCTACGCACGGTGGCCTACACCTGGCGGCAGGACGCGCTGGCCCACAACGCCCAGCGGGTACTGGCCCTGGGGCGCGAACTGCACAACCGGTTGAGCACCATGGGTAACCATGTGGACGGGCTCGGCCGGGCTTTGAACAGCGCGGTGAGCAGGTACAACGACGCGGTCAGTTCGCTGGAGAGCCGCGTGCTGGTCACCGCGCGGAAGTTCGTGGAACTCAGGGTGACCGACGACGAGTTGCGTTCGCCCCGCCAGGTCGAGACGAACGCCCGCACGGTGCAGGCGCCGGTACTGGTGGCCGGCGAGTCGGTGGTGGCCCTGCCGAACGGGCAGTCGCGCCAGACCACCGCCACCCCCGATCCGACCGGTCTGAGAGAGCGTCTGTGAACCGGGTCGGCGGGTGAGGCGGTTGCTGGGCAGGCGCGTCAGTGGTGGCCGTGCCGGCCGAGGGTTTCCACGGGGGTCGCACCGGGACGGGTCCACTGCGGCACCGGGCGGCTGGTCGGCCCCCAGGTGGCGTTCCCGTCCGCGTCCGAGCGCCAGAACCAGCCTGGGTGGCGCCCCTCGGGCCAGCCCTCGGGTTTGTCCTCCCACGCCTCGCCGCGGCCGTAGGGCGTCATGTCGAGCAGGCCGAGGGACCCGTTGACCCGCTCGTTGCCACGGCCCGTCGTGGAGTAGGTGAGGAAGACGCGGTCGCCGTCGCGCAGGAAGCAGGTGAGGTAACCCATGCTGCCACCGACCGGCGCCGCCACACCGCGCACCGAGTACCAGGGCTGGGTGTAGCCCATGAACTCGACGTAGGAGGCCACCTCGTCCCACCGGCCCGTGGTCAGGATGGCGAACGAGACACCGCGGGCGTTGAGGTAGACGGCGTCCTTCAGGTGCCAGGCCGTGGTGGTGCAGCCCTCGCACTGCCCCTGGTGCGGCGCGCCGTCGTACCACATGTGCTTGTAGACCACGAGCTCGTCGCGACCCTGGAACAGGTCCAGGAACGGGACCGGACCGTCAGGTCCGACGACCTCGACCGTCCCGTCGAGCTCCACCATCGGCAGCCGGCGGCGGGCCGCGGCGATGGCGTCACCCTCGTGGGTGTGGGCCTTCTCGCGGACCAGGAGCTCGTCACGGGCGGCCTGCCAGGTGGCCAGGTCAACGACGGGCGGGCGGCCGGGCAGCGCGGTGGTCGGGTCACTCGGCATGCTCGTCATGGTGTCCTCCGTGATGCGGGGGCGCCCTCTGCCGAGCCTGCACTGACCGCGTCGGGCTGACAAGTCCACAACGATCGAACCGGCACGGCCGGCACGGCGTGAGGGCGGCGCGTCGCGGTTCGGTGGCAGCGCGCGGCCCGGGTGGAGCGTCTACCGTGTGAACACGGGACCGGCACCGTCGGGAGGAGCGTTTTGGGGGTCAGTGTCAGCACCGGAGCCACCGACCGGGCGAGCACACGGGGTCAGCCAGGGCTGACCGGTGCCGGTGCGCTACTGCTCATGTTCGTCCTGGTCGCGGCGGGTGGCGGGGTGGACCTGTTCACCGGCCCGGGCGGGCTGCGCCGCATCTTCTCGGTCAGCCTGGTGGTGGCCGCGGTGTTGGGCACCATGCTGGTTCGTCGCCGCAGTCTGTGGCTGGTGGTGGTGAGCCCGCCGATCCTGTACCTGCTGATGTCGTTGCTGAGCACGCTGTCGGCACCCCACGGGGTGTTCGACTCCACCAGCAAACTGGGTGCCGCGCTGGTCGGGTGGCTGGTCTACGGCTTCCCGGAGATGGCCGCGTCGACCGGGGTGGCCGCTGTCATCGCCGGGTTGAGACTGGTGCGCCGCCCCGTCGGCTGAGCACCGAACCGCGGACCAGGGTGACCAGAGCCCTACCGCAGGGTGTGTACGGCGGGCGACATGTTCGACATCCGCAGGTCCCGGCGCAGTTCCTGGGGCAGCGCGAAGGTCAGCCGCTCGTTCGCCGAACTGACCTCCTCGACGTCGGCGAAGCCGCGCTCGGCCAGGAACGTCAGCACCCGTCGCACCAGCAGGTCCGGTACGGACGCGCCGCTGGTCAGGCCGACCGTCCAGGCGCCGACCAGCCACGCCTCGTCGATGTCCTCGGCGTCGTCGACCAGGTGGGCGGCCGGTGCCCCGGCGTCGCGGGCCACCTCGACCAGGCGCTGCGAGTTCGAGGAGTTCTCCGAGCCCACCACCAGCACCAGATCACACTCCGGCGCGATGTCCTTGACCGCGGCCTGCCGGTTCTGGGTGGCGTAGCAGATGTCGTCCGACGGCGGCGACTGCAACCGGGGGAACCGTTCCCGCAGGGCCCGGACCGTCTCCATCGTCTCGTCGACCGACAACGTGGTCTGGGACAGCCAGATGACCTTCTCCGGGTCACGCACGGTGATGTTGGCCACGGCCTGTGGACCGTCCACCAGGTGGATGTGTTCGGGTGCCTCACCGGCGGTGCCGACCACCTCCTCGTGCCCGGGGTGGCCGATCAGCAGGATGTCGTAGTCCTCCCTGGCGAACCGCCGTGCCTCGTGGTGCACCTTGGTGACCAACGGACAGGTGGCGTCGATGGTCCGCAGTCCCCGTCGGGTGGCCTCGTCGTGCACCTGGGGTGCCACCCCGTGCGCGGAGAACACCACCAACGCGCCCTCGGGAACCTCCTCGGTGTCCTCCACGAAGACCGCGCCGCGCTCCTCCAGCACCTTGACCACGTGCGCGTTGTGCACGATCTGCTTGCGCACGTAGACCGGCGAGCCGTACAGCTCCAGGGCCCGCTCCACGGTCTGGACCGCCCGATCCACTCCGGCGCAGTAGCCGCGCGGTTTGGCGAGCAGGACCCGGCGGGTGCGCTGGACGGTCATGCCCCGATGGTACTTCCGCCGGTATGGGCGCCGCGCCGCGTACCGGTGCCCTGCCACCATGGAGCAGTCTGGAGACGTGGCCGGTAACCGCGCGCGACAGCGTCGTGTCGGTGACAGTTCACAGGAATGACACGCTGCGGATCGGATTCTCACCAGCCGTCCGGGGTACGGAAGGGTAGATATGACTGACAATCCCGTCCCGATGCCGTTGCGGGCCGCCGCCGGGTTGGCCGCACTGGCCATCGACGAGGCCCGCCGGCTGCCCCGCCGGCTGGTCGGGCTGCCGGTACTCGCGGTCAGCGGTGCCATGCAGGCATCACTGCGGGTGCAGCAGGGTTACACCGAGTTGGCCGTCCGCGGTGACCAACTGCTGGCCCAGCTCCGGCCCGGTCCGGCCGAGGGGACACCGCCGTGGGCCCGCTTCGACGAGGACGACGACAACGAGTCGGGGGCCGGTGCGACCACGACCCGGATCGATGTCGACGCCGGGCCCCCACCGTCGGACACCCTGCCGTTGCCCGACTACGACGGCCTGTCCATCGCCCAACTTCGTGACCAGATGCGGCTGTTGACCGCGGATGACGTGCAGCGGTTGGTCGACCACGAACGTGAGACCGCGAACCGTGCGCCGTACCTCACCCTGCTGGAGAACCGGCTCGTCGCACTGCGCGGCGACTGACCATGGCCAACCCGACGGCCGCGGAGTCACCCTGGCCGGTTCGCGTGGTGGCGATGAAGATCGCCGAGTGGGTGTCCCGGCTCGGCGAGGTGTGGGTGGAGGGCCAACTCGCCCAGGTGTCCCGGCGACCGGGTGCCCGCACCGTGTTCCTGGTCCTGCGGGACCCCGCCGCGGACATCTCGGTCGCGGTGACCTGTCCGGTGACGGTACTGAACGGGGTCACCCTGGCCGAGGGGGCCCGGGTGGTCGTGCACGCCCGACCGGACTACTACGTGGCCCGCGGCACCCTGTCACTGCGCGCCACCGAGATCCGACCGGTGGGGGTTGGCGAACTGCTGGCCCGACTGGAGCGGCTCAGGCGGCTGCTGCATGCCGAGGGCCTGTTCGACCCGGCCCGTAAGCGGGCGCTGCCCTTCCTGCCCCGGTGCGTGGGTCTGGTCACCGGTCGGGCCAGCGCGGCCGAACGGGACGTGCTGGAGAACGCCCGGCGTCGCTGGCCCGGGGTGCGTTTCCGGGTGGAGAACGTGGCCGTGCAGGGGGTGACCGCGGTCAGCCAGGTGATCGACGCGGTGGAGCGGCTGGACCGGGACCCGGACGTGGACGTGATCGTGGTGGCCCGGGGTGGCGGCTCGGTGGAGGACCTGCTGCCGTTCAGCGACGAGGCGCTGTGTCGGGCGGTGTCCGCCTGCCAGACCCCGGTGGTCAGCGCCATCGGTCACGAGCCGGACACACCACTGCTGGACCTGGTCGCCGACGTACGCTGCTCGACCCCCACCGACGCGGGCAAACGGGTGGTGCCGGACATGGCCGAGGAACAGTCGCGGGTGGACGCACTCCGGAGTCGGGCTCGGGCCGCGGTGACCGGGCGACTGGTCCGCGAGGCGCAGTGGTTGGCGGCGGTGCGCACCCGTCCGGTGCTTGCCGAGCCGATGCGGATGCTGGACGGGCGTGCCACCGAGGTGGGCGCGTTGCGGGACCGGGCGCGACGCTGCCTGGGCCACCGGTTGGACGCGGCCCAGGCCGATCTGGCCCACAACCGGGCACGGGTCGCCGCATTGGGACCGGCGGCCACCCTACGCCGTGGCTACGCGGTGGTGCAGCGGGCCGACGGTCGGGTGGTGCACGATCCGACCCAGGTCGACGCCGGTGATCCGGTGCGGATCCGGCTGGCCGAGGGGACTCTCGGCGCGGTGGTGACCAGCGTGACCGCCCCCGCCACGACGTCCGGCCGGACCGGCCGAACCGGTCCGGGCTAGGGTTGTGCGGTGAGTGAGCAGGCCCTGGGGTACGAGCAGGCCCGCGAGGAACTGGCCGACGTGGTGCGCAGACTGGAGGCCGGCGGGCTGACCCTGGAGGAGTCGCTGTCGCTGTGGGAACGCGGTGAGGCTCTGGCCAGGGTGTGCCAGTCCTGGTTGGACGGCGCCCGGGAGAGGCTCGCCGCCGCGACGGGTGAACGCCAGGCCGCCCCGGACGGCGCCGATCCGCCCGGTTGACCAGCCCGGGTGACCCGGCCCGGTGTTCGCCGGGTGGCTGGTGCGGGCCGGCAGGTCAACGACCATCATGTAGGTCAGACTCCGCGCCAGCGGCCAACCCTGCCCCAGGAGGACCAGAACACATGCCAGCACCCGCGACCAGGATCCACCCGCGGCCCGCGAGCCGCCGGAAGGTGGTGCACCAGTGAGTGAGGTACCGCCCGAACTCGCCGTGCGGCGAGAGGCCCCGGACCGAAACCTGGCCCTGGAACTGATCCGCGTCACCGAGGCCGCCGCGATGGCCGCCGGACGCTGGGTGGGGCGTGGGGACAAGAACGGTGGTGACGGCGCGGCGGTCAACGCGATGCGCCAGCTCATCGGAACGGTGTCCATGCGCGGCCGGGTGGTCATCGGCGAGGGTGAGAAGGACCAGGCGCCGATGCTGTACAACGGCGAGGAGGTCGGCGACGGCAACGGCCCCGAGTGCGACGTCGCGGTCGACCCGATCGACGGAACCACGCTGATGGCCAAGGGCATGCCCAACGCGCTGGCGGTGCTGGCGGTGGCCGAACGCGGCGCGATGTACGACCCGTCGGCGGTGTTCTACATGGACAAGCTGGCCACCGGCCCGGAGGCGGCCGGCGTGGTCGACATCACCGCTCCGGTCAGCGAGAACATCCGGGCGGTGGCGCGGGCCAAGGGCTCCGAACCCGCCGACGTCACGGTGTGCATCCTGGACCGGCCCCGGCACGAACAGCTCGCCCGTGAGGTTCGGGAGGCCGGCGCACGGATCAAGTTCATCCGCGACGGCGACGTGGCCGGTGCCATCATGGCGGCCCGGGAGGGCACCGGGGTGGACCTGCTGCTGGGCATCGGCGGCACCCCCGAGGGCATCATCGCCGCCTGCGCGCTGACCTGCATGGGCGGTGTGATGCAGGCCCGGCTGTGGCCCCGGGACGAGGCCGAACGGCGCAGGGCGCTCGACGCCGGCCACGACCTGGACCGGGTGCTGACCACCAACGACCTGGTACACGGCGACAACGTGTTCTTCTGCGCCACCGGTGTCACCGACGGTGAGCTGTTGCGCGGTGTCCGCTACGGCGGTGGCGGGGCGCAGACCCAGTCGATCGTGATGCGGTCCAAGAGCGGCACGATCCGCATCGTGGACGGCCGCCACCGGTTGACCAAGCTGCGGGCCTACAGCGCCATCGACTTCGAACAGGCCCGGTGACCACCGGGTCGTCGCGACGCGGTCAGCGCTCCACGGCCGGCCGGACCCGGGTTGGTTCGGCCGGCCGGGAACGCACCGTCACCTCTCCGACCAGCCCGAACAGGTGTAGTCGGATCAGTGGTGTGCCGACCCGACGTGGCACCGCTGCCAGTCGAACGTCCCGCTCACCGACGAGGACGACACCACCGACGTCCACCTCGATGCCCTCGGGCACGGTCACGTTCACCTCACCGATCATCGAGAACACGCTGATCTCGACCACGTTGTCGGGCAGGGTCTGGCCCACCACGACCTCGCGCAGGTCCAGGTCGACCTCGCCGACGAGGTTGACCACCCGCAACCGGCCGGGCAACCGCCACCGGCCACTCAGCCGTTGTTCACCGATCACGTTGATCACCCGGCGAACGGTCCGGGACGATCCGACCAGAGCCGGTTGGGCCAGCCCGGCGGTGGCCACGGCGATCTGGTCGGTGCGGTCGGCGGCCCACACCGCACCAACCCGGTCGCTGAACTCCTCCAGGGTGAGCCGCCCTTCTCCGCAGGCGCGTTGCAGGGCCTCGGCGGCGGCCTGCCGGTCCTCGTCGGTGGCCGGCCTGGGTTCCCCGGACGGGTGAGCCTCGATCTCCATACGACAACGCTACCGGCCGAACGCCATGGCAGGCATACACTCCCGAACCACCACAAGAGCCACATGATCAGAGAGGCGTCGGACACACGGTCCGCCGGGCCAGCCGACCCGATCACTACGATCGGCGCCTCGGGGTATCCGGTCACAGGGACCGGCCCGAACTCACACGAGGAGCGGCGAGGTGGCCGAGCAGGAGTACCGGGTCGAGCATGACTCGATGGGCGAGGTTCGGGTCCCGGCACAGGCGAAGTGGCGGGCCCAGACCCAGCGCGCGGTGGAGAACTTCCCGGTCTCCGGGCACACGTTGGAACGTGCCCACATCGCCGCGCTCGCCCGGATCAAGGCCGCGGCCGCACACGTCAACGCCGAACTCGGGGTGATCGAGGCCGACGTGGCCGAGGCCATCGAGCAGGCCGCCGAGGAGGTGATCCGGGGCGACTGGGACGCGCACTTCCCCATCGACGTGTTCCAGACCGGTTCGGGCACCTCCAGCAACATGAACACCAACGAGGTCATCGCCACCCTGGCCACCGAGCGGCTGGGTCGGCCGGTGCACCCCAACGACCACGTCAACGCCTCACAGTCGTCCAACGACGTGTTTCCCTCGTCCATCCACATCGCCGCGGCCAGCGCGGTGGTGACCGACCTGATCCCGGCACTGCGGCACCTGGAAGGTGAGCTGCGGCGCAAGTCGGCCGAGTTCGCCGGGGTGGTCAAGAGCGGGCGGACCCACCTGATGGATGCCACGCCGGTGACCCTGGGTCAGGAGTTCGGTGGGTACGCCGCCGCGCTGCGGTCCGGTGTGGAGCGACTGGAGTCCTCGCTGCCCCGGCTGGCCGAACTGCCGCTGGGTGGCACCGCGACGGGCACCGGCATCAACACCCCGGCCGGGTTCGCCCCGAAGGTGATCGCCCGGATCGCCGCGGCCACCGAACTGCCGTTCACCGAGGCCCGTGACCACTTCGAGGCGCAGGGTGGCCGGGACGGGTTGGTCGAGACGTCCGGTCAGCTCCGCACCGTCGCGGTCAGCCTGTACAAGATCTCCAACGACCTGCGGTGGATGGGTTCGGGACCACGGGCCGGGCTGTCGGAGATCTACCTGCCCGACCTGCAGCCGGGATCGTCGATCATGCCGGGCAAGGTGAACCCGGTCATCCCCGAGGCGCTGTGCATGGTCTGCGCCCAGGTCATCGGCAACGACGCGGCGATCGCCTTCGGCGGTGCGGCCGGCAACTTCGAACTGAACATCATGATGCCGATGATGGCCCGCAACGTGCTGGAGTCGATCCGGTTGCTGACCAACATCAGCCGACTGCTGGCCGACCGGTGCGTGGCCGGTATCCGGGCCGACGAGGGACGCTGCCGGGAGTACGCCGAGTCCTCCGCGTCGATCGTCACGCCGCTGAACCGGTTCATCGGCTACGAGGAGGCCGCCAAGGTGGCCAAGCAGGCGCTGGCCCAGCGCCGCACCATCCGTGAGGTGGTGCTCGAACGTGGGTACGTGGACCAGGGTCTGCTCACCGTGGAGCAGCTCGACCAGGCCCTGGACGTACTGGGTATGACCACTCCCTGACGGTCCGGCTCAACGCGGCCGGCGGGAGGCGAGCAGGGCGTCCGCGGCGGCGTCGCCGTCGCGGACCCGCACCGCCGTGGCCAGGTCGTGCCAGAGTGCCTCGGCCACCGGTTCGGCCCGCAGCCCCGCCCGGGCCGCGGCCAGGGCACCGTCGTGGTCACCGAGTTCCATCCGGCGGCACCAGTGTCGGTGCGCCACGTCCACGATGTGGGGCACCGCCTGGTAGCCGACCGGGTCGGCGGACAGCCAGCCGTACCGGTGCGCGGGCCGGGGTTCGGCCAACGGGCCACGCACGAGGTCCAACGCGGCCCGCAGGTCACCGTCGGTGCCCCGACGGGCCAACGCCACGAACAGGTGCCAGTCCACCCGCACGTCGCCCGACAGCACCACCCGGTTGGCATCCCGGCGTAGCCGGGGGTGCCCGTCGGGGCCGTGGCCCAACCAGTCCCGCACCCGGTACAGGACGGCCTCACGGTCCGGCTCGGCGATCCCGAACGGCCACATCGCGGCGGCCAGTTCGGCCACCGACACCGGGCCGCGCAGGGCCAGGTACAGACAGATCTCGACCACCAGCGGGCTGCCGGGCGAGGGCAGACCGGGGGCGTCGACCGCGGGTTCACCGAGGATGCGCAGCAGTACCCCGACCGGCGCGTCCGGATCGACAGGGCCGACCGGACCAGGCAGGTTGGGACCGACCCCGGACGGGGCGGCCAACGCCCGACGAACCCGTTCAGCCTCGTCACCGCCCGGCCCCGCCTCGGCCTCTGGCGGACCGGTCGGTGTGGCGGTCAGGGTCTGGACCAGTCGGGTCAGCCCGGCGAAGGAACGCGCGGTCACCCTCTGCCCGGCGGCGACCTGCCCCAGCGGCCCGGCCTGCACGGCACCGTCGCGGCCGACGGTGAACAGCACCCGGGCCGAGGCCGTGGAGCCGGCCACCAGGATGCCCAACGGTGCGCGGGTACCCTCCGCCGCGGCGGCCTCCAGTGCGGCCAACGCGGCCAGTTCGGTTGGCGCGGCGCGATCCGGTGGCGTGGCCAGCACCACCAGATGGGGAACGTGGCCCACGCCGGCCAGTTGCCGAACCCGCGCGGTGAGCACCGAGTCGATGCCCGCGGCGGCCAGCGCCCGTTGGCCGTTCGACACCCTGGCGACCAGGTCGGCGGCGGCCTCGGCCACGGTGTCCACACAGCGGATCCGGTCCGGGCTGACCAACCGGATCGCGTGGCCGAACCCGACCAGGGTGATCCGGACGTGGTCGGACCAGCGGTTGGTCGCCAGTTCGATCGCCGCCGCGGCCACCAGCGAACGGGCCGCGTCAGGGTCACCGGTCACGGCCAGGGTGCCACGGACCGACTCGAGGTCCACCAACACCCGCGCGCCGGTGTGGTCGGTGCCCACCGACCACAGCGTGGGCAACGGCGCGGGGGCGGAGGCAGCGAGGTCCGCCCATGGCGGCTCGACCGCCCGGGACAGGCACCACCGGGTGCCGGCGTCCTCGGCGACGAACGGGTACGGCGGTGCGTCGTCGGGTGTGACCAACAGCAGTTCCAGCCGGTCGGGGGACAGCCGGGCCGCGTAGAACTCCGGTACCGACCGGTCCCTGCCGGCCAGTCCGACCGACAGACCCCGCAGGGCCCGGTCCAGGAACGCCGCCCCGTCGTGGTCGGCGCCCACCCGCGCGGCCACCTCGACACCGGCCGCCTCGGCATCGGGCAACAACACCCCGCT
>DATCWR010000475.1:0-8667 GCA_036566245.1 Mycobacteriales bacterium | reverse complement strand
TGGCCGGACCCTGCGGCTGCGCCGGATGGCCACCGATGGCCGGACCCTGCGGCTGCGCCCGATGGCTACCGCACGACGGCCCCGGATAGCTGACCTGCTGGGTGGGTTCCAGGCCGGGTGACTGCGGGTACTGCGCCGGATACTGGGGCGACTGGGGCGCCTGCCCCGGATACTGCTGGGCAGGCTGGGGCTGCTGCGGTTGTTGGCCGGTCTGCGGGTACTGCTGCGGATAGCCCTGTGGGTACTGCTGTTGCGGGTACTGCTGTTGCGGATAGCCACCTGGGTACCGTTGGCCGCCCCGGAGCTGGTCCTGCTGGGGCCAACCCGTGGGCGCACCGTAGGGGTCGGCCCCGGCCGCGCCACCGGACCCGGCACCGGCCCGGGACAGCAGGCTGTTCACCGACGCCACGCCACCGGCCTTGTTGAACTCCAGCACCACACCGACGGTCAGTGCGATCACCGCCAGCAGGGCGAGCCACATCGCCCAACCGCGGGCGACACCGTTCAGCTTCAGGAACGAGATCAGGAAGAACAGGTCACCGAACACGGTGACGGCCAACGCGACAATCTCCAGCGGCAGCGTCGGCGGGGCGAACCTCATCGCCTTGGCCACGAAGGCCAGCGCGACCAGCAGCAACAGGACCACCGCGAACACCGCGATGGTCCGATCCCAGGCGACCGCGTGCACCTTGCTGCGTTCGCAGATCTGACGGATCTCACCGGAGACGCCGCCACAGTTCGGCGTGTACCAGGGGAAGAAGCTGAACACGAACAGGAGCAGCCCCCCGGCCAGGGCGATCAGGCCACCCGGCCTGATCGCCTCCAGGCTGAACGACAGGCCACCGCCGGACTGGCCGTGCCCCGGCTGCGCGCCGTAACCCGGCTGGACGCCGTAGCCGGGCGTGGCGCCATAGTTCGGTTGGGCGCCGTAAGCCTGCTGCGCGCCGTACCCCTGCTGGGCGCCATAACCCGGCTGGGCACCGTAGCCCTGCGGAGCGCCGTAACCCTGCTGGCCGGGGGCACCGTGGTTCTGCGGTGCGCCATACCCCTGCTGGGCGCCATAACCATGGGAGGCGTCGTAGCCCTGCGGAGTGCCATAGCCCTGCTGGGTGTTGTACCGACCCTGGGGCGGATACCCCGGTGGCTGGTCGGATCCGCCCTGGGGCGGGTAGCCACCCGCTGGTTGACCCGGGTAACCACCCTGTGGGTTGTAGCCACCCTGCGGGTAGCCGCCCATCTGATCTGACATGAGACCTTCCCCTAGTCACGGCCTTCTGCGGGCCCAGCGTGCCGCCACGCCGCCGTGTACACAAGCGCCCGGCCGGTCCGCGCGGTTCATTCTGCCCGATACGTGGCTGGTTTCCTGGGCGCGCGCGGCGCAGGTCTGACGCTATCCGAGGCGCTCCTGGTTCCGGAGCGACGCGCACAACACACCACACAGGACCTGAACCACGGCGGCGGCCGCCACCAGAACGACCCAGACGGTGCGGGTGTAGGACAGGCTCTCGCCGAGCAGGGTGGCGTCCGGGGGCAGTCCCATCCGGACCAGTGCCAACATCGCGCCAACAGTCGCGGGCCACAGGTACAGCCCGTGGGCGGCGGCCGACGGCCACATCGCCAGTGCCCCGCCGAGCAGTGCGGCCAGCACGACCAGGACGCCCAGCGCACTGCCCCATCCGGTCTGCTGGACCGACAACACCGCGTCGAGGTCGGCACCCTGCCGGGCCGCCTCAAGGATGAACCAGGGTCGGAACGACAGCACGAGTACCGCCAACCCGGACCCGGCCACCCCGACGCCCCACCAGGTCGAGTGGGAGATGGCGTGGGAGATGTCCGTGCCCTCCACGGCGTCCCCCTTTCTACCCTGCCGAGACCGTCCGCCGGTCCCCATCGTGGCCCAGGTCCGGAGCGCAGTCCATCCCGGCGGCCGGTCGGGGTGTCGCATCGTGTGCGGACACCCTGACCGGCCTGCGCCCGACTGGCGGATCCGCGGTCGGTGGAGTGAGGATGCGGTGGGGAACGATCAGCCGGCTGACATGATCTCCCGCATCAGCCGGGCGGTCTCGCTCGGCGTGCGACCGACCCGCACGCCGGCTGCCTCCAGGGCCTCCTTCTTGGCCTGCGCGGTGCCCGACGAACCGGACACGATCGCACCGGCGTGCCCCATGGTCTTGCCCTCCGGGGCGGTGAACCCGGCGACGTAGCCGACCACCGGCTTGGTGACGTTGTCGCGGATGAAGTCGGCGGCCCGTTCCTCGGCGTCCCCACCGATCTCACCGATCATCACGATCGCGTCGGTGTCCGGGTCGTCCTGGAACGCTGCCAGGCAGTCGATGTGGGTGGTGCCGATGACCGGGTCTCCACCGATGCCGACACCGGTGGAGAAGCCGATGTCCCGCAGTTCGTACATCATCTGGTACGTGAGCGTCCCGGACTTGCTGACCAGGCCGATCCGGCCGGACCGGGCGATGTCGGCCGGGATGATGCCCACATTGGACCGTCCGGGACTGATCAGCCCGGGGCAGTTGGGGCCGATGATGCGGGTGCTGCGGCCCTGGGAGTGGGCCCAGAACTCGGTGGTGTCGTGCACCGGGATGCCCTCGGTGATCACCACGGCCAGGCCGATCCCGGCGTCGACCGCCTCGATCACGGCGGCCTTGGCGAACTTCGGCGGTACGAACACGACGGTCACGTCCGCGCCGGTCTCGGTCATCGCCTCCTTGACGGAGTTGAACACCGGCGTGGCCCGGCCGTCGAAGTCGACGCTCTGACCGCCCTTGCCCGGGGTGACCCCGCCGACCACGTTGGTGCCGGCGGCCAGCATCCGGCGGGTGTGCTTGCCGCCCTCCGAGCCGGTCATGCCCTGCACGATGACCCTGCTGTTCTCGGTGAGGAAGATGGCCATGGTGTTCAGGCTCCCTGGTGTGCCAGCTCGGCGGCCCGCTCGGCCGCGCCGTCCATCGTGTCGACCTGCTCGACGCCGGGCAGTCCGGCCGCGGTGAGGATGCGTCGGCCCTCCTCGGCGTTGTTCCCGTCCAGCCGCACCACCAGCGGCCGGTTGGGTGCCCCGTCGCGCCCGCCGAGCAGTTCGAAGGCCCGCACGATCCCGTTGGCCACCGCGTCACAGGCGGTGATCCCACCGAACACGTTGACAAACACGCTTCGCACCGACGGGTCGGAGAGGATGATCTCCAACCCGTTGGCCATGACGTCGGCGCTGGCACCGCCGCCAATGTCCAGGAAGTTGGCCGGCCGAACCCCGCCGTGCCGTTCACCGGCATAGGCCACCACGTCGAGCGTGCTCATCACCAGACCGGCACCGTTGCCGATGATGCCGACCTGCCCGTCGAGCTTGACGTAGTTCAGGTGCTTCTCCCGGGCCCGCTGCTCCAGCGGGTCGGCGGCCTGCGCATCGTGGAAACGGGCGTGGTCGGGGTGCCGGAAGTCGGCGTTCCCGTCCAGGGTGACCTTGCCGTCCAGCGCCACGACCCGTCCGTCGGTGGTGCGCACCAGCGGGTTGACCTCGACCAGGGTGGCGTCGGTCTGGGTGAAGACCTCCCAGAGTGCGACCACCACCTCGGCGCAACCGTCCAGCACGTCGTCGGGGTAGGCGGCCTGCTGGAGGATCTCCCGCGCCCTGGCCAGGTCCACCCCGGACAGCGCGTTGATCGGCACCCGGGCCAACGCCTCGGGCTTCTCCACCGCGACCTGCTCGATCTCCATGCCGCCCTCGCGGGAGGCCATGGCCAGGAAGGTGCGGTTGGCCCGGTCGAGCAGGAAGGAGAAGTAGTACTCCTCGGCGATGTCACTGGCCTCGGTCACCAGCACCCGGTGCACGGTGTGGCCCTTGATGTCCATACCGAGGATGTCTGTGGCGCGCTGCTCGGCCTCGGCCGGGTCGGCGGCGTACTTCACCCCGCCGGCCTTGCCCCGGCCGCCCGTCTTCACCTGGGCCTTCACCATCACCGGGGTGCCGATCCGCTCGGCGATGGCGCGCGCCTCCCCCGGGGTTTCGGCCACCTCGCCGGGCAGCACCGGCACGCCGTGCGCGGCGAAGAGTTCCTTCGCCTGGTACTCGTTCAGATCCACGAGGCTTCGTCCGTTCGCTGTTCGCTGGTTTCGGCCATCACCGCCCGGCGCCCACCCGCGCCGCTGTCTCAGCCACGACAGGCAGCCCCGACCGGGCCCGCCCACCATCTCGCGGGCCACTCCGCAGCGTATCGAGCGCCGGTTCTCACCGTTCGCACAGGTGAGGTGACCCGGCTCACGTTGTCGCCAGGCGTGACAATGGTCACCGTCGGGTCCACGCCCACCCCGGGACCGGCCGGGTGGACTACACCCGGGCGCCACCGACGTGCTCGCGCACCCACCCGACGATGGACTCGGTGGTGGCACCGGGGGTGAAGATCCTGGCCACGCCGAGTCGCTCCAGTTCGCTGATGTCGTCCTCGGGGACGATGCCGCCGCCGAACACCACCACGTCGTCGGCACCGCGTTGGGCCAGCAGTTCCATCACCCGGGCGAACAGCGTCATGTGCGCACCGGACAGCACCGACAGTCCGATCGCGTCCGCGTCCTCCTGGATCGCGGTCTCCACGATCTGCTCCGGCATCTGGTGTAGTCCGGTGTAGATCACCTCCATGCCGGCGTCACGCAGCGCGCGAGCCACCACCTTCGCACCACGGTCGTGACCGTCCAGGCCGGGTTTGGCCACCACGACCCGGATCCGTGCACCCATGTCAGCCATGCGAGTCCCTCGCTCCGCTCTGCCGCGCCCCGACCCTCGGTGGCCCGACCACGACACGCAGTTGCTCACCTGGAGGGTAACGCAGCGGTCGGCGATCACACCGGGTCGTCGTCGGGTCCCGGTTCCCGTGACATCCGCCACGCCCCGACGGCCAGTCCGGTGAACGCGAACGCGGCCAGGACGAGCGTCACGCCGCCGACGGCCGGCCGCAGCACGGTCGACCGGGCCACCAGCAGGCCACCGGCCAGGGCCTGGTTGGCGGTCATCGCGGCCAGTGCGGCGTAGGCACCCACGGCGGACAGTCGGGGACGCAACGACGCGGCGACAACCCCACCGAGCAGCAACACCAGGGCCAGCCCGCCGGTGCCCCATCCGTCCAGCCCGGTCCGGTTCAACAGTGACTGCGGGCCGACCGAGGCCACCGCCGAGTCGCCGACCGCCAGACACACCCCGGCCGCGGCAAGGAAACCGGCGAACAGCCCAAGGCCGCCGAACAACGGCCGCAACCCCTCGAAACTGCCGTCGTCCTCCATCCAGGTGCGCGGCCAGGCGAACAGCACCAGTGCCAGTGCGGTGACCGCGAGCACGCTGGCGGCCAGTTGCAGGTGCAGACCGGTGGCCGCGTCGTACCGGAACCCACGCACCATGGCCACCGGCAGGGGCAGGTCCCGACCGGACCGCTGACCGGTGTCGTAGCGGAACAGGGTCTGGGCGAGCAGGCCCACCGATGCCGCGCCGACGGTGCCGACGGCGGCCAACCCGAGCCGCGGTAGCACGCCGCGCACGCACAGCACCCCGGCCACCCCCAGCACCACCGCCCCGGCCAGAGGGGGGAGGAAGTCCCAGCCGTTGGCGGCGGCACCCACGCCGGGTCCGCCGCGTTCGACCACCAACGGAAAGGCCGGAGCGACCAGTCCACACAGCGCCGCGGCCACCGCGAACAGCCCAGCCACCCGGCCGACCGGGGACACCGATCCGACCACGAAGGCCGGACCGTCGCTCCGGGTGGAGCGGATCCGCGTCCGGGCCCTGACGGGTGGCCGGGAGGGGGTGCGGGTGCCGGCCGCACGCCCGACAACCGCCCCGGACCGGGCACCGCGGGCCGCCCCGGTGCTGGACGAGCCAGATCGAGACGAGGTAGGACGTGACGTCCCACCACGAGACGCCCCGGACCGGTGCGGGCCAGACATGCGCTTCTTTGAAGAACTCACCAGATCAGATCCTCCTGATCGGCTCGGTCAGGCCGGCGCCCCGCCACGCGGTGATCCGGATGTGTGGACACGTTGGCGAGGCAGGGTACGCGGTACCTCCGGGGAACGAACCAGTTGAAGAACGCACCATTACTCTCCGCTGTGGTTCACACACCGAACGAGGTGGTGTTTGCCATCGGACCGACACGTGGTTACGGTCTGGTCACGGCTCCGCCGCCGCAGAGCTTTCCGCTCTGTGACCCTGACCCCGGGTGCCGGTGTTGCCAGACGGTCGTCGGACCTCGCGCTCCTCGCGAACCACCACGCCGCGTTGTGGCGAGGGGCACGGTCGTACGATGCCCGACGCGCCCAGAGCGCATGGTACGTGTTGTCGACGGAAGGGCTGCCAGCCGTGGCGCGTCACAAACGTTCCGCCGGTCGGCACCGTGCCCTCAAACCCCCCTCGAACCGCACCCCGTCCCTGCTGAGCGCCGCGGTGGTCGGCGCGACCGCCGCGGCGATGAGCACCGGCCTGCTCGGCGCCGACCATCCGTCCCCGGACCGGGCCGCGATGTTGGCGCTCAGCCAGTCCACCCACCTGTCCGACACCGGGGGTGCCAACGCCCGGGTGGTTCCGGCCGAGGCCCCGATGCCCGGCCACAAGTTGCTCAGCACCGCGGCGGCGCAGAACCGGTTGTCCGAACAACGCGCGTCCCGGGCCGCCGAGCGGGCCGCCGAACTGGCCAGACCCAAGTGGGTCAGGCCGGGCACCGGCTACCTGTCCTCGTGTTTCTGCGCCCGCTGGGGCACCTTCCACTACGGCATCGACCTGGCCGCGTCCTACGGGGCACCCATCTACGCGGCGGGCGACGGCGTGGTGATCAAGGCCGGCCCGGCCAGCGGCTTCGGCAAGTGGGTGGTGATCGAGCACGCCGACGGTTATGTCACCGTCTACGGGCACATGGAGAAGTTCCTGGTGACCGTCGGCGAGCGGGTGCAGGCTGGTCAGCTCATCGCACTGGTCGGCGCCGAGGGTGAGTCCACCGGACCGCACCTGCACTTCGAGGTACACGCCAACGGGTTGGACGGACGCCGGGTGGACCCCATCCCGTGGTTGGCCGCCCGCGGCGTCGTCATCTGATCGGCCGACCCGGCCGGGTCAGAGTTTCTCCACCGGGGCGTACCGCAGCAACAGTCGCTTGGTGCCCACGTCACCGCCGAAGTCGATCTCGGCCTGGGCCCGGTCTCCCTCACCCCGTACCCCCACCACCCGGCCCAGACCGAACGCGTCGTGGTTGACCCGGTCGCCCACGTCCAGGCTGACCACCGGACGGTTTCCCACGCCGGCATGTGGCCTTCCGTGTCCCAGCACGCGGGTGGCCACCCTGGCCTGGGCCGGCTCGGTGCGCCGGGGTTCCTCCCGTTCCCAGACCAGAAGGTTCGAGGGGATCTCGTCGAGGAACCGGGACGGCGGGTTGTAGACCGGCTGGCCCCAGGAACTGCGGGTCACCGCCCGGGAGATGTACAGCCGGCTGCGGGCCCGGGTGATGCCCACGTAGGCCAGCCGCCGTTCCTCCTCCAGTTCGCCGCTGTCCCCGAGCGAACGCAGGTGCGGGAAGACCCCGTCCTCCATCCCGGTCAGGAACACCACCGGAAACTCCAGGCCCTTGGCGGTGTGCAGGGTCATCAGGGTGACCACCCCGGTGCCGCCGGTGTCGTCGGGGATGCTGTCCGCGTCGGCGACCAGGGCGACCTGTTCCAGGAACTCGTCGAGTGAGGCCGGGGCGTCGGCACCGACCCGCTGTTCGGTGAACTCCCGGGCGACCGACACCAGTTCGGTCAGGTTCTCCACCCGGCCCTCGTCCTGCGGGTCGGTACTGGCGGCGAGTTCGGCGAGGTAACCGGTGCGGTCCAACACCGCCTCGCAGACGGCCGCCGGGTCGGCGTCCTCGGCTGCCGCGACGGCGCGTAGTCCGCTCATCAGCGTGGTGAACTCGCGGATCGCGGTGATGGCGCGGGTGTTGATCCCCGGCGCGGTGTCGCACCGCTCCAGGGCCTCGGCGAAGGTGATCCGGTCCCGGACCGCCAACGCCTCCACGCACGCCTCGGCGCGTTCCCCGATGCCGCGTCGGGGGGTGTTCAGGATGCGACGCAGGCTGACCACGTCCGCGGGGTTGGCGATCACCCGCAGGTAGGCCAACAGGTCGCGCACCTCACGCCGCTCGTAGAACCGCACACCGCCCACCACCCGGTAGGGCAGGCCAACCCGAACGAACACCTCCTCGAACACCCGGGACTGGGCGTTGGTGCGGTAGAACACCGCCACGTCGGCGGGCCGGACCTCGGCGGTGTCACCCAGCCGGTCGATCTCACCGGCGACGAACGCCGCCTCGTCGTGTTCGTTGTCGGCCACGTACCCCCGGACCGGTTCACCGGCGCCGGCCTGGGACCACAGGTTCTTCGGCCTGCGGTTGGGATTACGGGAGATGACCGCGTTGGCCGCCGAGAGGATCGTCTGGGTGGACCGGTAGTTCTGCTCCAACAACACCGTGGTGGTGTTGGGGTAGTCGCGCTCGAACTCCAGGATGTTGCGGATGGTGGCACCGCGGAACGCGTAGATGGACTGGTCGGCGTCACCGACCACGCACAGTTCGGCCGGTGGTACCGGTGCGGTGCCCTCGGCGGGCACGGCCGGTGCCGCCGCCGTGGCCGGTGTGGTGCCCTGGGCAG
>DATCWR010000472.1:0-4295 GCA_036566245.1 Mycobacteriales bacterium | reverse complement strand
CCGCCCGGCGAGGGTCTGGAAGGAACTCGGGCGACCGACTTCGTCGGCGCCGAGGAGAACCGGCTGAACATCGACACGCCGAACCTCCGTGTCGTGGGGTGACCGGGACGCAGCATTCGACGCGGCGGGTGCGGGTGATGGCACCTGAGGATGTGCGGATGTTGCGGGCCGGGCAGCAGTTGCTGCTGCACACCGGGACCCGGCCGACGTTGGTGAGCCGCCCGGCGGTGTGGAACCGCAGGGATGCGCGGGCCTTTACCCGGGCACGTCGGCGTGCCGTACCGGCTGAGGCGACCCGTCCGGCGTGGGTTCGGGGGCGGTGACCGTGGTCGAGCAGACTGGTCCGGGTGATCCGCTGGGCCTGGTTTCGCAGTTGGTGACGTTGGCCGGTGACCAGGCCGAGACCCGTGGCCGGGTCGACCAGTTGACCGCGGCGGTCGAGGACGTCGGCGGTCAGCTCGCCGACCTGGCCGGTAACGGTGCGGTGACCGAGGCTCAACTGTCGGCGGTGCGTACGGCGGTGGAGGAGTTGACCGCCGCCGTGGAACGCCTGTCGGTCGAGCCGGACCGGCCGGCGGTGTGGACGTGGGTCAGCATGGACACCGACACCCGACGCGAGGCACTACGCGAACTCGCCCGGTGGGTTGATGAGGTCCTGGTCGGCCGGTATCAACTCGACGACCGGGTACTACCCCGCTGCTGGTACCGGCACCCTGATGCGGTCGAGGAGTTGTCCTGGCTGTACGCGGACTGGACACGGGTGTACCGGGGCGGCCGGGGTTCCTCCACCTCGGCGGCGGGGGAGTGGCATGACCGGTGGAAACCCGGTGTCCTCGACCGGATCACCAAAGCCCTGGCCGGCTGCGCCGTAGGTGACCACCGACCCCCTGTCCGCCAACCCCTGCCCGCCACCGACGGCGGCTTCGAGACCTACCTCACCACCCTCGACCAGCCCCAACCAGCGGAGCCCTCGCCGAGTGGGGCGTCCAGTCTGTGGCCTGGGCAACACGTCCCTTCTGGCCCGTCTGTTTGGCAAGATCCACCCCCATCCGACCAAAGCCGCGTCCTGGGAAGTCACGGCGGAGTCTGCTTCCGGGATTGAGTAATCCCAGAAGCACCCGGGGGCGGAGACAGACAGGACCGTGAGGTGCCACGACTAGGCCATTCGGGGGTTGGGTGAAGGTTGGGTGGATCTCGCAGATTCCCCGGGCAAAACCGCAGGTCAGAGCCGGGTCCCGGGAAACCCGGGACCCGGGGGTACGGGAACCCGTACCCCCGGGGGATTGGTGGGTTTACAGGTCGGCGCCGACGAGGGGGTGGGCCGCCCACCGGTCGACTTCATCCGATCAGGTCCACCACAACGGCCGGACACACACGAGTTGGACCCCTAAGCGGAGGCGGGCCCGGTCCTCTCCCTCGGCTGATAACCCGGCCGCCGGCGGCGCAGCCGCTCATACCGGCCCCGGGCGCCCTGCCGGGCCCCGCCAGGCCCGTAGCCCAGGTGCTCCCCGATCCGCTCCCAAGTCCACCCCGCCGCGCGCAGCGTGTCGAACAACTCCAGCTCGCCGTAGTCGAGCTGCATGGCCGTCTCCTCGCGGGCCTGCTCGGCGATCAGCAGCGCATCGGTGATGTCCTGCTCGGTGGCCACCGGTCCCACCGATCCCACCGGGGGACGGTTGTGCTCCAACCCCAACTGAACCCGGAATACACGCTCGCCGATTATCTGATCTTGATGATCACCTTCCCAAACGGGCTGGCCGACTCGTAGTACCGGAACGCCGCGACGGCTTCCTCGAACGGGAACATCCGGTCGATGACCGGTCGGAGCCCAGACGCGGTGATGACCTCGTTCATGCGGGTGAACTGGGTGCGGCTGCCGACGGCCAACGCCCGGACCGTGGCGGCGACGCCGAACAGCAGACGGGGGTCGACCGGTGGCCAGTTGCCGGAGACGGACCCGACGAAGGCGATGTGTCCGTCGACGGCGACCGACTTCAGCGACTGCTCCAGCGTTCCGGCGGTGTCGACGACGCGGTCGACCCCTCGCCCGGCGGTGAGTTCGCGGACGGTGCTGTGCCATTGCGGGATGTCGCGGTAGTTGACGACCTCGTCGGCACCCAGATCGCGAAGCCGCTGTTCCTTGTCCGCGCGGCCTGTCGTGGCGATCACTCTCGCGCCCAGGAGTTTGGCGAACTGCACCGTGAACAGCGACACGCCACCGGAACCGGTGGCCAGCACGGTCTGGCCGCGCTGGATCCCGCGGCCGTCGCCGGTCAGGGCGTTCCATGCCGTGACGGCGGCGCAGGGAAGAGTCGCCGCCTCGGCGTAGGAAAGGTGGTCCGAGATGGGTACGAGGGCGTCCTCCGGGAGGATGGCCAGCTCGGTCAGCATCCCGTCGAGCGAGCCGCCCAACTGCGGCAGGTATGCCGGTTCCAGCGGGCCGTCCAGCCACCGTGGGAACAGTGCGGCAGTGACACGATCGCCCGGGCGTACCCGCCGGACATCCGGCCCAACGGCGACGACCTCGCCGGCACCGTCCGAGACCGGAATCACGTCCGGTTTGACGGGCAGCACGTACCGCCCTTGCAGTACCAGCAGTTCACGGAAGCTGAGCGAGGTGGCGTGGACCGCGACCGCGACCTCCCCTTCCCTGGGGGTGCGTGGTTCGTGCTCGCGTAGCGACAGGCCATCGATGCCGTCGCCGGTGCTGACGTGGTAGCTGCGCACCATCGATGGGAGTACCGCCGTCATCGCGGTCATCCTTCGATGAACTGGTAGTCGCTGACGATGCGGCCGTCAGGCCCGAGAATGAGGACCTCCAGCCCGACGCCGGCGACCTCACTCCCGTCCTGGGACACCATCTCCCAACTGAACTTGACGACGTCGTGGAGCCGGTCGGCGTTGCCGCGCGAACGGAAGACGAAGGTGCCCGGCGCGACGAACGCCTCATGGGCGCGCGTCACCCGGAACTCCAACGCGCGGTGCCCGCGCGCCTCCAAGACGAGACGATCGAAGCCCAGGCCCTCAGCGGTCTGCAGCATCTCCTTGGGAGGCTGCAGCACATGGATCGCATCAGCGGACCACAGCTCGCGAATTGCCGCGCGGCGGTGCTCTGCATCGGGCTCGTTCCACACGGCAACGTAGCGGTCCGTGAGGTCGTCGACGTTTATGCCAGCCATGATCGTTCTCCTCGGTTTGCGAAACCAGGCGTGCGGCAATGACTGTGCTGCGCCGGCCGTCGTGCGGCAATTCCTCGCAGGGAATCGCCGGACAGCAGCCAAGCAGGCTAAACAGGAGGGGTGACCAGCCAATCAACCAGAGGTGGGCTCGCCGACGCGTTGCGTGAGTGGCGCACCCGGCGACGCGTCAGCCAGCTCGAACTGGCCATGCGCGCCGGAACCACACAGCGACACGTCAGCTTCATCGAGAGCGGACGGTCGACTCCCGGCCGCTCAATGATCATCCGGCTGGCCGAATCGCTGGAGGTGCCGATCCGTGAGCGCAACGAACTGCTCCTCGCCGCCGGATTCGCACCGGCCTACCCGCAGACACGCCTCGATGACCCCCAGCTCGAACCGATTCGCACCGCCCTCGAACGGATCCTGCACGGCCACCTGCCGTACCCGGCGGTGGTCGTCGACCGGCACGGTGACCTCGTCTCGGCCAACGCCGCCTTCCACACGCTCACCGCCGGCGTGGCTCCGCATCTGCTCGTACCGCCGGTGAGCGTTCCCCGGGTGCTGCTGCATCCGCAGGGCCTCGCGCCACGCATCATCAACCTCGACGAGTGGGCGTGGCACATCATCGACCGCATCCAGGCCGAGAGCGTGCGAAACCCAGACGACCACCTCCAACACCTGGCCTCCGAACTCACCCACCTGGCACCACCGCGTCCACGTGAGTCACCGCACCACCTCGGCTTCGCCGTACCGCTGCGCCTCCGGGCAGGTGATCCGGACGACGACAGCGAGCTAACGTTCATCACCACCCTCACCCACTTCGGCACCGCCACCGACGTCACCATCGCCGAACTACGACTTGAAGCGTTCCTACCGGCCAACGAAACGACCAGCGCCATGCTCACCGAGCTCGTCAAGCAGTAACCGACCCCGCCCGGCACAGCCCGCGCAGCGACAAACCCGCCGAATCGGACAGATTTCCGATTTCCGCGGACGGGACAACACGGGTTCCGGTGTGCGGCCGTCGCGCGCTTGGAGTCGGGGTAGCGAGTTAGACCGCTATCCGGGTGGATAGGCGGTGGCCACCGCCGCTGGCGGCGGATGCTGGGGGGGTCC
>DATCWR010000461.1:0-12173 GCA_036566245.1 Mycobacteriales bacterium | reverse complement strand
GGCGACGCGGTGGACCGTGGCGTGCCGACCACGCAGGGATAGTCCGGTGGGTATCTGGCCGCGCAGGAATGGCGGGTCACCAGGGGCGGTTTCACCGAACCCGGGCCGGCCACCCTGTGGGCGCGGTCGCGGGTGCCACTGCTGCCGGACCAGCCCACCTCGCCGGTGCAGCGGGTGCTGTTGCTGGCCGACTCCGGCAACGGGATCAGCGGCAGGCTGGACCCGCGCCGGTGGTACTTCATCAATCCCGAGTTGACCGTGCACCTGCACCGGCCGCCGGTCGGGGAGTGGCTCTGCCTGGACGCGCACACCACCATCGGCCCGGCCGGGGTCGGCCTGGCCGAGTCACGCATCTACGACGAACGCGGCGCGGTCGGTCGGGGCGCGCAGGCACTGCTGGTGGCACCGCGCGACTGAGCACCACACCGGCTCCACCCGGGCCGCCCGGCGGACAGGTGTGCTGTTCGCCTCGCCGACCGCCCGCCGTGGGCGGCGGAACGGTTTGACCGGGGGCGAATTCGGGCAGCCTTCCAGCGACCACAGCGCCGTAGGGAGGAGGCCGCGGTGGGCAGCACGCTGCGGGGCAAGAACATCGCGTTCCTCGTCGCGAACGAGGGCGTCGAGCGCGTCGAACTGACCGAGCCGTGGAACGCGGTCGAGGACGAGGGCGGCGCGCCGCGGCTGGTCGCGCCACACGCCGGCATCGTGCAGACCTTCGACCACCTGGACAAATCAGCGGCGTTCGAGGTGGATGCGGCGGTGGCCGATGTCGACCCCGACGAGTTCGACGGTCTGGTCCTGCCCGGCGGCGTGGCCAACCCCGACCGGCTGAGGACCAGCCAGCCGGCCGTGGAGTTCGTGCGGCGGCTGTTCGAACTGGGCCGGCCGGTCGCGGTGATCTGTCACGGTTCGTGGACCCTGGTGGAGGCCGACCAGGTGCGTGGCCGGCGGATCACCTCCTGGCCGAGCCTGAAGACCGACATCCGCAACGCCGGGGGCGAGTGGGTTGACGAGGAGGTCGTCGTCGACACCAACGGACCGAACGTGCTCATCTCCAGCCGCAGACCTGATGACCTGAAGGCGTTCTGCGGAGAGATCGTGGAGCGATTCTGAGTTGGTTTCGCCGGATCTGGTGTGTTAACCCCTGCGGAGAAACCCCTGTCCTGCTCCAGACACGAAGCAGGACAGGGGCCCCGCGGCAGGGTCAGGGCGCTGCGGGTATCGTCAGACGTGTGCCGGGCTGGGCGACACGGAGCGGGTGTGCTCCGGGCCGGGCAGGGTGTCGGCCTGCGGTTCGGTTCGGCCGGGCAACCAGCGCAACCACGTGGGCAGGTACCAGTTGTGGCGCCCCAGCACGGCCATCGCGGCCGGCAGCAGCACCCCGCGCACCACGGTGGCGTCGATCAGGATCGCCGAGGCCAGCCCCACACCCATCTGTTTGAACTGAAGGATCGACAGGGTGGCGAAGATGGCGAACACCGCCGTCATGATCACCGCCGCACTGGTCACCGTGGACGCCGACCGCAGTAGGCCGTGGCGCACCGCGTCGACCGTCGGCAGCCCCGACCGGGCCGCCTCCCGGATCCGACTCACCACGAATATGTGGTAATCCATGGACAGTCCGAACAGGACGACGAACAGGAACAGCGGCAGCCAGGTGACGATCCCGCCGTTGGAGTGGAAGCCGAGCAGCCCCTCCGCCCAGTGCTGCTGGAAGACCAACACCAGCAGGCCGTAGGCGGCCCCCACACTGAGCAGGTTCAACACCACCGAGGTCGCCGCCACGACCACCGACCGGAACGTCACCAGCATCACCAGGAACGTCAGTCCCAGTACGAACCCGAACACCAGCGGCATCCGGTCGTTGATCTGCTGGCTGAAGTCCCGTTCGCCGGCGGTCTGGCCGGTCACTCCAGCCCAACTGTCCGGCACCTCTCCCAGGGTGGCGGGCACCAGGTCGGCGCGCAGCAGGTCCAGTGACTCACCGGCCCTGGGGTCGTTGGCGTCGTAGGGGATCGGCAGGTCGACCACCGCCACCGTTCCGTCCGTGGAGAAGAGCGGTTCCGGCGTGGCATGCCCGGCGAACAGGCCACTGTCCTGGGCGCGCCGCCACAGTTCCCCGGTCTCCTCGGCGACCTCTGCGCGCGGCAGCGCCTGACTCCCGGTGGCCTGCACCACCACGGTGTGTGAGGCACCCTGGTCGGGGAACGCGGCGTTGAGCCGGTCGTAGGAGTTCATGATCGGTATCGACCGGGGCAGGTCGGCCGAACCCGGCATCGTGGTGGTGAGCTGCCACGCCGGAGCGGCCAGCGCCGCCAGCGCCAGCACGCCCAGACCGAGGGACACCAACGGTCGGCGCAGCACCACCCGCAGCAGCCCGGTCCACACCCGCGAGTGCCCGTCCCGGCTGCGCAGCCGGTGCACCAGCGGAACCCGCGGCCGGTCGATCCGGTCGCCGAGCAGTGCCAGCAGGGCGGGAAGCACCGTGACCGAACCGAGCACGGCCACCGCGACCACCAGCATCGCGCCCACCGCGATCGAGGTGAACACCGCGTTGCCCGACAGCAGCATGCCCGCCATCGCGATCAGCACGGTCAGGCCCGACACCACCACGGCGTGACCCGAGGTGGCCGCGGCGATCTCGATGCTGTCCATACCGGACGCCCCGCGGGCACGTTCCTCGCGCTGCCGGCGGATGTAGAACAGGGAGTAGTCCACGCCGACGGCCATACCGAGCAGCAGCACGATGTTGGACACCGCACTGTCCAGCGGAACCAGGTGGGAGGCCAGTGCGGACAGTCCCATCGCGCTGGCCACCGCGGTCAGGGCCAGCGCGACCGGAACGCCGGCGGCGAACAGGGCACCGAAGGCAACCAGCAGGATCGCCAGGGTGACCGGCACGCTGAACAGTTCGGCCTGTCTCAGGTCGTGGCCGAGTTGGTCGTCCAGCGCCCGGTCGATCGACGCACCACCGACCTGTTCGATCCGCAGGTCCGGATGGTCGGCCTGGACCTGGGCGGTGGCCGCAAGCATCGGCCCGACCAACTCGCCGGCCCGGTCCGAGCGATCGGACCCGGTCAGGGTTCCGGTGTCCAGGGTGACGGTAACCAGGCGGCTGCGCCCGTCCTCGGAGGGCACCGGCTCGGCCACCGGACCGATGCCGGGCAGATCCGCGTACCGGCGGGCCAGATCGTCGGCCACCGAGTCCACGGTGGCCTGGTCGAGCACCTGATCGGGGGCGCCCTCGCGGGCCTGGATGAGGACCGCCTCGGTCGGTTTGTCGCCGAAGTAGGCACCGGCGGTGGCCCGGTCGGCGGCCCCCGACTGGCCTGATCCCATGTCGGTGGCCGACAGTTGCCGGGTGCCGGCCAGCCCGCCGAGCAGTACCGCGGCGGTCACGAGGAGCACCCACGCGCCCAGGGCGGTCCACCGGTGCCGGGCACTCCATCGCGCCATGCCCAGGACGACTCCCGTCCCGGTGCCCCCCGTGCCTGTGCGACCCATTCGTTTCTCCTCCAGGTTCGGGTGCCGGCGGCGTGGGCATGGCCGACGGCGTCCGGATGTGACACATCGACGGTGCCCGAGCGTGGGGGGTGTTGTCGGTGGTGCGGCTACCCGACTTTCGGGTGGGGTTGTCCCCACCCTGAAGTCGGATGATCGCCACATGGCCGTGCCTGCCCCGCGCTGCCTACGGTGGGCACGTGGCAGTGTCATCGGATCCCACCGCGCCGGCCCGGCGCCGAATCGGCCCGGCCGAGTTGCTGCGTGCGCTGTGGGGGGCGCCCGGCTGGCTGGCCACCGTGCACGTGGTGGTTGGTTTCCCGATCTGCGTGGTGGCGTTCGTGCTCATTGTCACTTTCGTCACGACAAGTGCGGGCCTGGCGGTCACCGCGATCCTGGCCGTGGTCCCGCTGGTCCTGTTGCTGCTGTCCGTACGGGCACTCACCCAGATACAGCGCTCCCGGTTCGCCGCCCTGCTCGGGGTGGTGATCGACCCGGTTCCTCGGGCCGGCGGCGGGTCGAGAGGGATTCGTCGGCTGTTCGCCGAGTCGCTGGCGGCCAGCACGTGGCGGCAGGTCGGCTACCACCTGCTGTCATTCTTCGTCGGCACGGTCGGCCTGGTCGTGGTGTCCTATGCCTGGGCCGGTGGCGCGGTGCTCTCCGCGTCATTCGCGCTGGCCCTGCCCCGCGACGGTGTGTTCGGGTGGGATCTGCGCCACCCGACCACGCTGGCCCTGTTGACCGTCACCGGGGTGGTGCTGCTGTTCGCGGCTCCCTGGGTGGCCCAGGGGGTGGCCGCGGTGGACGTGGCCATGGCCCGGGCGTTGCTCGGCCCCAGCAGCAGCGAGCGGCTGCGCACCAGGGTCGAGTCGTTGACCGAGAGCCGGGCCGGGGTGGTGGACGCGGCCGACGCCGAACGCCGGCGGATCGAACGGGACCTGCACGACGGCACCCAGCAGCGGCTGGTCTCACTGGCGATGAACCTGGGCATGGCCCGGGCCAAGCTCGCCGACAGCCCCGGTCCGGCCCGCGAGGCGATCGAGGCCGCGCACGAGGAGGCCAAACAGGCACTGGCCGAACTGCGGGGTTTCGTCCGTGGCCTTCATCCGGCCGTGCTCAACGACCGTGGCCTGGACGCGGCCCTGTCCGGTATCGCGGCACGGGCCCCGATCCCGGTCGACCTGCGGGTGGACGTGCCCCGCCGGCCGTCGGCGACCATCGAGGCGGTCGCCTACTTCGTGGTCTCCGAGGCACTGACCAACGTGGTCAGACACGCCTCGGCCTCCCGTGCCGGAGTGGCCGTCGAACGGTTCGGTGACCGGTTGCGGATCGTGGTCAGCGACAACGGTCGCGGCGGGGTGCGGCCCGACAGCGGCAGCGGCCTGCGTGGTCTGGCCCAGCGCGCGGCCTCGGTGGACGGAACCCTGCGGATCGACAGCCCACCCGGGGAGGGAACCGTGATCGTGGTGGACCTGCCATGCGAGTAGTGATCGCCGAGGATTCGGTGCTGCTGCGGGAGGGACTGATCCGGCTGCTGGCCGACTCGGGCATCGACGTGGTCGAGGCGGTGGGGGACGGCGAGCACCTGCTGCGTGCGGTCGAACGGCACCGACCAGACGTGGTGATCGTCGACGTGCGGATGCCGCCCACCTTCACCGACGAGGGCCTGCGGGCCGCGCTGGTACTGCGCCGGAGCTGGCCGGATCTGGCCGTGCTGGTGCTCTCCCAGTACGTGGAGGAGCGATACGCCACCGAACTGTTGTCCACCCAGACCAGCGGGGTGGGGTACCTGCTCAAGGACCGGGTGGCCGACGTGACCGAGTTCGTCGACGCGCTGCGCCGGGTCGCCGGCGGCGGCACCGCGCTGGACCCGGAGGTGATCTCACAGTTGTTGGTCCGCAGACACCGCGATCCACTGGACCGGCTCACCCCACGGGAGACCGACGTGTTGGCGCTGATGGCCGAGGGACGGTCCAACTCCGGGATCGCCGCGGCGCTGGTGGTCAGCGAGAGCGCGGTGGAGAAGCACGTGAACAACATCATGTCCAAGCTCGACCTGGCCCCGACGGACACCGACCACCGTCGGGTGTTGGCCGTGTTGCGGTTCCTGCGGGTGACCGGGGCGGACCGGTGAACCAGGACCGGGTGCCGCCGGGCCCGCCGCGGACGACCCGGCCGGAGCCCACACCCGCCCGGGCCCGGACCGGCTGGCTGGCGGGGGGCGTGCCGTTGACCGTGCTGGCGCTGTTCTTCGGTGGACTGCACGTGCTGTCCTGGCTGGGTTCACAGTCCACCGTGGAGCAGCACACCTACCGCGCGACGGTGACGGGGGTGACCGTCCACAGTGGTTCGGGGGACATCCGGGTGCTGCGCGGCACCGACGGTCAGGTCACCGTGCAGCGCCACCTGACCTGGGCCTACACCCGTCCGAACCTCACCGAGCGGGTGGACGGTTCCACGCTGCTGGTCGACGCCGGATGTGCGCTGCGGGTGCGCTGTTCGGTGGACTACACGGTGTGGGTGCCCGCCTCGGTCTCCGTGCGGGCGACCACGTCCTCGGGTGACGTGACCGTGCGCGGAGTGGACGCCGACCTGCGACTGTCGACCTCGTCCGGAGACATCGAGACGACCGGCGGGCAGGGCGTTCTGACCGCCCACACCGGTTCGGGGTCGGTCACCGCGACCGGAACGGCGGCCAGCCAGGTTAGGTTGCGGACCGGTTCGGGCGACATCAGGATGGAGTCCGCCCGAGCACCGAGCGACGTGACGGCCCGAACCGGTTCCGGTGAGGTGGATATCGCGGTGCCCAACCGTGACCGTTACCGGGTGGCGGTCGACACCGGTTCTGGCGACCAACTCGTGACCGTGGTGCAGGACCCCGGTGCGGACCGGTCGATCAGTGTGCGCACCGGTTCGGGAGATATCACCGTGCGCTACCTGACCCGCTAGACCGACCACCGGCGAGGTCGGCGGGGTTCAGCCGGATGTCCGGATCCGGGCCCCGTCGCGGCCGTGCCCGGTGGCCACGATCTCGGCCATGATGGACAGTGCGATCTCTGCCGGGGTCTGTCCGCCGAGGTCCAACCCGACCGGTGAACGCAGTCGGTCCAGGTTGGTCTGCGGCACGCCGGCCTGGCGCAGTCGCCCCAGCACCGCCGGGGCGTGCCGTCGACTGCCCAGCATGCCCACGAACCCGGTCGGCCTGTCCAGCGCGGTACGCAACACCTCGTCCACGTAGGGGGCATCGTGGTCGGAGACCACCACGGCGTCGCCCAGGGTCAACGGTCGTTCCCGCAACCGCATGGCCGGGTCCTCATCGAGCAACACCGCCTGTCGGCCGGTGAACCGGGCCAGGTCGGCCACCGCGCGGCCCACCGGGTTGTCACCCACCACGAACACCGTGGCCGCGGGTGGGAACGCCTCGGCGAACAACTCCAGCGCCCGGACCTCACCGTGCCCGAACACGGCCCGACGTCGGACCGTGGCCTGCCCGCCGGCCACCAACTCGCCGGCCAGGTCCACGCCGGCGGTGTCGAACTCGGCGCAGCCCAGGGTGCCGGCCGCCACGGTGTCGTCCACGACCACGACCTTGGCGCCCGGGCGTGACGGTGCCTGGCCGTCCACAGCGATGACCGTGACCAGCACCGCGGTACGGCCCTGGTCGGCGGCACGCCGTAGTGCTGCCAGGGCATCGATGGTGTCCGAGCCGTCCGTCCTGATCGACCTGCCGTGGTTGTCTGGGCCGCCCACCAGGTTCCCCCTCACCGTCTGTCCCTGATCCGATGGCGTCCAGACGATCTCAGCAGGCAAACGCCCGTTCCGCGCGACTTCGGGGCAACAAACAGCGGCAAGCGTCCGCACTCCGCCCTGGTGTGGGCCTGGAGGGACCCGTCTAACCGCGGGCCTCCAGGCGGACCCGATCGCCCACGCCCAGACGCAGCCGACCGGCCGCCGACCCGTTGCGGATCGCCACCGCGACGCGGCCTGCCGAGTCGACCAGCACGACCGGTTCCCCGAATCCAACATCCTCGAACACGTCGCCACGCACCGCCGGCACGGTCCGTTCGGCCAGATGAACCGACAGTGACGAACCGCTGTTCAGGTTCGCCCGGGCCAGGTCCGCGCCGGTGGCGTCGAGTTGCACGTTGCCGAACCGGTCGACGGTCAACACCTCGGTGTCCACCATGCCCGCGCCGACCCTGGTCACCGGCAACGGCAGTCGGGTGAGGCTGGCCAGGTCCACCGGGGGCCCCAGCCGTTCCGGCGGCACCCCGGCAGCCACGTGCGCGGCGGCGGGAGCGAACACGTCACGACCGTGGAACGTGCGTGACACCACCGGCAGGCGGTATGCCGGCTCGGCCAGTTCGTAGGCGCCGCGCGGGCCACCCAGTGCGGCTGCCGCCGGCACCAGCAGTCCGTTGTCCGGGCCGACCAGCACCGAGTCACCGGCCAGCACGGCGATCCCCCGTCGGTCGGTGCCCACCCCCGGGTCGACCACGGCCAGGTGCACCGCGGGCGGCAGGTAGGCGATGGTCTGGGCGAGCACGGCGGCCCCCCGCCGGACATCCTGGGGAGGCACCGCATGGGTCACCTCCAACACCCGCACGGTCGGTGCGATCCGGGCGATCACGCCCCGGCAGGAGGCCGCGAACCCGTCCTGGTCGCCGTAGTCGGTGGTGAAGGAGATCCACTCGTACCCGTTGCTGCCCACCCAGAAAGTGTCGCGCACCGGTTCTGGCGCCCGGTCCCCAGGTGTCCCCAGGTGTCCCCGGGTGTCCCGGGTGCCGTCCGGTGTCCGCGGCGTTTCCCGGTACCACCCGACCCATGGCAGGCTTGTCGAACGTCGGGGCGAGACCATGGCACCGCCACCCGAGGAGGGCACAGATGCTTGTCGTCACCACCAACGACATTCCGGGTTATGAGGTCAGGCATGTCTTCGGTGAGGTCTTCGGCCTGACCGTCCGCTCCCGTAACGCCTTCTCGAACATCGGCGCCGGCCTGAAGTCGCTGGTCGGTGGTGAACTCAAGGGCCTCACCAAGGCGCTGTACGAGAGTCGCAACGAGGTGATGGGACGCATGATCGCCGAGGCACAGGCGCGCGGGGCGAACGCGATCATCGCGATGCGCTTCGACACCTCCGAGATGGGCGACATGTGGACCGAGCTGTGCGCGTACGGGACCGCGGTGTACGTGGTGCCGGTATCCGAGGAAGCGCACGCGGCTGCCGCCCAGGCCGCCCCACCGTCGCAGGGATACGCACCGCCACCCGGGTACCCCCAGCAGCCTGGCCAGCCGGGACAGCCAGGGGGCTGGCCGCAGGGCTGAACCGGTGCGGGACCCGACCTGGCCCGGGCTGGTGCGCGACCCTGATGACTGGTTCCGCGGTGCCGCCGGTTGTCCGTGCGGGCCGTGGGGGTGTGGGTGGAGCGAAAACTCCCCCACAGAGGGCAACACGGCGGCACGCCCATCCACCGCGTGACCCCGAACCGGGGCTCCGCCCCGGCGGGGACCTGGGATCAACCGTCTAGGCTCGGGATATGGCAGGTGAGCTGACCCACGTCGACCAGGCCGGCGCGGCCCGGATGGTCGACGTGTCGGGCAAGGACGTCACGGTTCGCCAGGCGGTTGCCACGGGCCGGTTGCGCACCACCCCGCAGGTGGTGGCGCTGCTACGGGACAACGGCCTGGCCAAGGGTGACGCCCTGGCGGTCGCCCGGGTCGCCGGCATCATGGGTGCCAAACGGACGCCCGACCTGGTACCGCTGTGTCATCCGGTCGCCCTGCACAGTGTCACCGTCGAACTGCGCATCATCGAGGACGGCGTGCACATCCAGGCCACCACCAGGACCGCGGACCGCACCGGGATCGAGATGGAGGCCCTCACCGCGGTTGCTGCGGCCGGACTCACCCTGGTCGACATGGTCAAGGCCGTGGACCGCGCCGCGACGATCACCGACATCCGGGTCGAGCACAAGGCGGGCGGCCGGTCCGGAACCTGGACCCGCGAGGAGGGCACATGACCGGTCTACCCACCGGAACCAGGGCGGCGGTGATCACCGCGTCCAACCGCAGTGCCCGGGGGGAGCGGGAGGACACCTCGGGCCGGTTGCTCGCCACGCTGCTCGGCGAACTCGGTTGTCAGGTCGAGACGCCGGTGGTGGTGCCCGACGACGTGCCGGCGATCCAGGCGGCGCTGCGGGCCGCCCTGGAGGCCGGGGCCGCTGTGGTGGTGACCACCGGCGGCACCGGTGTCACCCCGACCGACGTGACCCCGGAAGCGACCCGCTCTCTGTTGGATCGGGAGATCCCCGGGATTGCCGAGGCGATCAGGCTCGCCTCCCGGGACCGGGTGCCGACCTCGGTGCTGTCCCGGGGGTTGGCCGGCAACATCGGACCGGCTCTGGTGGTCAACCTGCCCGGATCGCCGGGAGGCGTCCGCGACGGTATGGCCGTGCTCGGCCCGATCCTCGGCCACGTGCTGGACCAACTGCGCGGTGGGGACCATGTCCCGGGTGGGGGCCATGCGCCGGGCGCGAAACACGTTCCGGTCGGAGGTGGTCGGGCATGAGCATCCAGGTCTCGGTGACCGACCAGCCGCTGTCCTCCGAGGAACACCGGCGTGCGGTGGAACGGTCCGAATCCGGTGCCTGCGTGGTCTTCACCGGTGTGGTTCGCGACCACGACCACGGTCGGCAGGTGGTCGAACTGGAGTACGTCGGCCACCCCACCGCCGAACAGGTCCTCAAGGAGTTGGCCGAACAGATCGCCGCCGACCCGCGGGTACACGCGGTGGCGGTGAGCCACCGGCTGGGTCGGCTGGACATCGGCGACGTGGCACTGGCCGCGGCGGTCAGCGCGGCGCACCGGCAGGAGGCGTTCGAGGCCTGCGCGCGCCTGGTGGAACTGGTCAAGGCGCAGCTACCGGTGTGGAAACGTCAGGTCTTCCCCGACGGCACCGACGAGTGGGTCAACTGCGCGTAGTCGGTATGGGAAGGCCCTCGCCGGGGCGGAGCCCCGGTTCGGGGGTCAGTGGTGGTGTTGCTGACCCATGGTGGGTTTGACGGGTCAGGGTCAGCCGCCGGCGAACGGTGGCAGTACATCCACCACCGCGCCGTCGACCAGGAGGTACCCGACATCGTCCCGGCGTACCGGCGCACCGTCGACCAACAGGCTGCACACCGACAGCACCCGGTCGATGTCGTGTCGTTCGACGATCCTGCCGAGCAACTCGCCCAGGTCGTGAGCCGGCAGGGATTCCTCGTCCTGACCGGCCGCGGCACGCGCGGCGGCCCAGTAGCGTACGGTCACCACAGGCCCATCGCCTCCACCGGAGGTTGGTGTCGACGGCGCACTCGTCGCCGGGAACCGACTGAATTCCGTTGACGGTGGGACGAAACCACCGCTCGCAGCCAGAATCCCACCCTAGCGCGATCGCCAGGACACCACAGCCGAAGTGGAACCGCAGCCCACCGCAGTCCGTTCTGGTTCCTACCGGCCACCACTGTCCGGCGTCACCTGATCACGGGTGTGCGGCGTCATGGGTGCCGCATCGTTGCTGCTGGCAGGTGGTCCTGCCCGGTCTGGTGCTCCGGGACGGTTAGGCTCGAACGTCTACCGAGGAGGGCGTTGTGCAGGTAGCCGACGTGATGACGTCCGTGCGAGTCAGTGACCTCAAGACCGGCGCTCTGCGCGCGGCGGCCGCTCGCATGTGGGAACAGCAGACGGGATCGCTCCTGGTCATGGAAGGTGACCAACTCCTGGGCATCGTGACCGAACGGGACATGGTGCGGGCGGTGGCGCAGGGCGCCGACGTGGACTCCGGCACGGTCGGCGAGGTGATGACCTCGGACGTGCTCACGGTCCCACCGGACATGCCGCTCTACGAGGCGGCCCGGCTGATGGTGTCGCGCTGGGTGCGTCACCTGCCCGTGGTCGAGGGCGACCAGGTGGTGGGCGTGCTCTCCCTGCGGGATCTCGTGGCGGTGCTGGCCGCGATGGGACCGGCCACCGACCAGATCACCCTGCCCGCGGACGAGTTGGTGCGCTCCCGGCGGCTGGCCCGAATCGAGGCCGGCGACCTTGACTGAGCGCGTCACCCCGGCAGCCGTACGGAAAGACACTGCCCGGCCCGTACCGGTCGACCACCGACCGGTGTTGCCGACGGCGGCCGACGAGAGCGACATCGGGTGGGGAGACCTGCCCGCCGGCCCGAGTGCTGACGACGAACGGATCCTGCGCGAACTCCCCCCACACCACATGGGCTGATCGACGTCCGGTGTGGGTACCGCCGTACCCACACCCGCCCAGGCGGCGTGGTGCCGCCCTGCGGTCAGGGTGGGCGCAGCGCGACGGTCAGGCGGTCCTCGGGGGACATGCCGGCGAGTCGCCTGGCCACCGGCATGGACACGGCGACCACCACCAGTCCACCCTCGACCAGGCCAGGGTCGACCGGTGACACGGCGAGCACCGTCACAGCCGAGGCGATCACCGTGGCAGTGCCCGTCGACAGGGGAGCGGACCCGGGTGTGCCTGCCGGGTCACCCGTACCGCCGGGGGCGGGCGGTGTCGATCCGACCATGGGGCTCGACGGGAGATCGGTGTGGTAGGTGCCCGTCGCGGCCAGCACGTCGACCCGGTCGCCGGGGTGCAACAGGCCGGTGACGGCGGGGTCA
>DATCWR010000447.1:0-7283 GCA_036566245.1 Mycobacteriales bacterium | reverse complement strand
GCGCGGTGCTGGTCGCCGCGGCCGGCACATGGCCGCTGCTGGCCGTGCCGGTCGGCGGCCTGGGCCTGCTGGTGTTGGCCGTGCTGACCGGACTGGTACAGGCCCGGGCCGACCGGGGCACCTGGCTGGCGTTGCTGGCCGCCCCGTGGTACGTGCTGTTCAAGATGGTGGTGCAGTTGCGTGCGCTGGCCAGCCTGCGCCGGCCGGGCACCCAGTACGGGGCGACCCCCCGTGACTGAGCCGCGGAAGTCGGGCCACCCGGGCATCGCCCAACCCGAGCGCGGTCGGGTGGGTCGGCTGGGTCGGCTGGTGGACTGGGTGGACCGGCGGGCGGCCCGCATCGCCACGGTGGTCGGCGTGGGCTACGCGGTGGCCGGCATCGGGTACGCGGTCGCGTTGGGCGACCGGCTGCGCTACTTCGACGAGCAGGTGTACGTGGGGCTCGCCGCCGACCTGGTGGCCGGACACGGCTACACCCTCGACCACGTGCACCCCACCGCCTACCGGCCGCCCGGATACCCGTTCCTGCTGGCCGGGGTGGACGCCCTGGGCGGTGGCATCGTGGCGATGCGGCTGCTCGGGGTGGCCGCGCTGGTGGGGTTGGTGTGGCTGGCCTACCGGTTCGGCGTGCTGGTGCACGGCCGGGTGGCTGGTGCGCTTGCCGCGACCGCCACCGGCTGCTACCCGCTGCTGGTGTTCACCGCCGGCACCCTCTACCCCCAGGTGCACGCGGCGTTCCTGCTGTTGCTGGGGCTGTACCTGGCGCTGCGCGGCACCGCACCGGAGAACCGAGCCCGGCGGGGGCGGTACCTGGTTGGCGCCGGGGTCAGTTTCGGGCTGCTGATCCTGGCCGTGCCGACGTTCGGGCCGTCGGTGCTCGCGGTGGCCGGCTGGCTGGCCTGGCGCCACCGGCGCGCGGCGGTCCGGCCGGTGGCGGTGCTGCTGCTGGTGGCCGCGGTGTTACCGGCGGCGTGGGCGGTGCGTAACGCGGTGACGCTGCGCGCGTTCGTGCCGGTGTCGACCAACAACGGGGTGAACCTGCTGCTGGGCAACAGTGAACACGCCACCGCCGGAGGGGGACGGGTGGTGGACATCTCCGCCTACGAGGCGCAGGCCCGCGACCGTGGACTGTCCGAGGTGGAACAGGACGCGTTCTACCGCGACCAGGCCACCGCCTGGATCCGGGCTCATCCGGCCGACGCGGCCGTGTTGTACGCGGGCAAGGTGGTGAACAACTTCAACTACCGCAACGAACTGGCCACCAGCGGGCAGAACAGCGCGGCCAGGGACCTGGTCTCGGCGTTGAGCTTCTATCCCCTGCTGCTGTTGTTCACACTGCGGTTGGTGCCGGCGCGCCGCCGGCCGATGACCTCGCTGGAACGGCTGCTGATCTGCGTCGTGCTGGGCAACGTGCTGCTGCTGGCGGTGTTCTACACCCGGTTGCGGTTCCGGGTGCCGCTGGACGCGGTGATGATCATCAGTTCGGCCGCGGCGCTGGCCGACCTGGTGATCAGGGCAACCGGCGGGGGCCACGACCGGGTCTCGGTCGGGACGCGAACCACATCGTCGGGGGCCACAACGCCCTGAACCGTGGTAGGGGTGACTGGATGGACGGTAACGCCACCGAAAGTCTGGTAGGTCGAGATCGTGTGGTGGAGTTGGTCACCGCACTGACCGAACGTCCACGGTCGGGGAAGCGGCCGCCGCTGCCGCTGCCCATCGTGGTGCTGGCCGGCCCCGGGGGCAGCGGCAAGACGCGCCTGCTCGACCATCTGACCCGCGCCGGGCGGGCGGAACTACCCTGCGCCCGGGTCAACCTGGGGCAGGACCCCAATGCCACCTCCTGTCGGGCGGTGCTGGACGTGGTCTACCAGCAACTGCGCCGCTACCAGGACCCGGAGTTCGGTGCGCTCCGGCTACGCCGGTACGAGCTTGGACGACACCTGGACGCCGCGCGGGCCGGTGTCGACTCCGACGATGGCGGTGGTCTCGGTCGGTCTGGTGAACCGGCCCTGACCACGTTCGTGGGCCTACTACGTCACCGCTGGAAGGTGCCGGGCGACTCCGAGATGCCTGACGGTGTGCCGAACCGGACGGTGTGGTTGGCCCTCGTCTGGCTGTTGCGACTGCTGGTACCGACCTTGTTGGTGGTCCGGCCCGGACCGTTACGCCGGCTCCTGTGGGGAAACCATGACGACGCGGCGATGGGCTGGTTCGAGTCGCAGGCCGAGCGGATGCCGCTGCCGGCCAGATCCCGCATCGACCAGATCGCCGCCTGGTTCGGCGACCGGGATGACAGCCCGGGTACCGGCGAGAAGGACCGGACCATCGTGGACGCGCTGCTACTGGATGCGCTGCTGACCGATCTACGGGAGAACTACGAACACCACCGACGACGTCGTTACCGCACCGGCCACTGCCTGGTGCTCATCGACGATGCCGACCTGTTGCCTCAGGCGCACACGCAGAACCTCATGCGGCTGCTGGCCGACCGCCGCCGCGCCGGCCAGTGGGATCCGCTGGTCGTGGTGGCCGCCAAGCAGAGCGGCCTGACCGAGGAGGTGGGTTCGGGCCGGATCCACCGGTCCGACGAGGAGGTCGACCATCGGGTCTGGCAGGAGCGGTTCGCGGTCGCCGACCATCCCAACCCGTACCTGCCGGTGTGGCTGCTCCCGCTCACCGTCGAGCAGACCCGCCAGGTTGTCACCGACGTGGCGTCACCGTCCAGCCGAAACGAGTCGGGGTTGGTGCGGGCCGAGGAGATGCACCGGGTCAGCCGGGGCCACCCGCTGGCGGTACGACTCCTCACCGAGGCGCTGTGGGCCGAACACCTGCGCTGGCCCACGCGGACGATGCCCTCCGCCCGGAGTCTGCTCGACCATCCGATGGCGGTACCGCCGTCGGACGCGCTGCCCAACGAGACCATCGGCCACTACCTGGAACGCCGGATGCTGCACCGTGTCGCCAGGCCCGACCAGTACAACCGGCTACGCGGTGAACTACTGCGGTGTGGGGCGGCCCGCCGTCTCGACGTCGAGGTCGTCAGAATTCTGCTCACCGACGAGGATCAGCGCGAGACGGTACGTAGGGCCCGGGCCGACCGCTGGCTGAACCAGGTCGCCGGGTTCAGTTTCGTGGAGCCCGTCGACGGCGACGTGGTCACCTTCCATCCGCTGTTGCGGGATCTGCTGGCCCGCCGACTGGTCGCCGCCGGGACCGGCGACCAGTCCACGTATCGCCGGGTGCACGGTCAGTTACGGAACCACTTCCAGGCCCTGGCCGAGGAGGGCGACGAGGCGGCACGGATCGAGTTCCTGTACCACTGCCTGGCACTGGACGACCCGCGCCCGTTGGTACAACAACTGGCCAGACTGTCGAGAAGCAACAACACGCAGGCGGGGAACCGGTGGCTGGAACTGTTGCTGTCGGTCACCGAGGCACCGAAGCCGCTCCCGTCACCGAACCGGTCGCGTACACGACCCACCGAGGCCCGTCTGTCCTGGCAGCGCCGGTTGACGGGCGTTGGCCACCCCGGGCCACGCCACGGCGACGACGAGGCACTTCTCGACGTGGTCAGGTCCCTGTGGGCGATGCGGTCGTGCACCAGCGTCAACCGGATGGACGGGGTGCTGCTGGACCGTGCCGTACAGGCCGTTCGCGCCCTGCCCGACAGCCAGGAGACACCGGTCGGTGACCACGCGCGACATCTGGAGAACCTGTTGCGGCACGCCGCCGGTGACCGGCAACGGGATGCTCTGCCAGAGCCGTCCGCACTGGCCAGACCCGACTACAGGATCAGCATGCGCAGGCTACGGCCGAGCCGGCGCGCCCGGCGCCGGGCCGGCGTCGCGGTCGTTCTGGTTCCCTGTCTGGCCCTGGCAGGGTGGTCCGGCGTCCGGTACTCCGACTTCCGCGCACGAACCTGCGAGCCAACCGGGGCGCTGGCCGCCCTACGAGACGGTGGTGCCGACGACCACCGGACGATCACCAGGATGGGCGACGGGCAGTGCATCGGCATCACCGACGGCTCGTTCGCCTTCTCCGGCTTCGCCGAACGCTACGAGCGCATGATCCTCGAACAGAACCGCAGAGTGGCCGCCCTGGCCGCGCAGGGCCGTCGGTACGAGACCGTGGTGGTGACCGCGATGCTCACCTCCGACGACACGGTGAGCCCGCAGAAGGACATCGGCTCGGGGGTCAACGAACTGGTGGGCGCCTTCCTCGCCCAGTGGCGGTACAACACCGGTGGCGATCCGAAGCTCGGTCGGCCGCCCGACCCGCTGCTGCGGATAGTGATCGCCAACGTCGGTGGCAAGTCCAGGTCGAGCGACCTGGTCGCCCGCAAGATCGTCGACCTGGCCCGACACGAGCCGGTCGCTGCGGTCATCGGGCTGTCACAGACCCGTCAGGAGACGATGGACGCGGTGCGCCGGCTGGGTGCGGCCGGCATCCCGATGGTGTCGTCGGTGACCTCCGGGGACGCCTTCCACGGTCTCGATCACTTCTTCCGGATCGCCCCCAGCAACGACCGGGAGGCTGCTGTGCTGAGCAGCCTTGTCCGGTCCCGGTTCCCCGGCCAGCCGGTCTGGCTGCTGGGCGACGACGACGACGAGTACAGCCACAACCTGTCCGCGGACCTGACGAGGCACCTGACCGAGGCGGGCACGCCCTTCACCACCCTGCGCTACACCGCCGAGGCCCCGGACACCAACAACCAGATCCGGTTCGCGATGGCCCAGGCCTGCATGCCGCCGGCACCGGCCGATCCGCTGATCCTCTACACCGGGCGGGCCAACGAACTGGGCACGCTGTTCGGCGCCCTGACCGACCTGCTGTGCACCGACGCGACGGTGCTGGCCGGCGACGACGTGTCCTCGCTACAGGCCCCACCGAACGAGGGATTCCCGGTGGCGGCGTCCGGCCGGATGTTCTTCACCTCCTTCGGGATGGACGAGACGACCTGGCTGCGGGTGCACGAGTCGAAGGTGGCGCCGCCGTTCTACCGGGACCACGACCGGTTCTTCGGCGACGACGAGGTGAACGGCCACGCCATCGCGGCCCACGACGCCACCGAGGTGGTGATCAACGCCATCCGGTCGGCACGACCGCACGGCTCCGGACTGACCAGCATGTCCGACGCGGTGTACTCGACACTGCGGTTGATGCACGGTGACCGGGCGTACCACGGCGTGAGCGGCCTGCTCGACTTCGACACCCACGGCGAACCACAGGACAAACTGGTTGTCGTGTACCAGGTCACCACCCCTCACGACGTGTCCTTCCAGACCGCCCTGGGCACCCCCTGACCCCCGCCCCCCGCCCCCCTACCGAAACGTGTCGAGAGAAGTGAGACAGTCCGGCGCGGAAAACCGTCTCACTTTCCTCGACACGTTGGTGTGGGGTGAGGGGTGAACCGCCCCCGACCTGACGGAGGCCCTGTGCTGGTCCGACTCCTGCGCGCGCACCTACGCCCACACCGCAGGACCATCGCGCTGATCGTGCTGCTGCAACTGGGCCAGACCCTGGCCACGCTGTACCTGCCCACCCTCAACGCCGACATCATCGACAACGGCGTGGTGGTCGGCGACACCGGCCACATCGTGCGGGTCGGCGGGGTCATGACGGCGGTGACGCTCGGGCAGATCCTCTGCTCGGCCGGCGCGGTCTACCTGGGCGCGCGCACCGCCACCGGCCTGGGCCGGGACGTGCGCGCGGCGGTGTTCCACCGGGTGCAGGACTTCTCTGCCCGCGAGGTGGGCCGGTTCGGCACCCCGTCGCTGATCACCCGGACCACCAACGACGTGCAGCAGGTCCAGATGCTGACCCTGATGACGTTCACCCTGATGGTCTCGGCGCCGATCATGTGCGTGGGCGGCATCCTGATGGCGCTCAACCTGGACGTGCCGCTGTCCTCGTTGCTGCTGATCATCGTGCCGGTGTTGGCAGCGGCGGTCAGCCTGATCATCTCCCGGATGCGACCGCTGTTCCGCGCGATGCAGGAACGGATCGACACGATCAACCGGGTGCTGCGCGAACAGATCACCGGTGTGCGGGTGATCCGGGCGTTCGTCCGGGACGACTCCGAGCGGCGGCGGTTCGCCGCGGCCAACTCCGGGTTGTACGACGTGTCGCTGGGCGTCGGCCGGCTGATGGCGCTGATGTTCCCGACCGTGATGCTGGTGGTCAACGTCTCCAGTGTCGCGGTGCTGTGGTTCGGCGGGCTGCGCATCGACGGTGGCGGAATGCAGATCGGGGCACTGACCGCGTTCCTCAGCTACCTGATGCAGATCCTCATGGCGGTGATGATGGCGACCTTCATGTTCGTCATGGTGCCCCGCGCCGAGGTGTGCGCCGAACGCATCCAGGAGGTGCTCGACACCGAGTCCAGTGTGGTGCCGCCGGCCGACCCGGTGTCCTTCCCGGTGCTGGCCGACAGCCCGGGCGGGCGTCTGGAACTGCGCGGCGTGGAGTTCCGCTACCCCGGCGCGGAGGAGCCGGTGCTGCGGGGTGTGGACCTGCTGGCCCGGCCCGGCCAGACCACCGCGGTGATCGGCAGTACCGGCAGTGGCAAGACCACCCTGCTGAACCTGGTGCCACGGCTGTTCGACGCCACCGCCGGCACCGTGCGGGTCAACGGCGTGGACGTGCGCCGACTCGACCCGACGGCGCTGGCCGCCACGGTCGGACTGGTGCCACAGCGGCCGTACCTGTTCTCCGGCACGGTCGCGTCCAACCTGCGCTACGGCCGACCCGAGGCCACCGACGACGAACTGTGGGAGGCCCTGGCCGTGGCCCAGGCCCGTGACTTCGTCGAACAGATGCCCGGCGGGCTGGACGCACCGATCGCCCAGGGCGGCACCAACGTGTCCGGTGGGCAGCGGCAGCGGCTGGCCATCGCCCGGACCCTGGTGCGCCGACCGGACATCTACCTGTTCGACGACTCGTTCTCCGCGCTGGACCACGCCACCGACGCGGCGCTGCGGGCCGCGCTGGCCAACCACACCGCCGGCGCCACCGTGATCATCGTGGCCCAACGGGTCAGCACCATCCGGCACGCCGACCAGATCGTGGTTCTCGACACCGGCCGCGTGATCGGTGCCGGTACCCACGCCGACCTGATGGACGGCAACCAGACCTACCGGGAGATCGTGCTGTCCCAGTTGACCGAACAGGAGGCGGCGGCCGCGTGAGCACCACCGAACACCGTCCACCCGCCGCCGACACCGCGGCCAGACCAGGCGAACCGGCCCACACCGCCCCTGGCGCACCCCAGGCACCGGCCG
>DATCWR010000372.1:0-13875 GCA_036566245.1 Mycobacteriales bacterium | reverse complement strand
CGTGCAGCAGGTACTCGCAGACCCGGCCGGCCACACCCCGGACCTGGGCGGGGAGGCCACCATGGCGTCGGTGTGTGGGTTGGTCGCCCAGCGGTTGCGCGACTGACCGTCGACCGAGACCTCCACCGCCACCCGGCTGCCTGACGACCACGGCGGCGTGCCGTACCGTCCGATCCGGACAGTACTCACTAGTCTCCGGGTGTGATCGAGGCGGGGAGCGGAGTGGTCCCGTTGGATCGGGACGCACCGCTGTACGTGGCCGGGCACCGTGGCCTGGTCGGTTCGGCGTTGTGGCGCCTGTTGTCGGCCCGGGGCTTCCGACACCTGGTGGGGCGAACCTCGGCCGAACTGGACCTGCGGGACCGGGACGCGGTGTTCGGGTTCTTCGAGGCAACCCGGCCGGACTGTGTGGTGCTGGCCGCGGCCCGGGTGGGCGGCATCCTGGCGAACTCCGCCCGTCCGGTGGAGTTCTGTTCGGACAACCTGCGGATCCAGCTCAACGTCCTCGACGCCGCGCTGCGGTTCCGCACCCGCCGGTTGCTCTTCTGCGGGTCGAGTTGCATCTACCCGCGACTGGCCGCCCAGCCGATCCGCGAGGACGCGCTGCTCACCGGACCGCTGGAACCGACCAACGACGCCTACGCCATCGCCAAGATCACCGGAATCGTGCAGGTCCAGGCGGCGCGGCGCCAGTACGGTGCCCGATGGATCAGCGTGATGCCCACCAATCTGTACGGCCCGGGTGACAACTTCGACCCATGCGACTCGCACGTGCTGCCCGGCCTGCTACGTCGGATGCACGAGGCGAAGCAGGCCGGCGCACCGGAGTTCGTGGTCTGGGGCACCGGGACTCCGCGCCGGGAGTTCATGCACGTCGACGACGCCGCCCGGGCCTGCCTGCTGGCCCTGGAACGCTACGACGACCCGGCCCCGCTCAACATCGGGGTGGGCAGCGACATCAGCATCCGCGCACTCGCCGAACTGGTCGCCCGGGTGGTCGGCTACCCCGGCCGGCTGGTCTTCGACCACACCAAGCCCGACGGCATGCCCCGCAAGTTGCTGGACGTGTCCAGGCTGGACCGGCTCGGGTTCCGACCACGTGTGTCGCTTGAGGACGGTGTTCGATCCACCTACCAGTGGTACCTGACCCGGGTGGGTGAACCTGACCGTCAGGTCGCCGTGTCGGCCGCCGGCGAGGTGCACTCGGCCGGGTAGCGTCCGTTAGCGTCGCCGCCATGGATGATCAGTTCCGGATCCTGGTGGTGTGCACCGGAAACGTGTGCCGGTCACCACTTGCCGAACGGATGATTCGGGCCCGCCTGGCCTCGGCGCTGGGCGACGGCGCAGGCAGGTTCTCGGTGACCAGCGCGGGTACCCAACCGTTGCTCGGGTGCCCGATGGATCCGCGGGCGGCGGCCACCGCCGGCGCGTTCGGCGCCGACACCCACGGATTCACCTCCCGAAACCTGACCGCGACCGACATCGCCGAGGCAGACCTGGTGCTCACCGCCACCCGGGAACACCGGGCCAGAGTGGTCCGACTGCATCCGCGGGCACACCGGTACGCGTTCACCATCCGGGAGTTCTCCCGGCTGGTCCGGTCACTGCCGTCCGGGACCGTCGACGGAGAGGACCCGGTGTTGCGGGCCCGCCTGCTGGTCGCCGGCGCGGGCGCACGGCGTGGCACGGTCCGCCCACGCCGACCCGAGGATGACGACGTGGCCGACCCGGTGGGGGGTGCCGCGCACGTCCATCGCTCGGTGGGCGCGACCATCGCCGACGCCCTCACCGAACCGCTGGAGGCGATCACCGGTGTCGACCACACACCGGTGACCCTCCCAGACCGAGACCGCGGGGAGTCTGATGTGTCCGGACACCATGGACAACCGGGGCGGCCGGTGGACCCGGGGCGACCGGAATCCGGTGGACTGTTCGGCGCGGTCCGGCTCGCCGGGCGGGTGACGCTGCGGTGGACGGTCCGGCTGGTGATCCTCGCCGCGGCGGTGGTGCTGCTGGCCTCCGGCTGGCTGGCGGTGCGGGGTATCCAGGCCGAACACGAACTTGCCGGTGCCCGTACCGGCCTGGCCACACTGCGGACCGACCTGCTGGCCGGGGATCGGGGCGGAGCACACCAGGCCCTCGCCGAGGTCGCCCGGCACACCCGGGCCGCACGTCGGTTGACCGACGACCCGATCTGGCGGGCCGCGGCCACCCCACCGTATCTGGGTAACACGGTGCGGGCGGTACGCGCCGCAGCCGCGGCCACCGACGAGTTGTCCCACCACGTGCTGCCGGCCCTGGTCGACGTGGGCGGTCTGGACCCGGAGTCGCTGCGCCCCAGCGGTGACACGGTGGCCGTCGGCCGGCTGCGCGCGGTCGCGCCGACCGTCCACTCGGCCGCCACCGCGCTGTCGGCGGTCTCGACCAACATCGGTAAGGTCGACCAGTCCTGGCTTCTCCCGCCGGTGGCGTCCGGATTCGACGAACTGCGTATCCAACTTGCCGACGTATCCTCCACTCTGGACTCTGTCGACCAGGCGGCGCGGCTGGTGCCGGCCATGCTGGGCGCGGACGGACCACGGCACTACCTGGTGGCCTTCCAGAACAATGCGGAGGCCCGGGGCACCGGTGGCCTGCTCGGCCTGTACGCGGTGGTGACGGCCGACCACGGAAAGCTGCGGATCGACCAACTCGGTTCCAACACCGGCCTGCGGAGCTCCTCCACCATGCCGGTGGACCTGGGAGAGTCGTTCCGGGCCCGCTGGGGCGATGACCCGGCGCTGTGGCCGAACAGCAACATGGACCCGCACTTCCCGTACGCGGCCAGGATCTGGCTGGCGCTGTGGGCTCGGCAGACAGGTCAGCACCTGGACGGGGTCATCGCCACCGATCCGGTCGCGCTCAGCTACGTGCTGGAGGCCACCGGACCCATCCGACTGTCCACCGGCGAGATCCTGTCCTCCGGCAACGCGGTGGCACTCACCCTCAGCCAGGTCTATGCCCGGTTCCCGGACAGCAACGACCGGCGGGACGCCTACATGCGGGAGGTCGCCCAGCAGGTCATGGGCACCCTGCTGTCCGGCCGCGGCGACACCGAGGCGCTGCTGCGCGGCCTGTCCCGGGCCGCCGGCGAGCGGCGCATGCTGGTCTACAGCAGCCACCGCGACGAGGAACGTCAACTGGCCGACACCCCACTCGGCGGAACGCTCCCCGATGGCGACGGACCCTACGCGTTCGTGGTGGTGAACAACGCCGCCGGCAGCAAGATGGACTACTACCTGACCCGCTCGGTCAGGTACAGCAGTGTGACGTGCACGGCCGGGCGGCGGCAGAGCAGGATCGAGGTCACCTTGGGCAACACCGCGCCCGACGGGGCGAAACTGCCGCGCTACGTGACCCAACGGGAGGACACCGATCCGTCCACCCTGGCCCAGTCCGCCGATCCGGACTCGGTGTCGCTGCTGGTCTCGGTGTACGGACCGCGCGGCGCCGGGGTGGTGCACGCCACCGTGGACGGCCATCGGCTCGGGCTGGTACCGGGTACCGAGGCCGGCCGGCCGGTCTGGGAGTTCCCGCTGGTCGTCGGGCACGGCACCAGCCGGACCGTGGTCCTGGAGATCACCGAACCGGCGTCGAACGCGGACCCGGTGATTCCGGTACAACCGCTGGTCCTGCCCCAGCAGGTCCGCACCACACTGGTGCACTGCGACTGACCCACCCGACCGACCACACCGGACGGTCGACCAACGGATCTCACGACGCTGACCGGCGACACGCCGGGGAGCACGAGTCCCGGCACGCTCGAATCAGTCCATCCGTTGTGGTGCGCAAGCGTGTCCGGCTTGCACGGCGCCGGTTACCTTGCGCACACTCGCGGCGACCTTGCGTAACCAACATCCACGGGGAGTATCACGATGGCCATTCGTCGCTTGTTCCTCGGCGTCACAGCCACAGCCGCCGCCGGCCTCCTCACGGCTGTCGCCACGACGACGCCGTCGAGCGCCCAGCCCAACTATCCACCGGCCGGAACCGCGATCACGGTGTCCGCCTCCACCGTGACCGTGGGAGAGACGATCACACTGAGCGGCCGGGGGTTCCTGCCCAACAGCGTGGTCACCATCACCTCGGAGGTGACCGGCGGGCCCACCGCCCTGGCCCCGCTGACCGGAGAGCCGGAGTCGACCGGTGGCGGTCAGGTTCAGGCCAGGGTGATCTCGGCCGCACTCGCCGGTGGCGCGGCACACAGCGAACCGGGTTCCCCCCGACAGGGACTCGACACCAGATGTTCGACCGGTGAGACCTGCCACGTGCGGGTCGACGCGGACGGCAACTTCTCCATCCCGTTCACCTTCACCCGGGTGGGCGCCACCGAGATCGTGGTAACCGGACAGAACGCGAACGGCGACCCGGCCGCGGACTCGGTGACCGTCCAGGTGAACCCCGCCGCCGGTGTGGGAACCGGGAGGCCCGGCAAGGGTGGTCTGGCGTCCACCGGTGCGCCCGTGCTGGGCGGGGCAGCCGCCGGGCTGATCCTGGTGCTGGCCGGAGGCGGACTGCTGCTCGGGTACCGCCGCCGTCGTCGCCAGGCACCGGTCGACTGACCTGCTCCGGACTTGTCCGGACGGGGTGTCGCACCCGTCCCGGACGGGTGTTCCACCGTCCCTGACGGGTGTTCCACATCCGTCCACACGGGCCGTTGGGGTGCGTACGCACCCCGGCGGCCCGTCCGTTTTCGGTCGACGCCGAGCCCTGTCCGGGCATCCCCGGACTCACCGGAGCTGTCCGCCGAGCACGGGTGGCCGTTGGTTGGGGTGTCCGGATCCGTCCCAGGCTTTCTGAGCGGCCCGGTGAGGACACGGGTCGACCGGGGCAGGAGAGGCGGACGTTGTCCCGGGGCTGACGCTGTCCCGGGATCGGGGGTCAGTCCGCCGTGGGGTGGGACTCGGCCGGCTGGCGGGTCGACCCGCCGGCGTCCGCTCCGGCGTCCGTGCCGACTGTCGCACCGGCACCGGCGTGCTGCCCCGGGTCTGGGTTTGACCCGGCCGGGGCGGTCGCGGTCACCCGCACCGGAGCGGCCGCCTCGGGCCGGTACCGGCCACCCGAACGCGCGTAGTAGTAACCCTGCCTGCCCTTCATCGGCGCCATGGTCAGCACGGTGCCCAGCACCCTCGTGCCCACGTTGTTCAGGGACTCCATGGCCCGGCGGACCAGGTCCCGGTCGGTGTGTCCATGTCGGACCACCAGGATCGCCCCGTCACACTCGCGGGCGAGTACCGCGGCGTCGGTCACCGGGATCACCGGCGGGGTGTCGATGAGGACGAAGTCGGCCCGGGCACGCAGTTGGGCCAGCAGGTCGGCCATCTGCGCCGAACTGAGCAGTTCACTCGGGTTCGGCGGCAACTCGCCACTGGCCAGCACCTGCATCGGCAGGTCCCCCCACTGCTGCAACACGTCGTCGAGTCGCGCCCCGCCGGCCAGCACGTCGGTCAGCCCGACCGCGCCCTCCAGACCCAGGTAGTCCGCGACACTGGGATTGCGCAGGTCTGCCTCGACCACGATGGTCCGCATCCCCGCACTGGCCATGGTCAGGCCCAGGTTGCAGGTGGTGGTGGACTTGCCCTCCGAACTGAGGCAACTGGTCAGCACGACGAGCTTCGGTGGCCGGTCCACGTCCACGAAACGAAGGTTCGTCCGCAGACCACGGAACTCCTCGGCCCGCGGGCTGCGCGAGTCGACCTGGGTGACCAGAGGGTTGGACCTGGCCCGCCGGTCGAACCCGATGACGCCCAGCGCGCCACTGCCGGTGAGCGCCTGGAGATCGGCCCGGGTCTTCACGCTGCTGTCCAGCGAGTCCCGCAGGACCGCCAGACCGACGCCCAGGCCAAGCCCCACCAGCACGCCGAGTCCGATGTTCAACGGGACGCGGGGGGAGACCGGGGAGTCAGGTCGGTCAGCCGGCCGCACCACGGTCACACTGACCGGGGACTCCTGACTGTCCGGCGGCTGCTCCAGATCGCCCACCACGGTGGCGAACCGGGCGCCGACCGCGTTGGCCATGTCCCTGGCCCGGGTCGGAGAACTGTCCCGCACGGTGATGTCGACCAGGACGGTGTCGACCGGCACACTCGCGGTGATCCGTTCGGACAGTTGCTCGTCACTCAGCGAGAGTTTGAGGTCCCTGATCACGGCGGTGGTGATCGACGGGGAGTCCACGATCTTCGCGTAGGACTTCACCCTGGCCTGGCTGAACAGGTTGTCCTGGTAGGCACTGGCCGAACCACCGGAGTCCCGAAGGGACACGAAGGTCCGCACCGATGCCTGGTACATCGGCGTGGTGGCCTCGGTCAGGCCGACGGCGGCGCCGGTCCCGACCAGGGTCAGTGCCAGCACCAGGCGCCAACGTCGACGCAGCAGGCGGATGAAGTCGCGAAGGTCCACGGTGTTCTCCCCGTTCGTGGCCGCGGTTGTCTGGAGGTCGCGCGGTCCGGTACGCACGCGCTTGGCGCGGATCAGAGGCCGAATGTACTACCCTCCGTGCAGGTTCGATCGCGCTGGGCAACCGGGGCGGCGAGCGCGCCACACGGGGGCAACATGTCGAAGACTGCGCTGATCACCGGAATCACCGGCCAGGACGGGTCCTATCTGGCCGAACTCCTCCTGGCACAGGACTACACCGTGCACGGTGTGGTCCGACGATCGTCCAGTTTCAACACCGGACGGCTGGACCACCTCTACCAGGACCCGCACGATCCTGACCGGCGACTCTTCCTGCACCACGGCGACCTGCACGACGGCGCCGGGTTGGCCACGCTGCTGACCCGGATCGAACCGGACGAGGTGTACCACCTGGCCGCACAGAGCCACGTGCGGGTGTCGTTCGACCAACCCACCTACACCGGCGACGTCACCGGGCTGGGAACCGTCCGGCTGTTGGAGGCGATCCGCTGTACCGGGATTCCGGCCCGGTTCTACCAGGCATCCTCCTCGGAGATGTTCGGCTCGGCGCCACCACCGCAGCATGAGGACACTCCAATGTGGCCACGGTCGCCGTACGGCGCGGCCAAGCTGTACGCGTACTGGGTCACCCGCAACTACCGCGAGGCGTACGGCCTGTTCGCGGTCAACGGGATCCTGTTCAACCACGAGTCCCCGCGCCGGGGGGAGACGTTCGTCACCCGCAAGATCACCAGGGCGGTGGCCCGGATCAGGGCCGGGTTGCAGCATCACCTGTACCTGGGCAACCTCGAGGCGGTCCGGGACTGGGGTTACGCGCCGGAGTACGTGGAGGCGATGTGGCGCATGCTCCAGTGCGATCGGCCGGGCGACTACGTGGTGGCCACCGGCACCGCGCACACCGTGCGCGACTTCGCCCGGATGGCATTCGAGTACGCCGGGTTGGACTGGCAGCGGCACGTCAGGCACGACCCCCGGTACCACCGTCCGACCGAGGTGGACACCCTGATCGGCAACCCGTCCCGGGCTCGGGAGGCGCTGGGCTGGGAGCCCACCGTGTTCACCCCCGAACTCGCCCGGATCATGACCGATGCCGACATCCGCGAACTCGACGACCAGTTGAGTGGTCGGCTGGTACGGATCGATCAGTAGGGCGGACGCATGTCGCGGTTGTCGCACCGGTGGCCCGACCAGCCAGGTCACCGTCCGGATCGGCCTTCCCACCCGGTCGTCCCGAACCGGTCCACCCCACCGACGCGGCTGTCGCTGCGCGGTCGGGCCGGTCTGGTGGTGGCCGACCAGGGCGTGTCCAGCCTGGGCAACATCGCACTGACCCTGGTGGTGGCCCACTCGGTGCCACTGGCCGGGTTCGGTCGCTACGCGCTGGTGTTGGCCGCCTACCAGATCCTCGTCACGATGTCCCAGGCACTGGTCGGCGAACCACTGCTGGTCCTGACCGGACGGATCTCCTCCGGTGCGGTCGGTGGCGCGGTGGCCACGTCGCTGAGCCTGGGTGCACTGGCCGGACTGGCGATCGCACTGGCCTGTGCGGTGCTACCCAGCGCCGCACTGCTGGCACTGGCGGCCCTGCTGCCCGGACTGTTGCTTCAGGACTGCCTGCGTAACCTCGCCTTCTCCCGTGACCGGGCGCACCTGGCGTTGCTCTCCGACACGGTGTGGACGATCACCGAACTGGTCGCCACCATCGCGGTGATCCGGGCCGGACACACCGACGTGGCCGACCTGGTGTTGGCGTGGGGGGTACCGGCCTGGCCGGCCGCGCTGGTGCTGGCGGTGCCGTTGGGAGCGGTCCCCCGGTTCGACAAGATCCCGGCCTGGACCCACGCCAGCCGGGGACTGGCTGGTCGGTACGTGGGTGAGGCCGTCGCGTCGGTCGGCACGGTCCAGGTGACCCTGTACCTGACCGGTGCGCTGGCCGGGCCGGCGGCGGTCGGTCAACTCCGGTTGGTGCAGGCACTGTTCGGTCCGCTGCATGTCGTGGTCACCGGGATGCGCGCGTTCGGGGTGCCCGAGGTGGCCCGGCGGATCGCCGAGCGGCGGGACAGCCGTCCGGTGGTACGCGGGTGCGCCCTGCTGCTCGGCGGCCTGGCCGGGCTGTGGACCGCCGCGCTCGGGTTCACCCCGGTCGAGGTGGGCACGGTGCTGGCCGGCCCGGTCTGGCCGGCGCTGGGTGGTCTGGTGTGGATCGTGGGCGCGCAGAAGATACTCGAGTCGCTGGGCACCGCGCCGTTCATCGTGCACCGGGCCCGGCGGCGTGCCACCTGGACCCTGGTGGTACGGCTGTTGTCGGCCATGGCCACGGTCATCACGGTCAGCCTGTTGGTCCCACACCACGGCGCCGCCGGTGCCGCGGTGGGCATGCTGGCAGGCAGTGCGCTGGCGGTGTCGTGCTGGTGGACCAGCTACCTGACCGGTCCCGGGCGGACCCCGGTCGACGGGCCGGACCGGCCCTCGTGTCTGGTGATCAGCCACTCCTACCTGGAGGCGGAGGTGGCCAAGAACCTGACCGCCCTGGGCGAACACCTGCGGGTGACCCTGGTCACCCCCCGGTCCGGATCGGTGCTGGTCTTCCCGCAACGCACCGCCGGTGTGTCCGGTGCCCGCGGCGGCTACCACGTGCTCAGCTATCCTCGCGTTCCCCGACGGGGCTCGATCTACCTGCTCACGTCACTGCGGCTGGGCATGACCCGCCGTCCGGACCACGTCGTGATCGAGTACGACCCGTGGATGCCGATCTTCTGGCAGGGCCTGCTCGCGGCCAAACTCCTCGCCGGTGCCCGGGTGTACCTCGCGGTCAAGAAGAACACGTTCCGGACCACCCCGCCCCGGCTGGCGGCGACCAAACGACTGCTGGCCCGGGTCGGGCTGCGGTACGTGACCGGGGTGATGTCCACCAGCCACCTGACCGCCCACCTGTACGAGCGGGAGTTCGGGTACCCCCGACACCGGATCACGGTGGTGCCGCACCTGGCCGTGGACACCGCCGTGTTCCGGCCGACGGTCGTCCCGGGCCCGGTGGACCGCTTCCGGATCGGGTTCGTCGGACGGGTGAACCGGCGCAAGGGGGTGGATGTCCTGCTGCGAGCGTTCACGCTGGTCCGTGAACAGATACCCCAGGCCGAACTACACCTGATGGGCCCGGTCGACCCCGACCTGGGCGACGAGATCGCCCGGCTCCGGCTACGCGGTGGTCTGCGGGTCCACCCCACCCGGGCCAACGACCGGGTGGCCGAGTTCCTACGCACCCTGGACGTCTTCGTGATGCCCAGCGCGAGGGAACCCGACCACCAGGAACACGACGGTCGGGCCCTGTTGGAGGCGATGTCCACCGGCCTGCCGTGTGTCGGCAGCGACAGCGGGATCATCCCCGAACTGCTGTTCCCGGACAACGGTGTGGTGTTCGCCACCGGCGACCACATCGGCCTGGCCGAGGAACTGTTCCGGTTGGCCAAGGACCCCGAACTGCGCGGCAGTCTCGGCCGCAACGCCCGGCAGTACCTGCTGGCCACCGCGTCACTGGCCGCGGTGGCCAACGCCCGGGCCAGGGTGCTGACCGGTGTCGACCACGACCACCACGACCACCACGACCACCACGGCGACCAGGAGGTGTCCCGGTGAGCTACACGGCCCGCGAGTACTACACCGACCCGGTGGTCGTCGAACGCTACGAGGCCGACCGGTACACCAGCCCGCTGGGTCGGTACCGCTGGCGGGTCGAGCAGAAGGCGGTCACCCGGATCCTGGCCCTGCTGTCCCCAGGGCAACAGGTGTTGGACTGCCCGGTCGGCAACGGCCGGTGGGCCCGACACCTGCTCGACGCCGGCCACTCGGTGTTCGGTGCGGACATCTCCGCACCGATGCTGGCGGCGGCCGGAACCAGGCTGGCCTCGTCCGAGCGCCGGGCGGCCGGACTGGTGCGGGCCGAGGCGGAGCGACTGCCGATCCGAGGCGGGAGCTGTGACTACGTGTTCTCCCACGCGCTGACCAAGCACCTGCCACCGCCGGTGCAGGACCGGGTGCTCGCCGAGTTCGCCCGGGTGGCCCGACGCGGGGTGGTCTGCTCGTTCAGTGTCCTGTCCGGACCGCAGGGGATCCTGTGGCGGGCCAGACGTGTGCCGGAGGGGTACGGGCGCACACCCGACGAGATCACCGAACTGGCCCGGCGACACGGCCTGGAAGTACGCGCGGCGATCCGGTGCACGACCGTACTCGGGGTCGAGCGCACCATCCTGTTCGAGCGCGGGTAGGGCGTCAGTGGTCGACACAGCCCCCTCCCCCGGCCCGGTGTTGTCCAGCCGGTCTCCGGTGCCCGGCCGGTCCGGTGTGGATACTGTGCCGCGGGCTGGCCTTTCCCCGACGGTACCGACGACTTCGGGGACACCTCGGTTGCCGTCGGCGCGGTCGCCGGTGACCGGGTTGTGCGCGGCGTTCGTCCTGTGTGTACTGGTTCCCGGCTACCTGGTGGTGTACGTGTCCGGACCGGACCGGGCGTGGTCCAGCTTCGGGTTGCTGGTCTGGACGCAGGTCGGGGTGACCGTACTGGCCGGCGCCTGTCTGGCGGGCATGCTGGCCACCGCCACGCTGCGCCCGCTGGCGTTCTTCTTCTGGACCTACGTGTACATCTGGCTCGGGGTGGCCGGTGTCGCACAGGTCACGACCGGTCAGTCCCCGATCCCGGTCCGAGGTGGACTCGGGTACCTGGCTGACGCCCAACTGGCCATCGTCGTCGGCCTGGCGGGTTACCTCGTCGGCGCCCGGCTGGTCGGCGGGAAACCGGCCGGCGACCCATCGGCGGGCGACCCATCGGCGGGCGACCTATCGGCGGGCGACCCGGTCCAGCATCCCCGGCGACCGGTCCGGGGCTACCTGGTCGCGGTTGTCGCGTTCGTCGCCGTCTCCCCGATGCTGGTCGGTCGGATCGGCGGCCTGCACGCCCTGTTCACCAGCCGGGAGGCGGCCAGCCTGGTGCTGCGGATGCGCGGTCTGCTCGGACCGGACGACAAGGCCGCCGGCACGCTGCTGGTCAGCGTGGTCACGGTGAGCGCGTTCCTACTGCTCTACGGGCTGCTCTGGAAGGCCAGCCTGGTCGGACCGCTGTCCGCCCAGGAGTGGGGCGGGGTGGTCGCGCTGCTCGCGGTCAACACCGTGGTGAACAACCCGATCTCCTCGGCCCGGCACTGGTTCGGCACCGTACTGGTCTCCATCCTGCTGCTGGTGCCGGCGGTCCACCGCCCCCGACTGGCCAGGGTGGGGATGGTCGCCACCCTGGCTGCCCTGCTGCTGGTCTTTCCGTACGCAGACCACTTCCGCTACACCGACCCGGTGGACCGGGCCGCCCACACCCCCGTGCAGGAACTGGTCAACAAGGGCGACTACGACAGCTTCCCCCAGGTGCGCGCGGCAGCCGAGTACGTCGGCGCGAACGGGCACACCCTGGGCCGCCAACTCGAGGGGGTGCTGTTGTTCTGGGTGCCGCGTCAGACGTGGCCGGACAAGCCGGTGGACACCGGAATCCTGCTGGCCCGGTTCGAGGGCAACACGCTCAACACGAACCTGTCCGCTCCACTGTGGGCGGAGACGTACCTGGACTTCGGACTACCGGGTGTGCTGGTCGCGTTCGTCGCGTTGGGGGCGGTCAGCCGTCGAGCCGACGAGGCGTTCGTTCGTGACTTCCGGCAGCGGTGTCCCACCGCCGCGTGTCTGGCAGTACCGGTTCTGGCCGTGTACCAGGTCATCGTGCTGCGCGGGTCGCTGTTGCAGGCGATGTTCCATCTGAGCGTGATCGCCGTGCTCATGAGCTGTCTGTTCAGACGAGACAACGGCGGGAGGACCAGCCATGCGTGACCTGAGCACGTTCAGCAGAACCGGTTACGACAAGGGCCGTTGTGTGACCGTCCAGGCGCTCTGGTTCGCCGTGCAGAACCTGGTCTTCCGCAGGTGGTGGTGCCCGGCCCGGCTGCGGGTCGGCCTGCTGCGGGCCTTCGGTGCCACGGTGGGCCGTCGCGTGCTGGTCCGGCACGACGTGCGGGTGCTGTGGCCGTGGAAGCTGTCGGTCGGGGACAACTCCTGGATCGGCGAGGGTGCCTGGCTGCTGAACCTGGAGCCGATCCACATCGGATCGAACGTGTGTGTCTCGCAGGAGGCGCTGCTGTGCACCGGTGGCCACGATCACCGGACCACCGACTTCCGCTACCGGAACGCACCGATCCGGCTCGGCCACGGCTGCTGGGTCGGCGCGCGCGCGGTGGTCCTGCCCGGGGTGACCGTGGAACCCGGTGCGGTGGTGGCCGCCAACACGACGGCGAGCCGCGACGTGTCCGCGGGAACCGTGCTGGTACCCGGTGGTTCGCTTCCCACCCGACCACGACAGAGGGAGAGGCTGTGAGGATTCTGCACGTGGTCACCCTGTGCGGCCCGACCGGGGAGTTCGGCGGGCCGGAACAGACGGCACTGAACCAGACCGCCGAGTTGGTCCGGCGCGGCCACCAGGTGCGGCTGGTCGCCGGAGCGCGTAGTCATCGCCCGGTACCGCCGACCATCCGGGGCGTGCCGGTGCTGACCGCACCGGTGCACCAGGTGGTACCGGGGGCGGGGTTCAGCGGCCTGCTCAGCCCGAGGCTGCTCGGTCGGCTGGGTCCGGCCGTACGTGGCGCCGACCTGGTACACGTGCACCTGAGCCGGGACCTGGTCGCCACCCCGTTCGCGCTGGGCGCGCTGGCGGTCGGCACACCCCTGGTGGTGCAGTGCAACGGCATGGTCGATCCGTCCTCCCGGATGCTGGCCAGGCCGTTCGACGCGCTGGCCACCCGGCGGGTGCTGACCAGGGCCGGGGCGGTGCTGTGCCTGACCGACCGGGAGCGCCAGGATCTGGAGGCGGTGGTCGGAGCCGGGCTCGACCGGGTGAGTCAACTGCCGAACGGGGTTCCGACCGACGAGGTGAACCCGACCCGACGGGACCCGCGACTGGTGGTGTTCGCCGCCCGGTTGCACGCCCGCAAGCGCCCCGAACTGTTCGTGCAGGCCGCCGCCCGACTTCTCCGCTCGATGCCCGACGCCCGGTTCGTGATCATCGGCCCGGACGAGGGTCGACTGGCCGCGGTGCGGGCCGACATCCGCACCCTGGGCGTGGCACACGCGGTGTCCTACCTGGGCCCGCTGCCACACGCCGAGGTGATGCGCTGGCTCGCCCGGGCGGCCGTACACGTGCTGCCGTCCGTCGCCGAGCCGTACGGGATGACGATCCTGGAAGCCATGTCGGTGGGTACCCCGGTCGTGGTGATGGACTGTTGCGCGCTGGCCCAGGACGTACGTGACACCGGAGCGGGGCTGGTGACCGACGCCGATCCGGATCACATCGGCGCGGCGGTCGGCCGACTGCTCGCCGACGACGAGTCGCGGGCC
>DATCWR010000426.1:0-4522 GCA_036566245.1 Mycobacteriales bacterium | reverse complement strand
GTGCCCCTCCGGTGTCGACCCCACCGCCGTTCTGGGGGCGGCAGCCGGTGAGGGGGCCGGCGGCCGCGGTGAGCCCGGCCGCGGCGAGGAACGCCCGCCGACCAATGTCCGTGTCCATGGTTGGTGGGACGTGTGGCCGGTCCGGTGGGTTGGCGGATTCCCCCGGACGTGTCGGTAGGTGGAGATTGGGGGATTGCATCGGGCATTTTGCACGGTAACGTCGGTATGCCTTCGGGGACCCACGCCACAGAGTGACGACGAGCGAGGCGAAGCCAGTATGACGAGGAAAGAAAAGCGCATAAACCCGGCAAACTGGGCAAGCTTGAAGCCGTTCGGGATCGGCGAGGGCCGTCCGAACAACTATCTGGAGATCGTGCACGCGGTCCGCGAGAACAAGGACCAACTCGGCTACGCCTGGCGGATTCTCAACCACGGCACCTGCGACGGTTGCGCCCTGGGCACGATCGGCATGCGGGACTGGACCCTCGACCAGGTCCACCTGTGCAACATCAGGCTCCGGTTGCTCAGGCTCAACACCATGCCCGCGCTGGACGCGGCGATGCTGCGCGACGCCGGGGCGTTGGCGACCCGGCGCAGTTCCGAGTTGCGCGACGCGGGTCGGCTGCCGTTCCCGATGATCCGCCGCCGGGGCGAGGCCGGGTTCACCCGGATCGGCTGGGACGAGGCTCTCGACCTGGTCGCCGACCGGCTGCGCGCGGCCGGACCGGACCGGTTCGCCGCCTACCTGACCAGCCGTGGCATCCCCAACGAGAACTACTTCGTGGCGCAGAAGGCGGTACGCGCGCTGGGCAGCAACTCCATCGACAACGCCGCGCGGGTGTGTCACGCGCCGAGCACGTTCGGGCTCAAGGAGGCCCTGGGCGTGGCCGCGACCACCTGTTCCTACACCGACTGGATCGGCAGCGACCTGGTCGTGTTCATCGGTTCCAACGTGGCCAACAACCAACCTGTGGCGATGAAGTACCTGTACCACGCCAAGAAGGCCGGTACCAGGGTCGCGGTGGTCAACCCCTACCGGGAGCCCGGGATGGAGCGGTACTGGGTGCCCTCCAACACCGAGAGCGCGGTGTTCGGCACGAAGATCGCCGACCGGTTCTTCCAGATCAACGTCGGTGGTGACGTCGGCTTCCTCAACGGCGTGCTCAAGCACATGATCGACAAGGGCTGGGTGGACCGGTCCTTCGTGGACGAGTACACCGTCGGGTTCGACGAGCTGACCGAGACCCTGGCCGGGCAGTCCTGGGAGGACCTGGAGGCGGTGGCCGGCGCCTCCCGGGAGGAGATGGCCGGGCTGGCCCAGATGCTGCACGAGGCGAAGACCGCCGTGCTGGTGTGGAGCATGGGGGTGACCCAGCACGAGTTCGGCGAGGACAACATCAAGGCGATCATCAACCTGGGCCTGGCCAAGGGGTTCGTCGGCCGGGAGAACTGCGGTCTGATGCCGATCCGCGGCCACTCCGGGGTGCAGGGTGGGGCCGAGATGGGCGCGTACTCCACCGTGCTGCCCGGCGGGCTGCCCACCACGCCGGAGAACGCCGTGGCGTTCTCCAAGATGTGGGGCTTCGACGTGCCCAGCGGCAACGGGCTCACCGCCGCGGAGATGATCGAGGCCGCCTACGACGGCGAACTGGACGTCCTGGTCAGTTCCGGCGGGAACTTCCTGGAGGTCATGCCGGACCCGGGCTACACCCGTGAGGCGCTGGCCCGGGTGCCGCTGCGGGTACACATCGACATCTGTCTGTCCAGCCAGATGCTGGTCGACCCGGCCGAGACGGTGCTGGTGTTGCCGGCCCAGACCCGCTACGAGATGGTCGGCGGGGTTACCGAGACCTCCACCGAACGACGGGTCATCTTCAGCCCGGAGATTCCCGGGCCGAGGATCGAGCAGGCCTGGCCGGAGTGGCGGATCTTTGGCGAACTGGCCGCCCGGACCCGGCCGGAGATCGCCCACACGGTGCGCTACACCGGCACCGCCGAGATCCGCGAGGACATCGCCCAGGCCATCCCGGCCTACGCCGCGATCCGGCACCTGTCCGCCGAGGGGGACCAGTTCCAGTACGGCGGCAAGCACCTGTGCCACGGCTGGAAGTTCCCCACCCCGGACGGGAAGGCCCACTTCACCGTGGTCCGCCCGCCGGCCCGGGAACGTCCGGACGGGTCGTTCGTGGTGGCCACCCGGCGGGGCAAGCAGTTCAACAGCATGGTGCACGAGAACCGGGACGCGCTCAACGGCGCCGTGCGTGAGGCCGTGCTGATGAACGCCGCCGACGCGTCCCGGCTGGCCCTGGCCGACGGCGACGAGGTGGTGCTGCGCAGTCCGGCCGGATCGATGCGCGGCCGGGTGTACCTGGCCCCGATCACCCCCGGGAACCTCCAGGTGCACTGGCCGGAGGGGCAGGTGCTCATCGACCACAGGCGGCGGGCGCCACGAGCCCAGATCCCGGACTACAACGCGGTGGTCACGGTGGAACGCGCCACCGACTCCGCCGCCGACCCGGCCGCGGTGTGACCATGCGAGACCGGCCGGGGAGCACGATCCGGGCCAGGATGCACGTCTTCGACGACGGGCGCGAGGTGGTGCGCCGGGACAGCCTGGCCACCGAGGAGCCGTTGGAGATCCGGGTTGCCGCCGGCGGGGAGACCCGCACCGTGGCGGTGACCATGCGCACCCCGGGCGCCGACTTCGAACTGGCCGCCGGCTTCCTGCACTCCGAGGGGGTGTACGCCGGCACGGACGGGCCGCGCCAGATCGCCTACTGCACCGACCCGACCCTGGAGGTCGAACAGCGGTACAACGTGGTCACGGTCGAGCTGGCGGCCCGGCGGTTGCCCGAACTTCCGAACCTGGAGCGGCACTTCACCACCACCAGCGCCTGCGGGGTGTGTGGCAAGGCCAGTCTGGACGCGCTGCGGCTGCGCGGCGTCGGATCACTTGCCGCCGACCGGACCCGGTACGACGTGGAGACGCTGTACCGGTTGCCCGACCTGCTGCGGGCCGCACAGGGCGTCTTCGCCGCCACCGGGGGGCTGCACGCCGCCGGGCTGTTCGACCGGGACGGGACGGCGGCGTGCGTCCGCGAGGACGTGGGCCGGCACAACGCCGTGGACAAGGTGGTGGGGTGGGCCACCCTGTCGGGGCGGTTGCCACTGGTCGGCCACCTGCTCATGGTCAGTGGCCGGACCAGTTACGAGATCGTGCAGAAGGCGATCACGGCGGGTATCCCGGTGGTGTGTTCGGTTTCGGCACCGTCCAGTCTGGCCGTCGCGTTGGCCGAGGAGTTCGGGGTCACCCTGGTCGGGTTCCTGCGTGGCCGGCGCTGCAACGTCTACACCGGCGCGGACCGGGTGGCACTGCCGGTGCGGTCTTGACCGGTCCCGAACCGGTTCCCCGCCACGACGCGGTGCTGCTCACCGGCGGCACGGCCCGCCGGATGGGCGGCGTGGACAAGCCGGGGCTGGTCGTGGGGGGCCGACCGATGGCCCTGCGGGTGGCCGAGGCCGTGTCCGGGGCGGCCCGGTTGGTCGTGGTCGGCCCCGGGTACCGCGGACTGCACGCCGACGTGGTCACCCGTGAGGAACCGGCCGGGTCGGGACCGGTGGCCGCGGTGGCCGCCGGGCTGGCCCACGTGACCGCACCGCTGGTCGCCCTGCTCGCCGCCGACCTGCCGTTCGTCACCTCGGCGGAGGTCCGGATGCTGGTCGGGGCGGTGGTCGGCCACGACGCGGCCGTGCTGGTCGACGACACCGGCGCGGACCAGTACCTGGTCGCGGTCTGGTCCACTCCCGCGCTGCGGGTGGCACTTGCCGGGTTGGGTGAACCGGCCGGGGTGTCGATGCGTCGACTCCTGGCCGCCGCCGGTTCGGTGGAACGCCGCCGGGCGACCGGTTCGGGAGGTGCACCTCCGTGGTTCGACTGCGACACCCCCGACGACCTGCGGCGGGCCCGGCGGTTGGACATCCGGCGAAGATCCACAGCCTCCCGGCCCGGACCGGGCAGGATGTGAACCGGCAGGGGGCTTCGACCAGGCGAGGGCGGGCATGAGCGGAGCAGTGGTGGAACGAGTCGGGCGACGCGGCGCGCGTGGTGCCGCATGAGCACGTTGGAGGAGTGGACCGACACGGTGTGTCGGGAGTTGGGCATCGAGGACGCGGTGGACCGCGCCGAGATGGTCACCGCGGTACTGGACCTGGCCCGGGACGTGGCCCACGGGGTGGCCCGGCCGGCCGCGCCCCTGACCACCTTCCTGCTGGGGGTGGCGGTGGGCCGGTCAGCCAACCCGGCCGCCACCGCCGAGATGGCCGGACAGGTCAGCCGACTGGCCGAGGGCTGGGGACCGTGACCGGCGGGCTCGGCCCGGGTGCGCCGGTTCGAGGTCGGAGGTGAGGTCCACCCCGTGGGCACGGGCCCGGGAGTTGGCCCATGCAGGACCGGCCCCGCTGGCGGCCGACCACGCGCCGTTGGCCGACGCACTGGGTGCCACCCTGGCCGCGCCGCTGCGGG
>DATCWR010000422.1:0-4540 GCA_036566245.1 Mycobacteriales bacterium | reverse complement strand
GGCCGGTTCGGGCCCGGCGGTAGCCTGACCTATGCCGGTGTATCACGGGAGGCAGGAATGAACCTTCTGCACCGCCGCTACTGCCGCTCACCGGAGTGGGGCGCGCTGGTGGAGGGCCAGTTGATCCCCTGGGTGATTGGCGGAGTCGAACTAGGCCGGCACGCACTCGAACTGGGTTCCGGGCCCGGGCTCACCACCAACCTGTTGCGGCAGCGGGCCGAGCGGCTCAGTGCGGTGGAGATCGACGCGCGCGACGCGCCCGCGCTGGCGGCCCGCCTGGCCGGCACGAACGTGACGGTGGTGCGGGCCGATGCCACCAGGCTGCCGTTCGCCGACGGTCGGTTCAGCGCGGTGGTGGCGATGACCATGCTGCACCACGTCGCGTCGCCGGCCGACCAGGACCGGTTGTTCGCCGAGGCCCACCGGGTGCTCGAGCCGGGTGGGTACTTCTGTGGCTGTGACAGTCGGCCGAACCTGCGTTGGCGTGCCCTGCACGTGCTCGACACCATGACCGTGCTGGAGCCGGAAACCCTGCCAGCGCGGCTGGCGGCCGTCGGGTTCACCGACGTGGAGACCGAACTGACGCCCCGGCGGGTTCGTTTCCGCGCCCGTCGTTCCTGAGCCCGCTGGCTGTTCGCAGCGGTGCCGACGGTCCCGACGGATGGGGCTGTGGTATCCCAAGTAGGGCCCATGTCCATCCGTCGATGTCTTGGTCGGAGCCTGGTCTGTGTCATCTTGGTCTCATGTGTCGCCCGCCGTACCCGGCTGCCGTGCGCACTGAACCGTGTCAGACCCAGGCAGATGCCACCACAAGTGGCGCTTTCTCCCGATCCAGGTACCCTGGATGGCATCTACCAAAAGCAAACGTAGGATATTAACCCTGAATCTTGATATTCACCGAAGCGGCGTGTTTTGGATATCTTGATCTTGATCTTGTGTTTGCCACCCCGGCCCTGAGCAGAAGTGGAGCCACCATGGCCGCCGACCGGTTTCTGACCCTGAGCGACGTCGCGGAGATCCTGAACATCTCCGCGTCCCAGACCTACGCGCTGGTCCGCAGCGGCAGCCTGCCCGCGATCAAGATCGGCGGGCGTGGCCAGTGGAGGGTCGAGCGGAGCCAGTTGGAGTCCTACGTCGCGCGAATGTACGACCAGACCCGTGAACTGCGCACCGCGAAGAAGGACGACTCGCCGGTCGCGCCGTGAGGAGCTGAGCCGGGCGCCGGCCGAACGACGGCGCCCGGCAACACCATGGACCGACCCCACGTACCGTGGGCGCCATGCTTCCCGAGGTGACGGCGACCAGGTACGTGACCCCCCTTCGCGAGGGCGGATCGTTGCCCGGCATCGTTGAGGCGGACGATCTTGGGACCTACGTCGCGAAGTTCCGTGGCGCGGGACAGGGGGCCAGGGCACTGGTCGCCGAGGTGGTCGTCGGCGAGTTGGCCCGGCGGCTGGAACTGCCGGTCCCCGACCTGGTCGCGATCACCATCGACCCGATCATCGCCCGGGCCGAGCCCGACCAGGAGATCCAGGACCTGTTGCGGGCGAGTGCCGGATCCAACCTGGGCGTGGACTTCCTGCCCGGCGCGTTGGGCTTCGACCCGGCCGCGCACCCGGTCGATCCGGTGTTGGCCTCCCGGGTGCTGTGGTTCGACGCGTTCGTGGAGAACGTCGACCGAAGCTGGCGCAACCCGAACCTGCTGGTGTGGCACCGCAACGTGTGGCTGATCGACCACGGTGCCTGTCTGTACTTCCACCACAACTGGCCGCGGGCGGCGGCCGCAGTGCGCCGGCCCTACGACGCGCACGACCACGTACTGGCCGGCAGCGCCACGGACCTGGCCGGCGCCGACGTCGCACTGTCCGGACGGGTCACCGCCGAACTGCTCGGTGAGGTGCTCGACCTGGTCCCCGACGCGTGGCTGGTCGATCCGCCGTTCGACAGCCCCGACGCGGCCCGGGCGGCCTACGTCGCCCACCTCACCGCGAGGGCCGCCGACAGCGGCGCCTGGCTGCCCCGGGTGGCGGCGGCATGAGGGACCCGTTCGAGTACGCGGTGATCCGGCTGGTACCCAGGATGGAACGCGGCGAGCAGATCAACGTCGGGGTCATCCTGTACTGCCAGGGCCGGGACTTCCTGGCCGCCCGAACCCACCTGGACGTCGACCGACTGCGGGCGGTGGATCCCGGTGTGGACGTCGAGGCGGTCCGGGCCGGACTGCGGGCCTGGGAGGCCGCCTGCGCCGGAGACCAGGCAGGTGGGCCGGCCGCGGCCAACCTGGGACCGGGCGAACGGTTCGGCTGGCTCACCGCACCCCGCAGCACCGTGATCCAGACCGGCCCGGTGCACACCGGACTCACCGACGACCCCGCCGCCGAACTCGACCACCTCCTCGACGTCCTGGTGTGTTAGTTAGTCACCTCGAAGCCGTGCTGACCACGGTGGCGGTCGACGATGGTCCCGGTCAGGACGCCGGGACAGGACCGGGTTCGCGCTCCACGAACGGGTAGGCCGTCTCGATCGGGATCAGCAACTTCTCCAGTTCCAGACATGCGACCAGATCGCGCTGCTCGGCCACGAAGTCGGTGATGTCACGGATCTCCACCGGCCAGTCCCGGGCGTAGCGACGCAGGACCTCGCGCCGTAGCCCGAGTTGGATCACCCGGCGAGCCAGTGGGCGCCCGTGTGGGTCGTGGTCGGGATCCCACTGCACGCGGATGTCTGATTCCCTTGTCGCGGCCCGCCACGCGGCACGGTCGGAGTATCGCGCAGCGTCGAAGCCTGACGGCACCGCAGCGGCCAGGATCGACTCGAATGCCGGTCGGGGCAGTCGGACGGCCAGGACGCGCTCCTGACCGGGCTTGCTGGCCCAACCGGATCGGTACATCATCCACAGGAATCCGGGCTTGACCCAGCTCATCCGGTCGAGGCTGAACGGGCCGCCGAACCGCTGGTACCGCACCGCGTGCTCGGCGATCTCCGGACGGTATGCCTGGTAGACCACGACCGTGGTCGGGTCGTGATGGGCGAGCAGGACACGGCCGGTGTCGGGCCAGACTCGGCGTTGGTCCACCCAGGGCCGGGCGGGCAGCGGGTTGGTCATCGGGCCGTGGGTCCGGACGCGAGCAGGGCGTCGACATGGGCGGTGGCGGATGCGAGTCGCCGCGCGCGGCTGCCGGTCACCTCGACCCAGGGCAACGCCCGGGCCGCCAGTTCCTCGCGGAACCGTTGGGTCATCCAGCCGCGCACGTGTTCACCGTCCCGGGTCCCGTCCTGCACGAACGGGATGTCGTCGCCGGTGAGCAGGTACAGCGCGTACCGACGGCTCATAGCGATCGCCGCCACCTCGGCCGAACGGGTGCCGAGGTACCGCTGGTGCCAGATCGAGGTGGCCAGTGCGTCGGTGTCGCAGATCAGCAGCCAGCCGCCGGCCCGCGCGGCAGCGTCCTCGTTGGCCTGTTGACGGCGGGCGATGTGGACGAAGTCCTCGGTCCGCCAGTCGATGCGCTGTCCGGCGGCGAGGCGCTCCTCGCAGAACGTCCGTCCGTACTCGGGTACCCAGTCGCAGTCGTACCGGGCGGCCAGGTCGCGGGCCAGGGTGGTGGTTCCGGTGGACTCGGCGCCGACCACGCACACCCGGATCGTGTACCAGGCTCGTACACACGGGTGTAGCTGGTCCCAGGCGGACCACGGGTTGGCTCGCACCATGGTTCCGGAGATCGGCACCCGAACCCGACCGGGGTCAACGCTGACGTGTCGGGCACCCAGGATGCGCGCGTAGCGCGGGCCGTACTCCTCGGAGGTGAAGACCACCTCGGGCCTCCTACCGAAGCCGGCCAGACACAGCCGGCGGGTGCGTTCCGCCCAGGCACCGGAGATCTGCTCGGCGCGACATTCGGCGTCGTGGTCGGCGATGTCGTCGGGGGTGACCATGACACTGACCCCGGGGTGGATCTCGCGCAGCATGTCGGCCCGGGCCGATGCCGGAATCGGATCGGTGTCCCGTGCGCACACGATGACCAGCAGGTGGTCACAGCCGGCGCGGGCGGTGTCGATCAGCAGGGAATGTCCGCGGTGCGGCGGAAGGAACTTGCCGATCACCACCCCGAGCGTCCCGGCTGTCGCGGTGGTTGGGGTGTCTGGTTGCCCGGTGGCGGGCGTCTGGGCCTCCGTGGTCATGACGCGGCCCGTACCGACGCGGTGGAGGTGGTCAGGGCCGCCAGTGAACTCCGCCAGGACCGCAGCCCGACCACGCACATGGCGAAGAACAGCGGTTGCAGGGCCGCGGTCAGATACAGCCCCTGGACGGTGTACACGCCGACGTAGATCACGTCGACCGCCATCCAACACCACCAGTTCCCCAGCAGTTTGCGGGTGAGCATGTACTGGGCGACCAGGGAGACGACCGTGGTCACCGAGTCCCAGAACGGCATGGCGTCGCCCTGGCGGGTCATCGCCCACCACAGGGTGGCGATGCCGGCGACCGCGACGCAGCCCAACACCGTGGTCTCGGTTGTGCGGGTCCGCGACACCGGTA
>DATCWR010000386.1:0-3445 GCA_036566245.1 Mycobacteriales bacterium | reverse complement strand
ACCAGAATCGGTGTCGTGAGAGATAGCATCGGCCAGGGTTTCCATGCCCCTATTCTATCTCGACTATCCCGGTATTTGATCACTCGAAAGAGTGAATTCAACAAAGTCACTGAGGCACGGTGAAAGATGCGACCCAGGAATTCTCGAACACGTTCACTCATTCAAGGAGTCGTACGATCTGCTGACATTCTCATGCGCATTTCTGGCAGCGGTGGAGCCGGTGAGCGGGGTGAGCAGGCCGGTGTCGCGGGCGGCGGAGTTGATCTCGCACAGGACCGCTGGCCGGCCGCAGGCGCACCGGGGTACCGGGTCGTCCGGGGAACGAGCGATGGCGTGGTGGATCGCCAGCAGCGTGGCGGTGAACCGGGTGCAGGCTTCGGTGTGTTCGGTGGTGCTCATCGGATCTTCCTCGTCAGGAGTGCGGCCAAAAGCCGACCCGGTCCGGGCACCCGTGGGCCGGTCCGGCCGGGATGAGGGCACTGGCACAGCGGGTTCCGGTTGGCCGGGCAGCCCGGTCGGGAACAGGCCCTTCCCCCACCGGCCGTGGTTCGTCTGGGCATTCCGCCTACACCTCGTGGTACGGCAGACGGGGCGGGTCGAACGTGAAGGGCATCGGGATACCGAGCACCTCGTGTTCGGCTCGCACGATAGGGCAGTGCCGGGCCGGGTTGCCACACGAGCACATCGGGATGAATCGGTCGACCGACACCTGGTGCAGTTCCAGAACCGCATCGGTGAACGCCCGCAACCGGTCGGGCGGTGTGGCCTGCGGTGACGGCGCATGGCGGACCGTGGGTCCACCGGCCGCCCCGGGCCAGTCGTCGTAGGTACGCATCGGTGTTCGGTTGACCCTGTCGTTGTCGGTCATCACATTCCCTTCTGCGGATACCCACCAACCCAAGTACCTGGGGGCCGGATGATCACCAACAACGGCGCCTGGAGGTTGTGCGGATCCGCACAGAACCGCCACCTGCATAAATCAGGGCGACACGCCAACGACCTGTGCCAGGCCGACGCGGAACCCTGCGGAGACGGCCTTGCCCTCGCCCACTCTGGTGGTACAGGCTCACCCCGTCGCACCGGTGTGAAAGGAGCCGGTAAACACCACGAAAGGACCCTGTAGTGGCAAAGATCGTCTACCCGGAAAGCTCGTTGGAACGTGATCATCTCCGCGACGCACTCCACCGGCGCGGGAAGGACAGCGTCGACGAGATCGCCGCTGCGATCCGGGAACGGTGGAACCACAGCCCACTACGCTCCTACCGGCTGGCCCTGGAACTGAGCCTCACCCAGGTCTGCGACCAGGTCAACCGGCTCCTGGGCGTCTTCGCCGGGGAAACCGGGTACGTCGACCACACCACCCTGTCCCGGTTCGAGTGGTGGCCGATCCGCTCCCGCCGGCCCACCGTCAGCCACCTCGCCGCCCTGGCCCGCGTCTACCAGACCAGCCCCCGCAGCCTGATCGCCCCCTCGGACTGGGACAAATTCCCCCCAGCCGACCAGTTCACCCTCAACGCTCTCGACGCACTGACCACCAACGGCACTACCGCATCCGCGGCTGCCGTGGGCATGATGGAGATGACCCGGCCACAAGCCGGCAACACCCACGACGCACGCACACCATGGGCGCCGCCCGACATGATCCGGTCGGGCAACACGATCGAAGGACTCGTGCTGATGGCTGGCGAGGAATCCACCCGGTACGCCGACCACGGCGGCAACATCGGCGATACGACGCTGGACCAGTTGAGGGTGAGCCTCACCGAACTGGCCGGTCAGTTCGCCAATGCCCCCCGCACGGAGTTGTTCGGCAGTGTGCGACTGCTCCGGGACCGGATCTTCGCCTACCTCGACGGCGGACAACCCATGCGTCGGCGCCGCGACCTGTACTTCCTCGCCGCCGCAGCCTGCGGGATGCTCGCCACGGTTTCCGATGACCTGGGTTACTCGACTGCGGCCATGGCACAGGCGCGTGCTGGGCAGATCTTCGCGCACGAGGCTGCCGACCCTGCACTGATCGGGTGGTTGTACGCACGACAGTCCTTGTTCTGCTACTGGAACGGCCAACCAGGTAAGGCCCGCGACTACGCCCGCCGAGGCACGGCCATCCAGCCGGCTGGAACCACCGGAGTATGGCTACCAGCCATCGAAGCCCGCGCGTGTGGCGAACTTGGCGATGTCGAGGCTGCCCACCGGGCACTCCGGCGCGCTGCCGAAGCCCGCGAACGCCTTCGGCCCTCCTCTGTGGACGCATTTGGCGGCCTCATGGAGTTCAACCTGGCTAAGCAACAGTTCTACGGCGCAGGAACCCATCTCGGTATCAGTGACTATCCGGCCGTGATCGAGCATGCTGACGCGACAGTGGAAGCCTACGAGAACGGCCCAGCCGAGGATCGTGCCTACGACAACATGGCCGTGGTGCGACTCCAGGGTGCCATTGCTCAGGTCCGGATCGGAAACCTGGACGCCGCCGCGGAAACGGCTCGCATGGCACTCCAACTCGACCCAAAACACCGTATCGCCCATGTGGACAAGACCGCGCGGCGGCTACACAGACAACTCTGTGCCGCCGAGGTACGGACCGCGCCCCTGGCCATCGACACCCGCGACCAGATCGAGAACTTCCTGTCAACCACCCCAGCCCGCCCCGAACTGGCCTGATCTCAGAACGCCGGCTGCCCGAATGAGTCTGACCCTGCGGGTAGTTGGACTCGAAAGCGCGAAGCCCGAGCGCCACGGTCGTCCGGCCGGGTCTCGGGCTCACTTCCTGAGGCTCAACGCAACAGGCCCCGCGAGGGTAGAGAAACCCGTGTGACCAGTGTGGACTACGGGCGCGTGTGGTGTTCGCCCTGGCGGGCGATGAGCGTGTTGAGTAGGTCCACGATCTGCTGTTGCCCGGCGGCGAGGGCGTCGAACTGGCCGCGCATCCCGGTGAACCCGTCGTCGACCCTGGTGCGTAGTTCGGCGAGGTCCTCGCGCATGGCGTTGAAGCTGGCCGTGGTGGCCCGGCGGAAGTCCCGGATCTCCTCAAGGAACTCGGTCACATCCCAGTCGGCCCCGCCGGCCACCTCGTCAGGCTGAGCCATGCCAACAGCCTACCGATGCCGGGTCACCGGTGGACGCCACCAACCACTGGCACCACACACGGGTGCGGCGAGGTGCGGCGCCTACAGAAGCCCGAGGCCGGGCAGGAGTAGCAGCGCCGTGGGGATGCCGACCAGGGCGACGGCCGTGGCGTACACGGTCAGCCGTAGGGCCGGCGGTACCGGTGTGGGTGGGTCGAGCAACCGTTCCACCCGGGCCACCAACGGCGAACCAGCGAACGGCAGCCCACCGCTGGGGGCCTGCGCACCGCCGACCCGGGCGATCGCGGTGGCCAGCGGGACCGGGCCGCAGTGCCGGACGGCCCGGTCGTCGTCGAGCATCTCGACCAGGGTGGCCACCG
>DATCWR010000385.1:0-17135 GCA_036566245.1 Mycobacteriales bacterium | reverse complement strand
GGCGTAGAGCGCCCACCCCTCAGAGAAGTAGGGGGTCCGCAGCACCTTGCGCAGCCGGCTCGGGTTGGCGGCGGCCCAGGAGGTGTGCCAGTGGTGCCCGGGATAGGCCTCGTGCACCGCGATGGTGGGAATGGAGGCTCGACTGTTGGTGCGGAGTCGTTGTTCCACCTGCTCGGGGTCGGCCCCCTCCGGGGTGAACGGCACGAAGAAGTGTCCGACCCGCCGGTCGGTCATCAGCGGTGGACCGAAGTAGGAGGCCACCGCCAGGACACCGCGCTGGAACACCGGGGCCGGGACCACCCGGCACTGTTCGTCCTGGGCGAAGGAGACCAGGTCGTGTTCGCGCAGGAACCGCCTGGCCCGCTCGGTGGCGGCCTGGTACTCGGCGCGCATCGCCTCCAGGGTCGGTGGATGGTCGGCGTTCAGCGACTCCATCACCACGTGCCAGTCCGAACGTCCGCCCGGTACCCGCGAGGCCACCTGGCGCATCTGCTCGTCGAGTGCGTCGTACTGGTGCCGACCCAACGCGTACAGCGCGGCCGTGTCCAGGTCCAACAGCTCGCGTTCGCGGAGCAACGCGGTGTACCGGGCCTCCCCGAGCGCCCAGTCGCCACAGGCGGTGTGCGCCAGGTCCTCGGTCAGCCACGCGGTGAACGCGGCGAACACCGGTGCCACCCGCTGCCCGACCTGCCCGATCCGGCGCCGCAGGTCCGGGTCGACCACCATCGCGGGGACCACGGCCCGGACGAAGTCCTCGCCCACCCGGGCCTGGTCCACGGCCCGTTCCACCAGCAGCGGTGCCACCACCGTCGGGTCCAGGTTCTGGCGGGCGGCGGCGAGCACGGAGGGGATCTGCTCCAGTCGGGCGATGGCCGCGGCGACCAGGTCGGCCTCGTCGCGCAACCGGTGCTGGAACAGTGCCTGCACGCCGGTGAAACAGGGGGACAGGTAGATCGTCGGATCACGCCGCCAGTCCGCCCAGTCGGCGAGCAGGGTGCGCCCACGCAGCGTCGCCAGTGCCATGTCGCGGTCCGCGGACTCGTCCGCGGACAGGCCACCCGCGTCGACGGCGGAGAACCGCTCGTGCCAGTGCGCGGCCCGCCGGGTGCGTCGTTCGAACGCGTCGGCGGAGAAGTCGCCGAGCTGGTCGTCGAAGCCGTCCAGACCGAGTATCGAGGCGAGTATCGGGTCGCCCTCGAACTCCTCGGCCAGGAAGTCGGCACCCAATGCGGACAGATCATCAGACAACGCTGCCATGACGCCAGAAGTTAGCGCAGGAAGTTAGCCGTGCGAAAGACCTCGCCCGATCACCGTGCCGGTACCGAGACCTTCGCGGCGGATCCGACCGGATCGGTGTCGACGTCCACACCAGCAGGGTGCGACCCGGTGGTGGTGCTACCCGGGACGGTGCGAACCCGGGTCAGCAGCAGCAGTCGTACCGCCGCGACCCAGACCAGGCAGGAGCCGAACACGTGTGCCTCCACCAGCGGTACCGGCAGCCCGGTGAAGTACTGGGTGTACCCGATCGCGCCCTGGACCAGTTCCACCGCGACCAGTGTGGCCGCCGCCCGGCTGATCTGCTCACCCGCGCCGGTGGCGCGCAGGGTCACCCAGGTCGCCACCGACAGGCCGACCAGCAGCATGACCGCGTCCGCGTGCAACTGGCTCACCACGATCAGGTCGAAACCCGTGCGTACCGCCCGCTGGTCACCGGCGTGGGGACCGCTGGCGGTCACCATCGTGCCCAGCACCAGGGTCACCGCGGTGAGCGCGACCAGGGCCCGAACGAGTAGCACCCACGGCGGCCCCACCGTTGGGCGGGACGGGGTGTCCACCCCCTGCCTGGCGCGGTGCCACAGCAGCACACTCAGTGCGATCAGTGCCATCGACACCACGAAGTGTCCGGCCACCGTCCACGGGTTGAGTCCGGTCAGCACGGTGATGGCGCCCAGAACCGCCTGGGCCGGAATCCCGAGCAGGACGGCCACCGACAGGATGACCAGGGGGCGCCGGCGTGGTCGCTGTCGGACCACGGCCACCAGGGTGGCCACCACCACGGCGGTGAGCATGAAGGTGACCATCCGGTTACCGAACTCGATCAGTCCGTGTACCCCGAGCGCCGGAGTGGGGATGTAGGACTCGTCGGTACACCGTGGCACGGTCGGGCACCCCAGGCCCGACCCGGTCAGCCGTACCGCTCCTCCGGTGACCACGATGCCGCTGTTGGCCACCACCGACGCCGCGGTAAGCCACCGGACGGTCGCCGCCGAGGGGCGGGTCAGCATGCGCACGCTCCGATGGTAGAGGGATCCCTTCTGGCCCTCGCCGGGGCGTGGTCGGTCGGGTCGAGAACCCGCCCCACCGGCGTGGGCGCGGACCAACGCCGGTCGGCGGACCGGCGGTCGAGCCCGGTGACCTGGTGGGTCTGGTCAGGTACTTGTAGCGGTTTGTGGGGGGTGTGGGGTGGAGCGGAGCTCCCCCACGGAGGGCAACACAGCGCCATTCCCACTGACCGCATGCTCCCCGAGCCAGGGCTTCGCTCCGGCGAGGGCCCGGATCGGTCACCTAGTCCCAGCGGAAGGTGGCTGCTGCCGCGCCGAGGGAGACCGCCGCCCACACCACCAGCGTGGCCAGATCGTGCACCGGTGGTCCGGAGCCGTCGGCCAGCACGGCGCGCAGCCCGTCGGACAGGGCGGCGATCGGCAGATACTGGAGTACCTCGCCCAGAGCGTGCGGGAACTTCGACAGCGGGAACATCACCCCGCCGAAGAACAGCAACACGAACCACACCAGGTTCGCCGCGGCCAGGGTGGTCTCGGCCCGCAGCGTGCCAGCCATCAACAGGCCGATGCCGGAGAACGCCGCGGTGCCCAGGAAGGCCAGCAGCGCGACCGCCAGTGGGGAGCCGTGCGGGTGCCAGCCCAGGGCCAGCCCGAGCAGACAGATCAGGACAATCTGGATGAGCTCCACGCAGCACACCGCGCCGGTCTTGCCCAACAGCAGCACCGACCTGGGTAGTGCCGTACCACCCAGCCGCTTGAGCACCCCGTACTTGCGCTCGAACCCGGTGGCGATCGCCTGGCCGGTGAACGCCGCGGACATCACCGCCAGCGCCAGGATGCCGGGCACGAAGAAGTCGACCCGCCGGCCGCCGGAGACGGAGATGAACGGCTCGGTGACCAGCACGACGGTCAGCAGCAGCGGGACGATCATCGAGATCAGCAACTGCTCGCCGTTGCGCAGGGTCAGCCGCAACTCCATCGCGGTCTGGGCGGCGAGCATCCGGCCGAGTGGCGCGGCCCCCGGGCGTGGGGAGAAGCCCCCGGGGCGCGGAGTGAAGGCTCCCTGCGTCGGTTCGGTCATGACCGCAGCTCCCGCCCGGTCAGGTCCAGGAAGACGTCCTCCAGGCTGCGCCGCTGTACCCGAAGCTCCTCCACCAGCACGTTCTGCGTCGCGCACCAGTCGGTCAACGCGGCGAGCAACTGCGGATGCACCGGTCCCTCCACCAGGTAGTTGCCCGCCGTCTGTTCACTGACCTGCGTGCCGGTGGGCAGCGCGGCGCCCATCGCGACCAGGTCCAGGCCCGCCTCGGCGGCGAACCGGAGTTGCCCGGTGGCGCCGGTGCGGGTGAGTTCCGACAGGGTCCCGGTTGCCACCGCCCGGCCGTGGTCAACCACCAGCACCTGGTCGGCCAGCCGTTCGGCCTCCTCCATGTAGTGGGTGGTCAGCAACACGGTCACCCCGTCGGCGCGCAGCGCCCCGACGATCTCCCAGGTCGCCCGACGGGCCTGCGGGTCCAGCCCGGCGGTCGGCTCGTCGAGAAACACCAGCTCGGGTCGGGACACCACCGCCATGGCCAGCGACAGGCGCTGTTGCTGGCCTCCGGACAGCCTCCGGTAGGGGGTACGGGCCACGTCCCGTAGACCCAGCAGGTCCAGCAACGAGTCCGGGTCGAGCGGGTCACGGGCGTAACTGGCGACCAGACGGAGCATCTCCGCGGCCCGGGCACCCTGGTAGGCCCCACCGTTCTGGGGCATCACGCCGACCCGGGGACGCAGTGCGGTGGCGTCACGGATAGGGTCCAGTCCGAACACCCGAACGCTGCCCCCGTCGGCGCGACGGAAGCCCTCGCAGGTCTCCACCGTGGACGTCTTGCCCGCGCCGTTCGGCCCGAGCAGGGCGAACACGCAGCCACGGGCCACCGTGAACGACAGTCCGTCCACGGCGGTCCGCTCTCCGTAACGCTTGACCAGGTCACGGACCTCGAGCGCGGGGGCTTGTGCGTCGGTGTCGGGCACACCGGGCGCCGGGCGCTCGCACGAGGGGTGTGTCACGAGGCGAGGATAGGACGTACCGCCCCAACGGCATCGAGTGGGTCCGGCACGATCTGTAACGCTGTTCCTACTCTGGGAGGTCAGTCCGGTGGCCTGGGTGCTGCTGATGGGTGCGATCGTGTCCGAGGTCGCCGCGACAGTGGCGTTACGGGCCAGCAACGGGTTCACCCGGCTGGCACCGCTGATCGTGGTCGGGGTCGGTTACGGTCTGTCGTTCTTCCTGATGTCGCTGACCCTCAAACGGATCGCCCTGTCCACCACCTACGCGGTCTGGTCCGGGGTGGGTACCGCCCTGGTCGCCATGGTCGGGGTGTTCTTCCTGGGGGAGTCGATGAACACCACGAAGATGGTCGGACTGGTCCTGGTGGTCGGCGGGGTGATGTTGCTCAACGTGGCCGGAGCCAGCCGTTGACGGTGCGCCTCGGGTCTGGTGCCCAGGCCAGGGACCGGGCCGTGGGGCCCCGGTTTGCCTGGGCCGGGGGAAATACATCACAATGGTGTGGTGAAAATCGACGCGACCACCGATGGTGCGGTCGAGGGCCGCACCCGTGACAGTGTGGCGCGGATGCTACTGCGGTACGGCCCGTCCACCGCGGCCGCGCTGGGGGAGCGGCTCGGGCTGAGTGCGGCCGGAGTGCGCCGTCACCTGGACGCGATGCTCGCCGAAGGACTGGTCACCTCCCGTGAGGTGCCCGCCCACCGGCGGAGGAGGGGTCGGCCGGCCAGGGTCTTCGCGCTGACCGACACCGCCAGACTGCACTGCGGTGAACACGCCTACGACGATCTTGCCGTGGCCGCCCTGCGGTTCCTCGCCCAGACCGGCGGGGACCGGGCGGTGACCGAGTTCGCCGAGCGGAGGGTGGCCGGGTTCGAGCGCCGACACCACGACGAGGTGGCCGGGGCCGGCGAGCCCACCAGCCAGGTCGAGGCGTTGGCCGCGGCGCTCACCGACGAGGGCTACGCCGCCTCGGCCCAGGGACTGAGTTCCGGCGCGCAACTCTGCCAACACCACTGCCCGGTCGCGAACGTGGCGGCCGAGTTTCCGCAGCTCTGTGAGGCCGAGACCCGGGCCTTCGCCCGCATGCTCGGTACCCACGTGCAGCGGCTCGCCACGATCGCCCGGGGAGACGAGGTCTGCACAACCTACGTTCCGGCGGCGGGAGACCCCACATTGACCAGCACCACCCCCCGAGCTGGGAGGAAGTCGGCATGACAACCACCGTTCCGGAGAGCGCCGGCAAGCCGGTGCTCTCCCAGGACGAGCAGATCGAGGCGCTGTCCAGCTACAAGTTCGGCTGGTCCGATCCCGACCTGGCCGGAGCCCAGGCGCGCCGCGGTCTGTCCGAGGAGGTCGTCCGCGACATCTCCGGAAAGAAGAACGAACCGCAGTGGATGCTCGACATGCGGCTCAAGGGACACCGGCTGTTCAGCCGCAAGCCGATGCCCAACTGGGGTGCCGACCTGGCCGGGATCGACTTCGACAACATCAAGTACTTCGTGCGCTCGACCGAGAAGCAGGCCGAGTCCTGGGAGGAACTGCCCGCCGACATCAGGAACACCTACGACCGGCTGGGCATCCCCGAGGCGGAGAAGCAGCGACTCGTCGCCGGGGTTGCCGCCCAGTACGAGAGCGAGGTGGTGTACCACAAGATCCGGGAGGACCTGGAGGAACAGGGAGTTCTCTTCCTGGACACCGACACCGGACTCCGGGAACACCCGGAGATCTTCCGCGAGTACTTCGGCTCGGTGATTCCGCCCGGTGACAACAAGTTCGCCGCCCTGAACACGGCGGTGTGGAGTGGTGGGTCGTTCGTCTACGTGCCCAAGGGGGTGCACGTCGAGATCCCGTTGCAGGCATACTTCCGGATCAACACCGAGAACATGGGCCAGTTCGAGCGGACCCTGATCATCGTCGACGAGGGCGCCTACGTGCACTACGTCGAGGGCTGCACCGCGCCCATCTACTCGTCCGACTCACTGCACTCGGCGGTCGTCGAGATCATCGTCAAGAAGAACGCCCGTTGCCGGTACACCACCATCCAGAACTGGTCGAACAACGTCTACAACCTGGTCACCAAGCGTGCCGTCGCGCACGAGGGTGCCACGATGGAGTGGATCGACGGCAACATCGGTTCCAAGGTGACGATGAAGTACCCCTCGGTGTGGCTGGTGGGCCAGCACGCCCGGGGTGAGGTGCTCTCCATCGCCTTCGCCGGTCCCGGCCAGCACCAGGACGCGGGCGCCAAGATGGTCCACGTCGCGCCACACACGTCCAGCTCGATCGTGTCCAAGTCGGTGTCCCGCGGTGGCGGACGAACCTCCTACCGCGGACTGGTGCAGATCGCCGAGGGAGCCGTGGGCGCCGCCTCCAACGTGCGGTGCGACGCGCTGCTGGTCGACGCGGTCAGCCGCTCGGACACCTACCCGTACGTCGACGTGCGCGAGGACGACGTGTCCATGGGCCACGAGGCGACGGTGTCGAACGTGAACGAGAACCAACTCTTCTACCTGATGAGTCGTGGTCTGAAGGAGGAAGAGGCGATGGCCATGGTGGTGCGTGGGTTCGTCGAGCCCATCGCACGGGAACTCCCCATGGAGTACGCACTCGAACTGAACCGGCTCATCGAGCTGCAGATGGAAGGGGCCGTCGGCTAGATGACGGAACAGACACTCGCCGGCGCCCACACCCACGGAGCCGGCGCGGAGGAGCCTGGGCACGTGCGGCGGCTCACCTCCCGCGACCCCGACGTGTTCGGCGTGCCCACCGGGCGTGAGGAGGACTGGCGGTTCACCCCACTGGACCGACTGCGCGCCCTGCTGGAACCGGTCACACCCACCGGCGGCATAGAGGTGGACGTCAAGGCGGCCGAGTCGGTGCGGGTACGCCATGTGCCGGGGCCGGGTTCACCCGACGCCGACCCACTGGTGGGTGCCGTGCTGGAGCCGGCCGACCGGGTCAGCGCCCTGGCCCTGGCCCGGGTCGAGCAGGCCCTGGTGCTGTCGGTTCCGCGTGACACGGTCGTCACGGAACCCACGTTCGTCACCGTGCGGGGACAGGGCGGGGTCGGATACGGGCACCTCGTGGTGGACGTGGCCGACTTCGCCGAGGCCGTCGTGGTGGTCGACCACGTGGGTGGTGCCACCCTCGCCTCGAACGTGGAATGCCGGGTCGGTGACGGCGCGTCGTTGACGCTGGTCAGCCTGCAGGACTGGGACCGAAACGCGGTCCACGTCGAGGCGCAGTCCACCCTGGTCGGTCGCGACGCCCGGTTCCGCAGCATCGTGGTGACCCTCGGCGGGGACCTGGTACGGCTCAGCCCGACGGTGCGGTTCGCCGGTCCGGGTGGGGACGCCGAGTTCCTCGGGCTGTTCTTCACCGACGCTGGTCAACACCAGGAACACCGTCTGTTCCTGGACCACGGCGAGCCGCACTGTCGCAGTGTGGTGACCTACAAGGGTGTGCTGCAGGGCACCGACGCCCACTCGGTGTGGATCGGGGACGTGCTGGTCCAGCCCGCCGCGGTCGGCGTGGACACCTACGAACTGAACCGGAACCTGCTGCTCACCAACGGCGCCCGGGCCGACTCGGTGCCGAACCTGGAGATCGAGACCGGTGAGGTGATCGAGGCCGCGCACGCGAGTGCCACGGGACGATTCGACGACCTGCAACTGTTCTACCTGATGTCGCGCGGGATTCCCCCGCTGGAGGCACGTCGACTGGTGGTGCGCGGATTCTTCGCCGACATCATCGGCCGGATCGGGATCGCCGAGATCGAGCAACGGCTGAGCCAGGCGATCGAGGAAGAGTTGGCGCAGGTGCAGGCATGACGGTCAGCAGCGGGGCAGCGGGCAGCGACACGGAGTTCGTGTCGGCGTGTCGGCTCGCCGACGTACCGCGGACCGGTGCGATCCGGGTCGAACTGTCCGGCATACCGGTGGCCATCGTGCGGAGCGAGGGTGAGGTGTACGCGATCTACGACGTGTGCTCCCACCAGGAGGTGCCGCTGTCCGAGGGCGAGGTGGAGGGCCACACGATCGAGTGCTGGCTGCACGGCTCCACCTTCGACCTGCGCACGGGCAGGCCGACCGTACCGCCGGCCACCAGACCGGTACCGGTCTACCCCGTCAGAATCGAAGGCAATGGTGACGACGCCGTGGTGTTCGTTCGCCTGAACGAGGAGAAGTAGTGGCCACCCTGGAGATCCGCGACCTGCACGTGTCGGTCGACAACACCGAGATTCTCAACGGTGTCGACCTCACGGTGGAGTCGGGCAAGACGCACGCCATCATGGGCCCGAACGGTTCCGGTAAGTCCACGCTGGCCTACTCGATCGCCGGACACCCCAAGTACCGGGTCACCGCCGGCACGGTCACCCTCGACGGCGAGGACGTGCTGTCGATGACCGTGGACGAGCGGGCCCGGGCCGGACTGTTCCTGGCCATGCAGTACCCGGTCGAGGTGCCCGGGGTGTCGGTGTCGAACTTCCTGCGTACCGCGGTGACCGCGGTACGCGGTGAGTCGCCCAAGCTACGCACCTGGGTCAAGGAGGTGAACGAGGCCATGGGCGCGCTGGGCATGGACCGCTCGTTCGCCGAGCGCAACGTCAACGAGGGCTTCTCCGGTGGGGAGAAGAAGCGGCACGAGATCCTGCAGTTGGCCCTGCTCAAGCCCAAGATCGCGATCCTCGACGAGACCGACTCCGGGCTGGACGTGGACGCGCTGCGGGTGGTCGCCGAGGGAGTCAACCGGGTCCGTGAGAGCACCGAGGTGGGCACTCTGCTGATCACCCACTACACCCGGATCCTGCGTTACATCACTCCCGACTATGTCCACGTGTTCTACCGCGGCCGGGTGGTCGAGCAGGGCGGCCCGGAACTGGCCAGCCGGCTGGAGGAGGAAGGCTACGAGCGGTTCACCGGTGTCCGGGAGACCGCGTCGTGACCGCCACCGGTTCGGGTGACACCCGGGAGACCCAGAAGGCCCCCGGCTACGACGTGTACGCGCTACGCAAGGACTTCCCGGTCCTGGACCGGCTGGTGCACGGCGACCAGCCACTGGTCTACCTGGACAGTGCGGCGACCTCGCAGAAGCCGCGCCAGGTGCTCGACGCCGAGCGGGACTACTACGAGCGACACAACGCCAACGTGCACCGCGGTGTCCACACCCTGGCCGAGGAGGCCACCGCGATGTACGAGGCGGCCCGGGACACGGTGGCGGCGTTCATCAACGCACCACACCGGGAGGAGGTCGTGTTCACCCGGAACTCCACCGAAGCACTGAACCTGGTCGCCTACGCGATGGGTAACGCGGCCACCGCCGGTCCGGAGGCCGCGCGGTTCCGGATCGGACCGGGCGACCGGATCGTGGTCACCGAGATGGAGCACCACTCCAACCTGGTGCCCTGGCAGTTGCTGGCCCAGCGCACCGGCGCGGAGTTCCGGTGGATCTCGCTGACCGACGACGGGCGGTTGGATCTCGACCAGCTCGACGAGGTGGTCACCGACCGCACCCGGGTGTTGGCGTTCACCCACCAGTCCAACCTGTTGGGCACCATCAACCCGGTGCGTCCGTTGGTCGAGCGGGCCCGTCAGGTGGGTGCGCTGACCGTGCTGGACGGCTCCCAGTCGGTACCGCACATGCCGGTGGACGTCACCGAACTGGGCGTTGACTTCCTGGCCTTCACCGGGCACAAGATGCTCGGTCCCACCGGGGTGGGAGTGCTCTACGGCCGGCGCGACCTGCTCGCCACGATGCCGCCGTTCCTCGGCGGCGGCGAGATGATCGAGGTGGTCGAGATGGCCGGATCGACCTTTGCCGCGCCCCCACACCGGTTCGAGGCCGGCACGCCGATGATCGCCCAGGCCGTCGGGTTGGCCGCGGCGGTGGACTACCTCGGTGGTGTGGGTATGGAGGCGGTGCGGGCGCACGAGCAGAAACTGGTCGCCCACGCCCTGAACGTGCTCCCTGCCGTACCGGGACTGACCATCATCGGGCCGACCGACCAGGCTGACCGTGGCGGGGCCGTCTCCTTCGTCATGGACGGCATACATCCCCACGACGTGGGACAGATACTCGACGAGCAGGGCGTGGCGGTACGGGTCGGCCACCACTGTGCCCGTCCGGCCTGTCTGCGTTACGGGGTTCCGGCCACCACCCGGGCGTCGTTCCACCTCTACACGACCGTCGAGGAAATCGACGCGTTGGCGCGCGGGTTGGAGCGGGTGAGGGCGTTCTTCGGATGACCGGTCACCAGCTTCGTGCCCGTCCGACCACGATCGAGGATTGAAACGGCCGATGCAACTGGAGTCGATGTACCAGGAGATCATCCTGGACCACTACAAGAACCCGCACGGTCGGGGCCTGCGCGACCCGTACGACGCCGAGGTGCACCACGTGAACCCGGTCTGCGGCGACGAGGTGACCCTGCGGGTGCGGCTGGACGGTGACCGGATCGCCGACGTGTCCTACGACGGTCAGGGTTGCTCGATCAGCCAGGCATCCACCTCGGTACTCACCGAACTGCTCGTGGGCAAGACCATCGAGCAGGCGTTGGTGGTACACGAGGAGTTCCTACGACTCATGCAGTCCAAGGGCTCGGGCCAACCAGACGAGGACCTGCTGGAGGACGCGGTCGCGTTCGCCGGAGTGTCCAGGTACCCGGCCCGTGTCAAGTGTGCCCTGCTCGGCTGGATGGCCTGGAAGGACGCCACCGCCAAGGCCGTGCCCGTCACCGGAGGTTCATGATGAGCAACACCCTACCCGCGACCGACTCTCCCAGCCTCGACGACGTCGAGGAGGCCATGCGTGACGTGGTCGACCCCGAACTGGGCATCAACGTGGTCGACCTCGGTCTGGTCTACGGGATCCACATCGACGACGCACCTGATGCGGACGGCAAGGTTGTCACCCTGGACATGACGCTCACCTCGGCGGCCTGTCCCCTCACCGACCTGATCGAGGACCAGACCCGCTCGGCGCTGACCGGTGGGCCCGGCGGCGGTCTGGTCAGGGACTTCCGGATCAACTGGGTGTGGATGCCGCCGTGGGGCCCGGACAAGATCACCGACGAGGGGCGTGAGCAACTGCGTGCCCTCGGCTTCAACGTGTAGGTCCCTCTCGCACCCGCCGGCGTGTCGGAACCCTGTTGGATGGTGTATCTGTGGGGGTGGATGACCGCGACGACAACGGGGTGGCCGCGTTACTCCGTCGGGTCGCCGGTGGCGGCCCGGTCGGGTTCGACGGTGACCTGACCGTGCTGCCTCAGCCCCACCCGCGGGATGCGGCCGTGCTGGCGTTCACCGGCCACAGCGTGGTGGTGGCCGACGTGGACCAGCCGTGGGTTCGGGACCGCGTGCCCGAGGGCGACCTGTCCGCACCGCTGTGCCCGCCGTTCCTGTCCGCGCTGACCGCCCACCTGCACCGACGGGTCAACAACGTCGACATGATCACCGTGGCCGGTGCGCTGTCCGGTGCTCCGCCGGTGGGTCTGGTCGAGTGTGCCGACCGCGACCATCCCCGGGTTCGCCGGGCCCTGCGATACCGCGACGGCGTGCGGGTGTGGGTGGCCGATGGTGGCCTGGTGCTGCTCGGGTATGGACTGGCCGGGCGGTGCGAGGTGGCCGTCGAGGTCGAACCGTCGGCACGCGGCCGGGGGCTCGGGCGGCGTCTCGCCCGGGCAGCCCGTCACCTGTGTGCCGACCGGTCGGGATTCGTGTGGGCGCAGATCGCCCCGGGCAACGCCGCGTCGGTACGCGCCTTCCTGGCCGCCGGTTACCGGCCGGTCGGCGCCGAGGCGTTGCTGGTGGCCGACCGACCACCGGGATGAGCGTCAGGCGTGGTCCGCGCCCTCGTGGTCGCGGTGTCCGGCCGGTTCGATCTGGAACGTGCAGTGCTCGATGGCGAAGTGTCCGGACAGGCAGCCACACAACCGGTCCAACACCCGACCGTGCCCGCCGGCGGCGAGGGTCTGGTCGTCGACCACCACGTGGGCCGACAGTACCGGGATGCCGCTACTGATGGCCCAGGCGTGCAGGTCGTGTACCTCCAGAACTCCGGGTACCTCCAGCAGGTGCCGTCGTAGCTCGCCGATGTCCACCCCCGGCGGCGTGCCCTCCAGCAGTACCTCGGTGGCCTCGCGGAACAGCCGCCAGGTGCGCGGCAGTATGAACACCGCGACCAGTAGCGACACCACCGCGTCGGCCCGTTGCCAGCCGGTGGTGCTGATCACCACCGCGGCGACCAGCACCGCCAACGACGCGACCCCGTCGGAGAGCACCTCCAGGAAGGCACCCCGAGCGTTGAGGTTCCCCCGCGCCGCGGGCAGCAGCAGTCCGGCTGACACCGCGTTACCGACCAGTCCGACCACGGCGAAGACCGCAAGGCCGCCAGCGGACACCGCCGGCGGTTCGACCAGCCGCAGGGCACCCTTGACGAGGATGTACACCGACACGGCCACCAACAGCAGCGCGTTGGCCGCCGCCGCCAGGATCTCCATCCGGTGGTGACCGAAGGTGCGGGCCGGGGTTGGCGGACGTCGGGCAAGGGTGCTGGCGACCAGCGCGAGCGCGATCCCGCCCGCGTCGGTGAGCAGGTGTCCGGCGTCGGCGAGCAGGGCCAGGCTTCCGGTCAGCGCGGCCCCGACCACCTCGGCGGCCAGCACGGCCACGGTGACCGCCAGTACGGCGGCCAGCCGTCCCCGTGGCGCGCCACCGGAGTGTCGATGATCGTGTGCCATGTTCCTTCGTCTCTCGTCGTCCCCACCAGCCTAGGTGTGCCCGGGGAGGTTCGCCGGGATCCGGGTTCGGACCGAACCAGTGACTCTGGGTCATCACGGGTGGCGCGTTGGACCGGAAGGCGGAGAAACCTGGGTGAGCCCGTACCCGGTCGGCACGTAAGATGGACGCCGTGATCGCCCGGACAAGCTAGCGAGGTCATGCGATGCCATGGCCTGTTCCGACTACCGCAGAGAGCCGACGTGATCACCGCAACCCACCTGGAACTGCGTGCCGGTTCCCGCATCCTGCTGGCCGACGCCACCCTTCGGGTCCAACCCGGCGAACGGGTCGGCCTGGTCGGGCGCAACGGCGCAGGCAAGACCACGACACTGCGGGTGATGGCCGGCGAGGGTCTGCCGTATGCCGGCACGGTGGAGCGCCGTGGACCGGTCGGATACCTGCCGCAGGATCCGCGCACCGGTGACCCGGACGTGCTGGCCCGCGACCGGGTGCTGTCCGCCCGCGGACTCGACGCGCTGCTGCGGGACATGGAGAAGGTTCAGATCGACATGGCCGGGCTGGTCGACGAGGCCGCCCGAGGCCGGGCGGTGCGGCGCTACGGACAACTCGAGGAACGCTTCGCCGCTCTGGGTGGATACGCGGCCGAGAGCGAGGCGGCCCGGATCTGCGCCAACCTCGGGTTGCCCGACCGGGTGCTGTCCCAGCGGCTGGGCACCCTGTCGGGTGGTCAGCGCCGTCGGGTCGAACTCGCCCGCATCCTGTTCGCCGACAACGGCGACGAGTCCACCACGCTGCTGCTCGACGAACCGACCAACCATCTGGACGCCGACTCGGTGGCCTGGCTGCGGGACTTCCTGCGCGCACACAAGGGCGGCATGGTCGTGATCAGCCACGACGCGGACCTGCTCGGCCGGGTGGTCAACAGGGTGTGGCACCTGGACGCCAACCGGTCCGAGGTGGACGTCTACAACATGAGCTGGGCCAACTACGTCCAGGCGCGGGAGACCGACGAGCGCAGGCGGCGACGGGAGCGGCTGAACGCCGAACGGAAGATCGACGCACTTCGGAGCCAGGCCGACAAGATGCGGGCCAAGGCGACCAAGGCCCGCGCCGCCCACCAGATGGACCGCCGGGCCGCCGCGCTGGCTGCCGGCATACCCGGCGAGCGACGCGCCGACAGGGTGGCCCGGGTACGTTTCCCGAGCCCGGCGCCGTGTGGGCGAACGCCGCTGACCGCAACCGGACTGTCGAAGTCCTACGGGTCGCTGGAGGTCTTCACCGACGTCGACCTGGCCGTCGACCGGGGAGCGCGGGTGGTGGTGCTCGGACTGAACGGTGCCGGCAAGACCACGCTGCTGCGACTGCTGGCCGGCAAGGAACAGCCCGACACCGGTGAGGTCCGGCCCGGTCATGGGCTGCGGATCGGCTACTACGCCCAGGAACACGAGACCCTCGACACCGACGGCACCGTGCTGGAGAACATGCGGGCCAGCGCACCGGACGCCCCCGACTCCGAACTGCGCCGGATCCTGGGTGCGTTCCTGTTCTCCGGCGAGACGGTCAACCAACCCGCCGGGACGCTGTCTGGTGGGGAGAAGACCCGGCTCGCGCTGGCCTCGCTGGTGTGCTCCAGTGCGAACGTGCTGCTCCTGGACGAGCCCACCAACAACCTGGACCCGGCGTCCCGGGAACAGGTCCTCGACGCGTTGCACACCTACGCCGGGGCGATCGTGTTGGTCACCCACGACGAGGGCGCGGTGCGCGCGCTCCAGCCGGAGAAGGTGATCCTGCTGCCCGACGGGGTGGAGGACGCCTGGAGCGAGGACCTGACCGACCTGGTGACGCTGGCCTGACCCGGATCAGCGGGACGGTGTGCTGCCACAGGGCACGGCTCAGTTCGGGCATGAGCCCAACGACCTCGTCGAACCGGTCCGGGTCCAGCACCACGCAGCGCAGCAGGCCCTGCTCCGCCGCGGTCCGGTCGCCGAGCTCGAGCAGGCAGTTCCCTCTCAGCAGCAGCGCCTCGGCGTCCTCGGTCGAGGACAGGATCTGGGTGAGATCGTCGACCGCCTCCACCCACCGGTGGCAGGACACGTGGGCGGTGGCCCGGTTGAACCGCACCGTCGGGTCGTCGGACACCTCCAGTGCCGCGGTGAGATCGGCCAGCGCGGCCGGGACGTCTCCGGACTCGAAGGCCAACACGCCGCGGCTGGCCCGGGCGGCGGCCCTTCCCGGATCGGCGGTCAGAGCCGCGTCGAACGCGGAGTGGGCCGTTGACGTGTCACCGGACTCCGTCGCTCAACGTGGCGCTCGCATCGGGTCGGACCATCCGGCCCGTCGTCGTGCGGCCGTGCCAGGCTGGGTCATGATCGACCCGGTTGGCCATCGACTCGACGGTCACCACCCGTGCGTCACCGCACCGCCAGACCGATCGGGCCAATCTGGTGGTCCGGTGTTCGTGGCCCGAGGGCGTCTGGGAGACTCGCGCCGACTGGTTCACCCGCGTACTGCCAGGTAGGACGGCTCAATGAGGAACACGACGGTCGACTTCGACGTGACCATGCGCGGTTACGACCGCGAGCAGGTCGAGGCACACATCGCCCGCCTCGATGCGGAACTCGCCGCGTCCTGGCAGGAGCGGGAGAAGATGGCCCAGCGGATCAAGGCGCTCGAGCGGCGGCTGGAGGAGTTGCACCTGGAGAGCCAGGCGATGCAGCAGTCCGTCGAGGAGCCGCCGACACTGGCCGGTCTGGGCGCGCGGATGGAGAAGATTCTCCGGCTCGCCGAGGAGGAGGCCAACTCCCACCGGGAGGAGGCTCGGGCCGAGGCCCAGCAGCACCGCGCCGGAGTCGAGCAGGAGTCGGCGAAGCTGCGCGAGAGCGCCGAGAAGTTCGCCAAGGAGACCCGCGCCTCCGCCGAGGCGGAGGCCAAGAAGATCGTGGACCAGGCTCGCTCCCAGGCCGAGCAGGCCCGCCTGGAGGCCGACCGGGACGCCGCGTCCACCCGCGAGGAGGCCCAGGCACACTTCGAGGCGGTGCGGGCCAGGGCTGCGCAGGCCGCAGCCGACTTCGAGACGAACCTCGCGCGTCGCCGTGAACAGGCCGAGCGTGACCACAAGTCGCGTACCGAGGCCGCCGAACAGCAACTCGCCGAGATGATCAAGCGGACCGAACAGCTCCGTCTCGAGGCGGAGAAGACTCGCGCCGACGCCGACCGGCGGGCCCGTCAGATGATCGACTCGGCCCAGAGCGAGGCCGAGGAGTTGGTGGGGGAGGCCAAGGCGAAGGCCGAACGGATCCGGTTGGAGGGCGAGCGCGACCTGGCCGCGCTGTTGCAGCGGCGCGAGGCGATCAACGCCCAGCTCAAGAACGTCCGGGCGATGCTGGCCACCCTGTCCGGTTCCCCTGCCATCGACCTGGGCGATCCCGAACCGTTGATGGCTGCTCTGGGCGAGGCGACCGGCAAGGCGGCGTCAGACACCGGCACACCGGGCAGCGGTGGTGGCAACGCGGCCAAGAACACGGCGGCGCGGCAGGGCAAGGACAACTGACGTCCCTCCCGCCCGGAGCGGCGGGATTCCCTCGCGTCGCACGCTGGACGTGTGACGTTCGGAACGTCCGGCCGTACCGGTGCCGCCGCGTGCCGCGGCATGCGCAGGAACACAACCGTCCGGCCTGACAGCCGCGACCGGACCTCGCCACCGGCCGGAGTGCCGGAGCCCCGACCCGGTGCAGGTGGCCGGACCCGTTCGCCGCTCGCCCCGCCAGGCCCGCCAGGCCGCCAGGCCCGTCGTCACCACGCGGTGCGCAGGACCGCCTGCAACACCACCGCCCCAGCCGCACCGAGGGCAACCAACCCGACCGGGGTTCGGGTCGGGGTTCCCCCGGCGCGTTCCGGGGCGACCGCAGCCACCAACAGCCACGGGAAGAACGGCAGCCACGACCGCTCGGCCTCCCCACGGGCCAACCCCGCCACCACCGCGAAGCCGACCCCCAGGGCCGCGCCGACCAGGAACGGCCAGGCCGGGGTTCGGCGGATCTTGCGGGCCGACGCGGCGATCGTCGG
>DATCWR010000352.1:0-3244 GCA_036566245.1 Mycobacteriales bacterium | reverse complement strand
GCCGGCACGGTCACCGCCACCCTGGTGGCCGCGGCCACGGTGGCCACCGTCACGGTCGTGGTGGTCAACCGAAACCACGGGTCGGACACCTTCGAGGCGGTGGCCTGCTCGGACCGTAACCCGGTCACCGTGGTGGCCGCACCCGACATCGCCCCGGTGGTCCGGCTGGCCGCCCGGGCGATCGGCACCACCGAGGGTGGTTGTCCGCTGGTCGCGGTCACCAGCCAGGACCCGGCCGAGACGGTGAGCCGGCTGGGCCGGGCCGGTGGCAGCGCCGACGCGTCCCGCCGGCAACGGCCGCCGGACGTGTGGGTGCCCTCCTCGTCAGCCTGGTTACGGATGGCCCAGACCTCCCAGCCTGGCCTGTTCCCGACCTCCGGTGTCTCGTTGGCCCGCTCGCCGGTCGTGGTGGCCATGACACAGCCACAGGCACAGGCACTGGGCTGGCCGGCGACCCCGATCGGATGGGCCGAGTTGGCCGCCGGTACAGCCGACCACCGGATCACCCGGCTCAGCGTGCCGTCCCCACTGACCAGCACGGTCGGGATGCTCACCGTGCTGGCCGCGAACGCGGCCATGCTCCGGTCCGAACCGAACCCGGGCATCGCCGCGATGCGCACGCTGACCCTGCGCAGCCGGATCGGTGACGCCGAGGCGGACCTGTCGGCGTTGCTGCGACAGATGGCCGGTGAACCGGACGCGCTGGCCGCCAGCCAGGACGTGGGGGCGTTTCCGCTGACCGAGCAACAACTGTGGGCGTACAACCGGGAGGGTCGGCGCGCGCCGTTGGTCGGGATCTATCCGCGGGACGCGACGGTTGAGGCCGACTACCCGCTGGTGCTGTCCAGCGTCGTGGCATCCGACCAGCGATACACCCGGCTGGTGGGGCGGTTGGCCGACTGGTTCGGCACCGAGGCCGGTGTGCGGGCACTGACCGCACACGGATTCCGGCGGGCCGGCAGCGGCGGCTCGGTGCCCGACGGGCTGGGCCTGGCCGACAACTACCCCAGGCCCACCCCCCTGCCGACCGATCCGCGCACACTGCTCACCCAGGTCAGTGGGTGGGCCGGGTACCGGCCGCTGGCCTTCCAGGTGCTGGTACTGGTGGACGGCTCGGGTTCGATGAACAGCCCGGTGCGCGACAGGGGCGGCCGAAGCAGAACCAAGGCGTCGTTACTCCGCGAGGCCGGGGTGCAGGCCGGCCAACTCTTCGGTGACGAGACCAGCGTCGGGCTGTGGGAGTTCTCCACCCACCAACCCGACACGCCCTACCAGGAGGTGGTGCCGTACGGACCGATCGACGGGCCGCTGGGCTCGGCGACCCGACGACAGGTCATGGTGGCCGCGGCGGACCGGTTCCAGGCCTTCGCCGGCAGCGGCACCCCGATGTACGAGACCGTGCTCCGGGCCACCGCGGCGATGCGTGACCGGTACCGGTCCGGCGCCTTCAGCATGGTGGTGGTACTCACCGACGGGCACGACGAAAGTTCGCCATACCACATGGACACAACGACATTCCTGAAGCGACTGTCCAAGGTGGAGGACAGGGCTCGGCCGGTACCGATATTCTCGGTCGGCTACGGTGCGGACGCGGACATGTCCGCGCTCACCACCATGGCCAGGGCGACCGGTGGCCAGGCCATCTCGTCGGTCAACCCGTCCGACCTGGCCACCGCCATCGCCCGGGTCTTCCTGGCCGTGCACCAGGAACACTGAGGACCGTGGGAGACACCGTGCTAACCGCAGTGCTCCCACGGGCTCAGGTACGAGCCACCGCTGGTGGCACCGCCCCATCGGACACACTGACCACGCGCGGCGGCCTTGACCGGCCCGGCGAAGTACCGGTAGTTGCCCAGGTCGTCACCACCGCCGCCGCCGCGGACCAGCAGCGTCGCCCGGGTCGGCGTGGGCCTGCCGAGACTGGTCGACTTGATGGTGGTCACGCAGTTACTGCTGCCGTTGTAGAGCAGGTAGACCACCGCGCCGGAGATGTTCTGGTGGTCGATGACGTGGAAGGTCGAGCCGCACACCTCGCGCGGTGTGTACGGGTTGGTGGCCGCCTGCGCGGTCGCCGGCGTGGCCAACAGGGCACCGGTCACACCGACCAGTGCGGCCACCCGTCGAAGCGTGAACCAGTTTCGCATCGCAGCTCCTCATCCTCCGACCGGACGGTGCAGATTCGGAGTCTCCACCGTGGACAGTCCGAGTATCACCGGATGCTGGTTGATACCTCGGGAACCATGGAGGCCCAGCGGTCCGTGTCGCGGTCAGGCCGGCCACCCCGGGCGCCTCACGCACCAACTCGGAGGGCAGGGTGCAGCCCAGGTAGGCCGGGAGCGACTGGTACGGCGCCACTGGTTGCTCGGACCCGTACGGCACGCCCGGCGACCTCTGGCCGACCTGGTCCGCATGGCCCGGTGGTCCGCATGGTCCGGCTGGTCGGGCTGGCCCGCCTGGCTCGCGACCTGGCTCTCGGACTGGGGTTGAGATGACTGGTTTTCATATGGATTGTCCGCCACAAGGTCGAACTACTCTGCCACGGAAAAACATCAGAACACCGATTCCGGTACGCATCTGGAGCGTTGGCGGGCGTCGGGTCGACAGAACCCTGACCATGCCGATCAGCGACGGCCGGCATGGTCTGTGCCCCTCACCCGAAAGCTCTCCTCGTCGTCCGGCGGCGTCCGCTTCCGTGACACAACCGGGAATTCGGCCGACGGACAGTGCCATACCAGTTCGGGTCACGGTATTTTTCTGACCATTCCTCTGGGGTAGCGTCGAGATGGTCCACCTGAGGACGTGATCCTGACCGGCAACTGTGATCGGTTCAACCGGGGGATGACATGCAGGTCCTGTACTCCATGATGGTGACCATCGACGCCGATCCTGAATTCGCGTTCCAACGGTTATGCCAGCTCACCGTCGAGTGGGCGTGGTCGGGTGGGGTGGCCCCACCGGACGTGCTGCGTGGATCGGGCACCCAACAGGTTGGTGGTCGCTGTCTGAGCTGGCGAACCCGGTCGGTTCCCGACCGTCCACACCGGTCCTGGCGGCTGGAGCGGGTTGATCCGTTGGGTTCGGACGACCAGACCGAGTTCGTGTGTGTGGTGACCGTGTCGCGGGCTGGGTCGGCCGCCGGACTCCGGGTGCAACTGGGTCGGCGGGCCAGGGTTCCACGGCTCGCGCCCGCCCCGATCGAGTTCCTGATCCGCCCGCGGCTGGTGCTCGAGATACTCACCGCACT
>DATCWR010000343.1:0-7958 GCA_036566245.1 Mycobacteriales bacterium | reverse complement strand
CAGGACAGCGGCGGGGCGAGTACCAGGTGGCCCAACGCCCGCCATGGCCAGCCCGAATCGACCAGCAGCCGTCCGACCGCGGCCGCGCCCGCGCTGATCCCGCCGTTCGGGGCGACCCACTGCACCGCCCGCACGGCGGCGCTGGGGGTGAGGCCCAGCGCAGTCAGGTCAACGTCCTGCCAGGCAACCACGCGGGCACCGGTGGGCACCCTGCGTTCCACGAACCGGACACAGGCGGTGCAGAACCCACAGTCACCGTCGTAGACGAGTGTCGGCCTCATGCCGCCATTCTGCCCATCCCGACGCCGACCGCCCGCCACGCGGCCAGACCGTGGCCCGACCGGGTTCGTCCGGCCGGGCCGCGTGGCTACCACACCGTGGAGTTCTGTCCCGCCGAGTCCGAGGAGTTGGTCGCGTAGGCGCGTTCCATCGCGTGTTCGACCAGCGTGATCAGGGTCGCCTTGGTGGAGGCCCTCTCCCGCGCGTCGCACGGCACGATCGGCACGGTGGGCCCGATCTGGAGAGCCTCACGCACCTCGTCGACGGTGAACGGCTGCACCCCGTCGAAGCAGTTCATGCCCACCACGTAGGGCAGTTCCCACTGTTCGAAGTAGTCGACCGCGGGGAAGCAGTCGGCCAATCTCCGGGTGTCGACGAGCACGACCGCACCGATGGCACCCCTGACCAGGTCGTCCCACATGAACCAGAAGCGGTGCTGGCCGGGTGTCCCGAACAGGTAAAGGATCAGGTCCTTGTCCAGCGAGACACGGCCGAAGTCCATCGCCACGGTCGTGGTGGTCTTCTGCGGCAGGAAGGCGAGGTCGTCCACCTTCTCCGCCGCCGAGGTCATCACCGCCTCGGTGGTCAGCGGGGCGATCTCAGAGACCGATCCGACAAAGGTCGTCTTGCCGGCACCGAACCCGCCAGCGATGACGATCTTGACGGAGGTCAGGGTCCCGGACGATGCGGTCCGGCGGGGATCAAAGCTTGCGGAGTCCACTAAGCACCTTCTCGAGCAGCGCGAGGTCCGGCTGGTCCTGCTGGTTTGCGGGCTGGTGCACCCTCACTAGGCCCTCGTCCGCGAGGTCTCCCACCAACACGCGCGCGACTCCCAACGGTATCGAAAGCAGCGCGGCGATCTCTGCCACTGATCGCACATCCCGACAGAGTGTAGAGATCTGCCGGCGCTCCGGTGTGGCCAGGAACTCCATGTGCTCACCCGCCGACGTGGTGGTGACCAGAGCCTCGATCGCCAGTTCCCGGCGGGCACGGGTGCGCCCACCGGTCACCGCATACGGTCGGACGAGACGCCCAGGTTCTTCCCCGTAGTTCGTACTCACGCTGCCCCCTCACCTCATCGCGGCAATGCCGCTTGCAGTTCGGCACGGAGCGCCGGGGTCAGGACGTCGCCCGCGCGGGCGACGAGCAGCGCCATCTCGTATCCGACGAGGCCCACGTCGCAACTCGTCGATGCGAGGACCGCAAGACACGAGCCATCACTGATCGACATCACGAAGAGGAACCCCCTCTCCATCTCGATCACTGTCTGACTGACTCCGCCCGCCTCGAAACAACGTGCGGCGCCCTGGGTCAGGCTGGACAGACCAGAAGCCACAGCCGCGAGCTGGTCGGCCCGGTCCATCGGCAACCCGTCGGAGATCGCCAGAGGCAGACCGTCGGAGGACACGACGATCGCATGCGCGACACCGGGAACCTTGTTGACGAAGTTGGAGATGAGCCAGTTGAGGTTCTGGGCGTTACGGCTCAGCTGCGTCACACGTGACTCCTACTCGGTCCGGAACTCATCGCCATCCGCGACCTGCTGGTGGCCTGCCTCACGTCCCTGTCGTAGGCCGCGGTGGTAGTTGGACAGTAGCCCGCGAACCGCCTCGGGAGAGCGTACGTTCGCAGACCCGGTCCCTGGTCTGCCGCCGGTGGTCGGGCCCGGATGAACACCCACCTGCCCCGAGTCCTGCGGGTTCTGTCGCCGGGCTGCCGGACCCACCCCGTCCGGGATGGTGGCCCGGGGTCCGGGTCCGGCCGATCCCGGCACGTAGTGCGCCTGCGGTTGCCTGATCGGCAGGCCGGCGCGGGTGGTTCCGGACACCCTGGGTTTGGCGATCTGCTCTGCGGCACGCCAGCCCGCATCGGCGACCGACTCCCACGACGGCCGTGTCGCCGGTTGCCGGTCCGCCCCCGCGGCGACCGGACGGGTCCGCCGGCGAAACCACTCCGACTCCACCTGGGCATAGATCGGCAGGTACTCCTCGGGGCCCTTCTTCCCGGTGGAGTTCGACGTGTCCGCGGCTGGCCGGCCCTGCTCCGCCGGCGTCAGCGGGTCCGGCCGCCCCGATGCGACAGGAGCCGCCGGGAGGTCCGGCTGACCCTGCGGTGGCGCGGGCACGGCCGCCGGTGTCATCGGCTCCGCCAAGCGGGTCGGTGCGGGCTGGCCCGGGGAGGACTGCCCGAGAGTGGGCAGTCGGGTCTGGGAGGTCTCCGCGGGGAACAGGTCCGACTGCGGGTTCTCGCGGCCTACCGCGTCCCTGCGCGGTAGGCCGGCCGCGGTCAGACCAGATCCGTCCTGGGCGGTCGGTTCAGGGTCGTCATGTTCCCAGTCATCAGGAGTCCGGTCCTGGGCAGTCTGACCGTCAGGGTCCTGGAGGGCCGAACCAACTCCGCCCGACAGCACGTTGTCCAGGTCCATACCAAAATCGAACTCGGGCAGTTCCGGTACCGGCGGAGCCACCTCGGCACGGTCACGGGCCGAACCGGAACCCACCGGCTCGCCGCCCGGAGGCAGTCCCGGGGGCATCCGGAACGTACCGGTGGTCGAACCGCTGTCGCGCTGCGGTGGACCACCGGGGCCGCCGCGGTCCACCGGCAACTGCGAACTCCTGGTCGGCAGTGGGAACTCCCCACTCCGCCCACCCGGCCCGTCATGGAACGCCTGCGGTCCGTCGTGGTCGTCCTCCGGCCGAGACAACGGCCTGGGGCGGGTACGGGTGCGCTCGACGATGATCGGCCTGGTCTCGTGGTCTCCCAGGTCGGCCAACTCGGTGACCGCCGGGGCGCCGGCGGTCACCGGCACCGGGCCCTCAGCCGCGCGAGGCGCCAAACGCGGCTCCATCTCGTCCGGCCCGTCCATCCGACCGGTCACGATCGACCCGGGCAGGTGGATCTGGGCCAACACCCCTCCGGTGGCGGCGTGCCGTAGCTGCACGCTGATGGAGTGCCTGGCGGCCAGTTTCCCGACCACGTACAGACCCATCATCCGGGACAGCCCGACATCGATCTCCGCGGCGGTGGCCAGCCGTTCGTTCGCCGTGGCCAGTTCGTCCGCGGACATTCCGATGCCGCGGTCCTCGATCTCCACCATCACGCCCGCGTCGCCGCTGAGTGACCGGCCGCTGACCACCACCTGTGTCTCGGGCGAGGAGAACTCCAGCGCGTTCTCCAGCATCTCGGCGACCAGGTGCACCACGTCACCCACCGCCCGGCCGTCGATCTCCCTGGCGGTCACGTAGGTCTGCGCGACCCGTGGGTACTGCTCCACCTCGGCGGCGGCCGCCCGCAGTACGTCGATGAGGGCCACCGGGTTGCTCCACCGCCGTCCCGAGTCGGCGCCGGCGAGCACCAACAGGTTCTCCGCGTTCCGCCGCATCCGGGTGGCGAGGTGGTCGAGCTGGAAGAGGTTACCCAACGAGTCGGTGTTCTCCTCGTTGACCTCCAGGTCGTCGATCAACCGGAGTTGACGTTCCACCAGGCTCTGGGTCCGCCGGGACAGGTTGACGAACATGGTGCTGACGTTCCGGCGCAGCAACGCCTGCTCGACCGCGATCCGGACCGCCTCACGGTGCACCACGTCGAACGCGGTGGCCAGATCACCCACCTCGTCGGTCGAGGTGATCCCGATCGGTTCCACCTCGGCGTCCAGATCCACCGCGGTGGTACTTCGCAACCGGTTCACCGACTGTGGCAGGCGGTGCAGGGCGACCTCGGTCGCGGTGGACCGAAGTCGTCGCAGTGGGCGCACCAGCGATCGCGCCACCATCAGCGCGAGGACGAAGGTGACCAGCAGGACCACCAACACCACACCGGTGTTGACCGCGGCCTGACGTTGGGCGTCCTGGTGCATCTGGCTGGCCCGGTCGAGCACCTGGTTGCCGAAGGTCACCTCCACGACGCGCATCTTCTGCACCACCGCGGAGACCTTCGCGTACCAGTCGGCCAGGTCGATGGACAGCGCACCGGACGGGGACGTCATGGCCTGTTTGGTGAGGCTGTCCACCGGGCTGGTGACCACACCGGTGACCTTGCTCTCGTACTGGGCGCGCTGTGCGGCGGTGATGGATGCCTGGAACTCCTCCTGTGCCGCGTGCAGACGCGCGTCCAGGTTCAGGAAGTCACGGAACTGCTGGTCGTCGAACCGGTTCGAGCCCAGTACGTAGTCCAGCGAGCCCCGTTCGGCCGACAGCAGCGCCTTCACCCGGGACAACGAGGCCATCGCCCGCACGCCGTCGGTGAGTCTGGCGTCGTTGGAACCCTGCGGGACGGCCTCCTCGATGCTGACCAGGTCGGAGACGAACCTGGTGTAGTCGTCGAACATGGCCGACCACGGCGCCACGCCACGGTCGATGGCCTGCCGCACCTGGGTGAGCTGTTGGATGTGCTTGTCGACCGAGGCAACCAGGTCGGTCACGACCGGGCCGTAGTCGCCGGTCATGGCGTCCTCGGCCTGCTGGTAGTCGCGCACCGCCCGGTCGACCCTGCCCCGTTCGGTGTGCAGCTCCTTCTCGCCGTAGCTGCGACTGCGGCCGACGTAGGCCCCGGACAGGTCTCGCTCGGCCTGCAACTCGTCAGCCAGCGCCGCCGCGTCCAGGGCCAGTCCGGCGACCTGTTCGGCGCGGCTGGCCTGTTGCATGTCCGACAGGACCCCGGAAAGTCGCAGCCCGGACAGCGCCACGACCGCCATCAACGGGATGAGCAGGATCGCGATGATCTTGGTACGGACCCGCCAGTTGCGGAACCGCCACGGCGCGGCGTGCTGCTGGGAACGGTCGTCAAACCGTTCCTCGGACACAACCGCGCGTGGGTCACCGTCGAGGCTCAGGACCGAACCTTCCGTCCGGTTGAGCTCCGACAGGTGCCTCGCGGGCGACATCGGCACAGACCCCCTGAATGCTGGGCAAAGGCCTTGGCCTCCAGACCCCGTGAATGCGGAGTGATGGTAGTGCACTACGCCACTCGTGTAGTGCCTGCTCCAACTAGAAGCACAAAAAGCACACGGCCAACTACAGAATGTAAGGAAACTGACCCATCTGCTACCCCGTGTGTGCGCCGAGAGTCCGGGAAGTGCTCACCCGGACGGCTCTGCGGTCGGACGAGCACCCCGTTGCCCGACCCGCGGGGATCCCCGGCCGGCAATCCCCTTCGGACCGCCGGCCGAGCCATCACAGCGCGTTCCGCAGTTCCCACAGCTCCGGATAGAAACGCAGGTCCACCCGACTCCGCAGGTACGGGGCACCGGTCGATCCGCCGGTGCCGGACTTGGTACCGATCTGCCGCTCCACCATCAGCACGTGACGCGACCGCCACCGCGCCCACATCTCGTCGTGGTCGACCAGTGCCTCGGCCAGATCCCACAGCGCCCCATGGGACGCGCGGTCACGACTGATCTGGAGCAGTGCCGCTGTGCGGGACTCCACGTCGCCGACCTGGAAGCCGGCCGCCGACAGCAGCGCCAGGTAGCCATCCCACAGGGTCGGCTCGTCCAGTCGACGGCGCATCCGCTCCTGCTCGGCCGGCCGGGCGTGACGCAACCGGTTGAGATAGCGGGGGTCCTTCACCCCGGAGACGAACTCGATCTCCCGGAACTGCACGGACTGGAATCCGCTGGCCGGAGCCAACAACGACCGGAAGACCAGGAAGTCCTGCGGAGTCATCGTCTCGATGACATCGACCTGCTCCACCAGCACCCGCTCGATCGCGTGCGCCCGCTGCAACCGCACCCTGGGCGTGTACGAGTCGCCCGCCAGCATCCCGGCACGGGCGTCTTCCAACTCGTGCAGCAACAACTTGAACCACAGTTCGAAAACCTGGTGGATGGTGATGAACAACAACTCGTCGTGCGCGGCCGCCACGCCGTCGCCACCGGACTGTGGCACCTGCTGGGCCAACAGTTCGGTAAGCCGCAGATAACTACCGTAGGAGATCTGCGCGCCCTCCTCGCCGAACCTTCGGTCCGTTGCGGACTTCTCCACGACGCCTCCCTGTTCGTGCACAGCGACCGCGCCGCTCGGCGCGTCTGCCCGGCCCAGGCTTGTGGCCGGGCTGGCCGGGCCGTCCGAACGGTCACACCAACGGGGTTGGAGAGTATCCGGATCCTCGATCCGAACAAGCACGGATCAGACAACATCGACGAGCCCGGTCCGGGACCGTTGGTTCCGACCCTCACCAGAACCTCTCCGGACCGTGGTCCCGTGGCGTGGTCAGGAGGGTACGGCGAGGCCGGCGCCCCCGTGTCCCCGTGTCCCCGGGAACCCCACGGTCCGCGGGAACCCCACGGTCCGCGGGGAGCCGCGGACGGCAGCGAACCGGTCCGGTCAGCCCATGTGCGGATAGCGGTGGTCCACGGCGGGAACGAACGTCTCCTTGATGGAGCGGGGCGAGACCCAGCGCAGCAGGTTCAGCACCGAGCCGGCCTTGTCGTTGGTACCGCTGGCCCGGGCACCGCCGAACGGCTGTTGGCCGACCACGGCCCCGGTCGGCTTGTCGTTGACGTAGAAGTTCCCGGCCGAGAAGCGGAGAACCTGCTGGGCCTGCTGCACCGCGGCCCGATCCGTCGCGAACACCGCCCCGGTCAGCGCGTAGGGAGCCGCGTCGGCGGCCTGGGCGAGCGTCGCGGCCCAGTCACCGTCGTCGTAGACGTACACCGCCAGGATCGGACCGAAGAACTCCCGGGTGAACATCTCGTGGCTCGGGTCCGCGGACACCACCACGGTCGGATCGACGAAGAACCCCTCGCTGTCGTCGCCTCGACCGCCAACCAGTACCCGACAGGCCGGATCCTCCCGCACCATGTCCAGCACGCCGGTGAGCCGCTGGAAGGAACGCCGGTCGATCACCGCGCCGCCGAAGTTGCCCAGGTCTGTCACGTCGCCGAATCGCAGACTCTCGGTCGTCTGGGCGAGGCTGTCCCGCAGTCCGCCGTCCCACAGCGACCGGGGCAGGTAGGCACGCGAGGCCGCCGAACACTTCTGGCCCTGGTACTCGAAGGCGCCACGCACCAGGGCGGTGGCCAGGGCCTGCGGATCGGCCGAGGGATGGGCGATGACGAAGTCCTTGCCGCCGGTCTCGCCGACCATCCGTGGATAGCCGCGGTAACCGGAGATGTTGGCCCCCACGGTGCGCCACAACTGCTGGAACGTCGCGGTGGAGCCGGTGAAGTGGATGCCGGCGAGGTCGGGGTGGGTCAACGCCACCTCGGAGACCGCATGGCCGTCACCGGTGACCAGGTTGACCACGCCCGGGGGCATGCCGGCCGCCTCCAACAACCGCATGGTGTGGTGCGCGGCGAGTTGCTGGGTGGGCGAGGGCTTCCAGACCACGACGTTACCCATCAGCGCGGGTGCCAACGGCAGGTTGGCCGCGATCGAGGTGAAGTTGAACGGCGTGATGGCCAGGACGAAGCCCTCCAGCGGGCGGTGGTCCATCCGGTTCCAGGCACCCGGCGCGGACAACGGCTGCTCGGACAGGATCCGCCGGGCGAAGTACACGTTGAAGCGCAGGAAGTCGATCAGTTCGCAGGCCGCGTCGATCTCGGCCTGGATCGCCGACTTGGACTGGCCGAGCATGGTTGCCGCGTTGAGGGTGTCCCGCCACGGTCCGGCCAGCAGGTCGGCGGCGCGCAGCAGCACCGCGGCGCGCTCGTCGAAGGGCAGGTCACGCCAGGCCGGGGC
>DATCWR010000339.1:0-5405 GCA_036566245.1 Mycobacteriales bacterium | reverse complement strand
CGACCCGCCGCACAGGATGGTGCGCAGCGAGGAAAGGTCGTGGTCGCCCAGCAGCGGCAGCATGCCGATCCAGATCGTCGGCACCCCGGCGGTCAACGTCACCCGTTCCCGCTCCAGCATCCCGGCGATGGCCGCCGGGGTCATGTTCGGTCCGGGTAGCACCAGGTCGGCACCGGCGAACAGCGGCGCCTGGGCCAGCCCCCATGCGTTCGCGTGGAACATGGGCACCACCGGCAGCACCACGTCGCGTTCGCTGAGCCCGATACCGGCCGCGTTGGACAGCGACTGCAGCGCGTGCAGGTAGGTCGAGCGGTGTGAGTACAGCACCCCCTTGGGGTTGCCGGTGGTACCGCTGGTGTAGCACATGGCCGCGGCCCGGTTCTCGTCGTCGACCGTGAACCGCACCGGCCTGGCATCGGCCAGAAGTTCCTCGTAGTGCAGGATGCGGGGGTCGTCGGGGATCTCGGTCGGCGCGCCGTCGTCCATCACCACGAAGTGCCGGACGGTGTGCAGCGAGGGCACCACCGGCCAGAGCTGGCCCAGCAGCGACCGGTCGACGAAGATCACCTCGTCGGCGGCGTGGTTCACGATGTAGATGAGCTGTTCCGGGAACAGTCGGATGTTGAGTGTGTGCAGCACCCGTCCGCTGCACGGCGCGGCCCAGTACAACTCCAGGTGCCGTCCGGTGTTCCAGGCGAAGGTGCCCACCCGGCCGTCGTCGCTGACCCCCAGCGCGTCCAGTACGCCGGCGACCCGTCGGGTCCGATCGGCCCACTCACCATAGGTGGAGCGTTCCACGCCGGTGACTGTCCCGGTGACGATCTTCTTGTCGGCGTACATCCGCTCGATCCGGTCAAAGACCGGAGGCAGTGTGAGCGGGTAGTCCTGCATCAGGCCCTGCATTCGTAGACTCCTCCCTCGCCGTGCGGAGACAGGTCCACGCCGGGACCTCCGCCTCCGCTGAGGCGAGCCTGGGCCACGGTGACCGGCGCCACAAGCCCCTTCACCAAGTCGGGACAAGGCCTTGGGTGGGTGGTCTACTGCGCTGGGCTGGGAACCGATGCCCTGCCGGAGTGGTACCGCCGAACGGGTGACTCATATCGTAGGGTCGCCGATGTCATCGGTAGGCCGGAATTCCAAGGAGGTGGGTCAGGCCGGCACCTGGCAGGGCACCCCGGCAACCGACGGCCGAGGCGACCCGGTCCGGTACCGCGGCGCTGACCCGACACACCATGCCCGTCGCGCGGTCCCCGCTCGTCGTCGCCCACCGCGGGTCATCCCGGGCGGTCGCCGAACACACCCTCGCGGCCTACGCGCGCGCCATCGACGAGGGTGCGGACGCGCTCGAGTGTGACGTCCGGCTGACCCGCGACGGACACCTGGTGTGCGTGCACGACCGCCGTATCGACCGGACCTCCGACGGGCACGGTCTGGTCTCCGAGTTCGAACTGGCCGACCTGTACGGACTGGACTTCGCCTCCTGGCACCGGCTCAGGTCCGGGACCGGTGACCGGGTGGCGGACACGGTGGCCGACGCGGCCGAGCCTCCACCGGCCACCTCGGTGCTCACCCTGGAACAGCTGCTCGGGATCGTGCTGGACGCGCCGCGACCGGTCCGGATGCTCGTCGAGACCAAACACCCCACCCGCTACGCCGGACTGGTCGAACAGCAACTGGTGCGGGTGTTGCGGCGGTTCGGTCTTGACAACCCACCGGACCGGGCCGGTTCACCGGTGACCGTGATGAGTTTCGCGCCGATCGGTGTCCGCCGGATCCGGCTGCTCGCCCCGGCCCTGCCGACCGTACTGCTCATGGGTCGGGTGCCACCGATCCGCCGGGACGGTTCACTGCCCACCGGGGTCGGCGTCGCCGGTCCGGGAATCCACGTCATCCGCGCCCATCCGTCCTACGTGGAGCGGGTGCACGCCCGCGGACACCAGGTGTACGTGTGGACGGTGGACGAACCCGAGGACATCGAACTGGCGGTGTCGCTGGGGGTGGACGCGATCATCACCAACCAGCCGGTGCGGGTGCTCGAACGGTTGGGACGTAGGTGAGACGCGGCCTCCCGCGTGTGTGACGGGCATGCCGGTGCTGGTCTGCGCGATGATCCGGGCAGCACGGGGTACCCGGCAGCACGGTGGTGCCGGTGGCCACACCAACCGACGAACGGTGGCACAGGGTTACCGGCCGGTGCACCTGGGTACGTGTGCGGTGGCACCCCGGTCGTGCGGTCCGCCGCGCTGTTGTTCATGTCGTACCTGGAGGTGGCACTCTGGCAACACTGACGGTGCCGCACACCCCGACCAGCGCCGGCGAGGTCAGGCACAGTCTGGTCGCGGACCTACGGCGGCGTGGTGCCTCCCGCGAGATGGTGGACGACGCGGCTCTGCTGATCAGTGAACTGGTCGGCAACGCGGTGCGCTACGCCCGGCCACTTCCCGGTGGGGTGATCACGGTGTCCTGGTCGTGCAGCCACAGTTGTCTGGTGGTGCGGGTCACCGACGGCGGCAGCCCCGACGCCCCGCAGTTGCGCCGGGCCGGGCCGGCGGACACCCGAGGTCGGGGGCTGGCCATCGTGGATGCGCTGGCGCACGCCTGGGGAGTGGACCACCGCCGGGATACCAGCACGGTTTGGGCAGAGTTGCCCCGCTGCTGAGCTGGATGACGCACCGCCGCCACCCGCCGACTGCCACTCACCACGCTGGTTCGCCTACGCTTCGCGGGTATCTCGGAACCCGTTCCCGTGGAGCCACACTGTGACCCGTCGAACACGTACCCGCCGTACCGGCACCAGCACGGTGGCCGATCCCGAGGCGGCGCTCGTCGCCGCGCAGGCCGAGGGGGTGTCGGCCCGCCAGCCGTGTCCGTGCGGTTCGGGCCGGCGATACAAGAACTGCCACGGCAGACACACCGACATCGCGGTGCCCCGACCGTTCGAGGGGCGGGTGGACGAGGGGGACTGGATAGCGCTGCGCGAACTGGTCCCGTCGGCCACCGCGCCACTGAGACTGGCCGACCCCGCGCACGCCGACCGTCAGGTCACCGTGGCCACGGTGCTGCCGCTCGCGCTCGCCGCGATCGTGCGCGACGACGGCCGGATCCTGATCGGCCTCCAGGTGCACGGTCGGTCCGGCGACGTGGGCCGGGACATCGGCCACGTGCTGGAACAGGCCCTGGCCGCCGAACCGGGCGCCATGCTGTCGGTCAGCGGTACACCCGGACCCGGACCAAGGCTGACCGACCTGCTCGACCCGGCACCGGTGGAGATCACCGTGCACGACGACTTCGGGTTCTGGCTGGACGGTTCCCAGGAACCCGGTCCCGAGGTGCGGGCCTCGCTGGAACGGGCGAACTCGGCGGTGACCCCCACCCGTCGCCTCGGGTCGGTGCAGGCCGCGTACTGGTGTGACACCGGTGCCAAGGCGCACCTGCGCTGGGTGATGACCCACGACGAGGACCAACTGCTCGACGCCATGGCCAGGTTGGCCGCCGCCGGGACGCTGGGACTGGGGGAGGGAACCCGTTACGTCGGGTCGTTCCGGGCACACGGTCGGCTGGTGCCGGTGTGGGACCTGCCCCGCGATGCCAAGGCCGAGGACTGGGAGGAGCCGGCGGCCGCGTTCTGGGGCCGGTTGACCGAGGCGCTGGCCGACGACTCGTCGTTCACCGACGAACAGCGACGCTGTCGCGAGGGGCTGCGCGGTCGGCAACTCGCGCTGCGTTGACCGCCCGGGCCGGCCAGATGGCCCGGTGGTCGCCTGGCCGGCCCACGTCCGGTCTTCTGTGAGGGAACAGGCCACCACGCCGCCGTACGGAAAGCCTGTTCCCTGCCCAGGAGAAGGCACAGCACGCCCGCCGTGTGGCGTGATCCCGGAGCCGGGGGTTCACCCCGGCGAGGGGCTGGAATCAGTCACATGGTTCACGGACCACCGGACAGGACATGCAACGCGGTCCGCCCCGGCCGCTGCCCAGTTCGCTGCCGGCGATGCGCACCACCTCGATGCCGGCCTCCTCCAACCGGGCGTTGGTCTCGATGTTGCGCTCGTACCCCACCGCCAACCGGGGCGCGATGCACAGCGTGTTGTTGCCGTCGTCCCACTGCTCACGTTCGGCGGTGACCGGGTCCAGCCCGGTGTCGATCACCCGCACCTGGTCGATGCCCATCGCCTCGGCCGCGGCCCGCAGGAACGGGCGGGGTTCGCTGACCGACAGTTCGTCGTCGTCCCGGGGAGTCACCGTGTAGGCGGACAGTTGGTCGGCCATCGGCGGATACATCACCACCGCGTCCACGTCGACCATGGTGCACACCGTGTCCAGGTGCATGGTGGCCCGTTCCTGGGCGATCGGCACCACCAGCACGGTGTGCGCCACTCCCGCGGTGAACGCGTTGCGGGCCAGCGACTCCACCCCGGCCGGCGTGGTGCGTTGGCCGGTTCCCACGGCCAGCACGCCCCGCCCGAGCAGCAGCACGTCGCCGCCCTCCAACCACTCCCGGCTGGGTGGGTACACGAACTGTGCGCCGGCAAACCGGGGGTGGTGCTGGTAGATCACCGACACCAGGGAGGACTCACGCCGGCGGGCTGGCATGGACGGGCTGGCCACCGCCACCCGGTCCCGCACCCACACGCTGGAGTCACGGGTGAACAGCAGGTTGGGCAGTGGGTCGATGACGAACGAGTGCTCGGCCATCAACCGGTAGGCGATGCCCCGTCCGGTCTTCAGTTCGTGCGGGGCCAACCCGGCGGTCAGCACCAGGGCCAGCTCGGCCGGGTGCAGGTCGGCCAGGTAGGAGGCGACCACGCCGCGCAGGGTCGCGCCGAGCCGTTCGTCGTCGAGCACCGCGGCGATCGCCTCCACCCGGGCGGCGGGCACCTCCAGCGCGCGTTCGAGCAGGGTGACCAGGTACAGCACCTCGACGCCGCGGTCGGTGAGCGCACCGGCGAAGGCGTCGTGTTCCTCCTGGGCCCGCCCCACCCAGGGGATGCCGTCGAACAACAACTGGTCGTTGTTGCGTGGGGTGAGGCGCTTGAGTTCGGGCCCGGGCCGGTGCAGCAGCACCGTACGCAACCGGCCCACCTCACTGTCCACGTATGGCGTTGGACTGTCGGTCATCGGCCGAGGGTAACCGGCCGGCTCCACCACGGTCGGGGCCACCCGCGGGTGGTTCACGGCGGCCGCGTCGGGTCGGCCGGTTCCCGCTGGTGCGGGTCGGATGGCGGTACCAGCTTGCCCGGGTTGCAGATGCCGCGTGGGTCCAGCCGCGCCCGCACCGCCCGCAGCACGTCCACGCCCAACCCGCCGATCTCGGCGGTCAGCCAGGGCCGGTGGTCCAGGCCGACCGCATGGTGGTGGGTGATGGTGCCGCCGTTGGCCAGCACGGCCCGGCTCGCGGCCCGCTTGGC
>DATCWR010000360.1:0-7773 GCA_036566245.1 Mycobacteriales bacterium | reverse complement strand
CGGGCCGGGGCAGGACGTCCCGGCCCGCTGCCGCACCGCCTGTTGCTACCTGCCCGCCGCCTGGACCAGACGCAGGCGCAGCGGCAGCGGGACAGCGGCCACCACACACGGCAGTTCCGCAGCGAGGATCGCCTCGACACCCACCGCCGTGGCCAGCACGGCGCCGGATGCGGCGGCCCGCCCGCGCAACCGGTCGACCAACTCGTCGACGGTCGGTGCCGAGGACCCCTGGCCAGGGCCGAACCCGTGTGCGTCCAGGTCGTACACCTCGACACCGTCCGGAGCCGTGCTCACCACGCTGACCGGGCACCGCTGCTCAGCCCAGGTGGCCAGTCTGGACAGCGCCGGGTCGTCGTCGACCCGGGTGGCCACCAGTGGAAGTCGCCCGTCGTACACCCGTCCGGACGCACCGTCGACGGTGACCGTTCGTCCGACCAGTCCTTTGGTCACCCCGGTGCCGACCCCGACCACGCTGGTCCGGCCCAGCCCGCGGGTCACCACCGCGGCGTGTGAGGTGGAGCCGCCGAGGTCGGTGACCACGGCCACCGCGGCGATCATGCCGTGCACGTCGTTGGGACTGGTGGTGGGTCGAACCAGCACGATCTGCTCACCGGCCCGAGCCCGGGCCTCCGCCTCGTCCGGGTCCATGACGCCGATCCCGCAGGCCACTCCCGGGCAGGCCGGCTCACCGGTGGCCAGGATGGTCGCCGCCTCGACCGCCCGCGGGTCCAACCGGGGCAGCAACACCGAGGCGAGCTGCTCGGGTGTCACCCGGGTGAGCGCCTGTGCGGGGGTGAGCACACCCTCGTCGACGAGGTCCACGGCGATCCGCACGGCTGCGGCGGGTGAGCGCTTGGCCGTACGGGTCTGGAGCAGGTAAAGCCGTCCACCCTCGACGGTGAACTCGATGTCCTGCACCTCGCTGTGCTCACGTTCGAGCACCCGGGCCCAGCGCAGCAACTCCTCGTGCACCGTGGGCATGGTGGCTCCGAGCGTGGCCAGATCCTGCACGGCGTGGGTTCCGCTCACCACGTCGTCGCCCTGACCACCGGGTAGCCACTCCCCGTAGGGGGTGGGCTCGCCGGACAACGGGTTGCGGGTGAACAGCACGCCGGTGCCGGAGCGGTCACCGAGGTTTCCGAAAACCATGGCCTGCACCGTCACGGCGGTACCGCCGTCCTCCGGGATGCCCCAGTGGCGGCGGTAGGACCTGGCCCGGGCCGACATCCACGAGTCGAAGACCGCGCAGATCGCCGCGCGTAGTTGGGCATGTGGGTCGTCGGGTACCGACTCGTCGGTGTCGGCCAGGATCTCGGCACACACCTCGTCCGGCACACGGCCCGAGACGTAGGGGTCGAGGTCCGCCTTCAGCACGATCTCGCCGAACTGGTGGCAGAACCGGGCACGGGTGTCCCGAGCGTGGTCCGGGTCGCCGGTCAGCAGCGCCAGGCCGCGTTCCACCTCGGCGGTGATGCCGAGGTTCAAGACGGTGTCCATCATTCCGGGCATGCTCACCGCAGCGCCCGAGCGGACCGAGACGAGCAGCGGCGCGCCGGGGTCACCGAACCGGCGCCCGGTGGCGGCCTCGAGGACCTGTACGCCCTCCAGCACCTGCGCCCACACCTCGTCGTCCAGTGAACCGCTGTTGCCGTGGTAACGGCGGCACTCGGCCACCGGGAGCACGAACGCAGGCGGGACGCGCAACCCGAGTTGTCTCATCCGCGCGATGCTCCAGGCCTTGCCTCCGATCAGCTCGCGGTCGGGTACGTCCGTCCCGTCCAGAACAGTCACGTGAGAGGTCGACACGGAGGTCATCAGGTTTGCGGCGTGGATGCGCCCGTGTTCAGGCGGGTGAGGAAACGCCGCTCCCTCCTTTCCCAGGTTGGGCCGACAGGGTGTGAGGTAGGAGTGCTCAGGTGGTGCCGGGCGGGCGGTTCGGTACCGCTCCTGTCCGACGGATCGCGGACCGCCGAACCGCCCCGCGACGGCCTACTCCTGGCGGGTGCGGCCGAGGATGCGCAGCAGGTCCTCGTGCAGCTCGAACCAGACGGTGTGGTAGCTGTCGATGCGCACGCCGCTGACATGGTCGTGGTCTCCGGCGAGCACCTTGTCGTAGGCCGACTCCAGCCGCTCGAGGTACCGGGTCAGTCGGGGTTCTGACCGGGCGCACCGGGTGATGACGCGGTCGGCCCGCTCGTGTAGTGCCCCCAGACGGTCGATGATCTTGCCGTCGTGGTCGGCGTCGTGGTGGTCGTTGGGCACCCTGGTGCCGCCGGTGGAGATGGTCTGCCAGTCGGTGAACAGCGCCAGGAGCTCGCGGTTGACCCGTTCGAACCGCTCGTAGGCGGCGCCGAGCGCGCCGTCCTGCCGGGCCTGCGCGTAGACCACCGGGTACCGCGAGGCCAGCCACTGCTGACCGGCCGGGGTGACCATGAAGGTTCCGCGGGCGCCGACGACCCGGCCGTCCTCGACAGCGGCCGCCAGCGCGGTGGCCACCTGTTCCTCGGGCGCCCCGAGCAGATCCGCCACCGCGGTCTGGCCGGCCGCCTTGCGGACCGCCAGGCCGTGGACGGCGAGGAAGTCGATCTCCGCCACCGGTGTCTCCTCGTTCCTCGTCGTGACACCGCACAGGTGCCATCACTCGCCAGAGATACGATGAATCGTGTAGTTGAGCTCTGCTCGTCAACGACTCTTGGCCCCCAGTATCGTCCGCATCCAGGGCCGACGTAGCGGAACCAGCACACTTTCCGGCTCCCGTACCCGGGCCGTGACGGCAGACCATATGCCAGCTCCGGCAACATTGGTCGGATGTATCGCCGGCCTGTGCTGGTCCCCGAAGCAGGCAGAGACCGAACGCCGGCCGCCTACCCCCGGACCGGCGCGGTGAGCTTCACGGCCAACTCCTGGTGCATCCGGGACAGGTCGGCGACCCCGATCGGCCCGTTCGGGCGGTACCAGGTGGCCAGCCCCATGCCCATCTCCAGCAGCGCGAAGGAGGTGACCTTGACGTCAGGGACCGCCATGACGCCCGCGGCGACCCCGTCGGAGATCACCGTGCGTAGGTGGGCCGCGTAGGCGTCGCGCATCGCCACGGCCCTGCGGTAGTGCGCCGGCGAGAGCCCGCGCAACTGGCGGTTGATGAGCGCGGCCTCGCGTTGGTGGGTCGCATGGAACCGGGTGTGGGAGTCGACGAAGGCGCGCAGCCGGTCCACCGGTCCGGCCCCGTCCGGGAGGGCGTTCTGGCCCTCCTGGCGACGCTGGTCGAGTTCGTCCAGGGCGGTGCGGGTGAGATCCCAGAGGATCTCCTCCTTGGCGGCGAAGTGGTTGTAGAGGCTTGCCGCCCTGATCCCGACCGCCGCGGAGATCTCCCGCATCGTGGTCGTGCTGTAGCCGGCCGTGGAGAACAGTTCCAGCGCGGTACGGCGGATCTCGTCCGCCGTCGCGCTCCCCGTCGTCGCGCCCACCGCGGTGAACCTAGTCGACTGCCGGTGCGTAGCGACGCAACTCCCGGCGCGCCAGCGCCATCTTGTGTACCTCGTCGGGCCCGTCGGCGATGCGGAGCATCCGGGCCTGGGCGTACAACCGCGCCAGCGGGGTGTCCTGGCTGACCCCGGCCCCACCGAAGGTCTCGATGGCGTGGTCGATAACCCAGGCGGCCATGGTGGGCGCGGCCACCTTGATGGCCGAGATCTCCACGGCGGCACCGCGGTTGCCGACGGTGTCCATCAGCCACGCGGTCTTGAGCACCAGCAGACGCACCTGTTCGATGCGGATCCTGGCCTCGGCCACCCAGTCCTGGAACACGCCCTGCTCGGCGATCGCCCGGCCGAACGGGAACCGGGTGTGCGCACGCTCGCACATCAGGTCGAAGGCCCGCTCGGCCATCCCGACCAGGCGCATGGCGTGGTGGATCCGCCCGGGACCCAGGCGCGCCTGGGAGATGGCGAAGCCGCCGTGCAGTTCGCCGAGGAGGTTCTCCCGGGGAACCCACACGTTGTCGTACTCGATCTCGGCGTGGCCGCCGTGGCCGCCGTCGGTGTAGCCGAACACGCTGGTCGACCGCCTGATGTGGACTCCCTCGGTGTCCAGTGGCACCACCAGCATGGTGTGCGTGCGGTGGCGGACACCGTCGGGGTTGGAGCGTCCCATCACGATCGCGACCTGGCACCGGGGGCTCATCGCGCCGCTGGACCACCACTTGCGGCCGTTGACCCGGAACCCGTCACCGTCCTCGACGATGCGGGTGTCGATGTTGGTGGCGTCGGAGCTGGCGACGGCCGGTTCGGTCATGGAGTACACCGAGCGGATCTCGCCGGCCAGTAGCGGCGTGAGCCACCGTTCCCGCACCGCGGGGGTGGCGAAGTGGGCCAGCACCTCCATGTTGCCGGTGTCCGGTGCCGAGCAGTTCATGGCCTCGGGCATGATCCACGGGCTGCGTCCGGAGATCTCCGCGATCGGGGCGTACTCCAGGTTGGTCAGACCTGCCCCACCCTTGCCGGGCAGGAAGAGGTTCCACAGGCCACGTGAGCGTGCCTCGGCCTTGAGTTCCTCCATCACCGGCGGCGTGTCCCACGGGCCGATCTCGGTCTTCTGTGCCTGGTAGACCGGCTCGGCCGGGATGATCCGGTCCGCCAGGAACTCTCGCGCCTGGCGCCGTAGGTCCTCGACCTTCTGGCTGTACCCGAACTCCACGTGATCTCCCTGGTCATGAGAAGTGATCTCGTCCCTGGGCAAACTAACTAACGACCGTTAGTATCCGCCTCCAGGGCCGTTCGTCAACCGGCCCGGACGTTCGGGCGAGGGGAGCGACCATCGTGGGAAATCTCAACTACGACTTCACCGGGCGGACAGTGGTGGTGACCGGTGCGGCACGCGGCATCGGTCTGGAGCTCGCGCGGTTCTTCGCGGCCGCGGGAGCGGACACCGTTCTGGTGGACAACGACGGTGACGAGGTGGCCGCTGCCGCTGCGGCGGTGGGCGGCCACGCCGAGCAGGCCGACGTGGCCTCGACCACAGACGTCGAGCGGGTGGTGGCCTCGGCGGTGGCCCGGACCGGCCGCGTCGACGTGCTGGTCAACAACGCGGGCATCCTACGGGACCGGGTCCTGTGGAAGCTGACCGACGAGGACTGGGACCAGGTGCTGGCCGTGCACGCCGGCGGAACGTTCCGTTTCACCCGTGCCTGCGTGCCACACTTCCGTGCCCAGAGCTACGGCCGGGTCATCAACGTCACGTCCTACACGGGCCTTCGGGGAAACACCGGCCAGGCCAACTACGCCATGGCCAAGGCGGGCATCATCGGGTTCACCAAGACCGCCGCGAAGGAACTGGCCCGGTTCGGCGTGACGGTCAACGCGATCTCGCCGAACGCACAGACCCGCATGGTGGCCTCGATCCCTCCGGACAAGCTGGCCGAACTGGCCACCGGCATCCCGATGGGCCGCTTCGCTGATCCCGCAGAGATCTGCCCCGCCGTCGGCTTCCTGGCATCGGAGGAGGCCGGCTACCTCACCGGTGTCGTGCTCCCTGTCGACGGTGGGATCTCCATGTGAGCTGCCGGTCGCGCCGGCTGTCCGTCGAGCGTGTCACCGGTCCTCGGCCAGCCAGCGGGCCACCTCCACGTGGTTCGGCAGCACCCGGTCGCGCTCGAATCCCCACGAGAGGGTCTGCGCGATCGCCCAGCCGCGGGCGCGTTCACGGTCGAGGCCCAGTTCGGCGGTCAACGCGTCGAGGCGACGGCGCACCAGCGCCCGACTGTGGCCCAGCTCGGGGCCGCGCACCAGCGGTGCGACCGCGAACTCCGGCTCGCCGACCAACGGCTTCGGGTCGATGACCAGCCACGGCTCGCGGGTGGCACGCACCACGTTGTCGGCGTGCAGGTCCTGGTGCAACAGCACCTGGTCGGCGCTCTGCGAGCCCGGCAGCGTGTCGAGCAGATCCATGGCCAGGTCGAACAGGGACCGTTCGAAGGGCTGCCCGGTCCGCTCGTACTGTCGGGCGAGTTCGGCGGCCCACGACACCGCCTCGTCGGCCAGCGAACCGAACGGAGCACCGGCGGGAACCAGCAGTCGCGGCAACAGGTCAACCATCACCGCGATCGCCGCATCGTTGTCCAGTTCGGCCAGCGAGGTGCCCGGACGGCAGCGCTCCAGCAGAAGGGCCCACCGGTCCGCGTCGTGGTCCAGCAATCGCACCGCGCCGTTGCCGTCATAGCAGCGCAGGGCGGCGGCCTCGAACTCGCTCTCCCGGTCGGGGAAGGCCACCTTGAGGACGGCGTCGGTGCCGTCGAGCAGCGTGGCCGGCAGGGCCAGCGACGCATGGGCGTAGGGGAAGGGCTCGCCGAGGGTCAGCGACCACCGTTCGACGCACCCGGCGACCAGACCCGGCAGGGCGGCAAGGAAAGCCCGACCACGTTCGGAACCGCGCAGCCACGCCAGCCCGGGATGTTCCTGGTACGCCACCGGGCTTGCTGACACCGCGGCACCGTAACACCGACCGACGGGAAGGCCGTGTGCCAGACCGGCCAGGTACGGTGGGCCGGTGGAGCAGCGGATCAGTCTGGTCACCCTGGGTGTCACCGATCTGGGACGGGCGAAGGCGTTCTACGAGTCGCTGGGTTGGCGGGGCCAGGAGGTGGAGGAGACGGTCTTCTTCCAGGCCGGTGGGATCGGGCTGGTGCTGTGGGGTCGTGACAAGCTCGCCCGGGACTGCGGCCTTGAGGAGGGCGGGGTCGCGGGTTTCGGTGGGATCACCCTGGCGCACAACGTGCGGTCCGCGGCCGAGGTCGACGACCTGGTTGCCGTCGCGGAGCGGGCTGGCGCCACGGTCACCCGCCCGCCTGCCGCGACCTTCTATGGCGGATACGCCGGGGTCTTCGTTGACCCGGACGGGCACGCCTGGGAGATCGCGTACAACCCGGGATTTCCGCTCGCCGCGGACGGCTCGATCACCATCCCCGACTTCGACACCCCGTAGGCGGCTGATTCCAGGCCCTCGCCCGGGTGGAGCCCTGGCTCCAGAGTCCGGTCGCACGGATGAGCGGCGCTGTGGTGCCTTCTGTGGGAGCCCCTACTGGCCCAGGGCGCCGTCGATGCGTTCGCGCAGCAGGTCGGCGTGGCCGTTGTGTCGGGCGTACTCCTCCACCATGTGCACCAGCACCCAGCGCAGCGACACGGCTCCGTGCCAGCGGTCTGTCCCGGTGAGGTCCAGATCGGGTGCCTCGGTGACGAACCGTTCGGCGAAGGCGACCTCGTCCCGCCAGGTGCGCCACGCGTCGGCGACCACCTCGGGATCGGGCACCGCGCCGTCGAACTCCCCGTCGGGATCGGTGGCCGAGTAGTAGTGCGGCGGCGCGTCCTGCCCGGCCATCACCCGCCGGAACCAGTTGCGCTCCACCTCGGCCATGTGGCGCACCAACCCCAGCAGCGACATCGTGGAGGGATCCACCGCTCGGCGGGCCAGGTCGGTGGCATCCAGACCGGCACACTTCAGTTCCAACGTGTCGCGGTGCCAACGCAGGAACCCGACCAGGGTGGTCCGTTCGTCCGCGCAGGGTGGCGGATCGACCCGTGGGTCGCTGTCGGGGTTGAGGAACATGTCTGCCCTGGGCGCGGCCACCGCTGCCTCCGTGAGTCGGGGAACAGCGTGCGATCATCCTCGGTCCGCGCCGGCTCCACCACCGGGTTTGGTGACCATCGACGGGTTGCCACCGGACGCCGACGGGTGAGTTGGTGCGGGCGTGTCCCCCGGCCACGGGCGGTGGACACGCCCCAC
>DATCWR010000338.1:0-16580 GCA_036566245.1 Mycobacteriales bacterium | reverse complement strand
CCGCGTACCCGGCGCCGACCGCGCCGAGTGCGACGCCGAGCGCCAGCGCTCCGGAGGCTCGGCGCCGCAGCCGGGCGAGCCGCCTCGGCCGAGGGTGTGTGGGCTGACTCATCAGTGGGCACCTTGAGGTAGTGGACGGTGGCCCTGCAGCGTCGGGCGGGTGGCCCTCACACCTGTAGACGGGCACTTGATCGAGATTCTTGTCATGGCGCCGGACTACTGGATCAGGTAGATCGTGGCGAACAGCCCGATCCAGACGACATCCACAAAATGCCAGTAGTACGACACGACGATCGCGGTGGTGGCCTGAGCCGGGGTGAACCGCCCCATCGTGGAGCGAACCAGCATGAATATGAACGCGAACAGACCACCGGTCACGTGCAAACCGTGGAAACCGGTGGCCAGATAGAAGACAGAGCCGTATCCGGACGAGGAGATCGAGGTGCCCTCGCCCACCAGCATCCGGTACTCGTTCGCCTGACCCAGAACGAAGGCCAGACCAAGCAGGAAGGTGAGGGCGAACCAACGCCTCAGGTTGTAGACGTCTCCGCGCTCGGCCGCGAACACGCCCATCTGGCAGGTCACCGAGGACAGCACCAGGATGATCGTGACGGGCAGGGCGTAGGCGACGTCGAGGTGGGTCGGGGGCGGGGGCCAGGGTTCACCGTGTGCGGCCTTCACCGTGAAGTACATCGCGAACAGCGCCGCGAAGAACATCAACTCCGAGGAGAGCCACACGATGGTGCCTACGCTCACCATGTTGGGGCGCGTCAGCGAGTGAACCCTGCCGGCTTCGAATGGGGCTACGGTGGAGGTCACGCGCGTCATTATGGCCCCCGTGTCGGTGTGCCAGACGTCGGGGTCGGTCCCCGGCGTGCCCGGATGGTGGATTCCCTGACCACCCCCGGTCGGGCCCCGGTGAGCGCGTCGAACCGCGGTCAGGGACCACCTTCCAGCCACTGTTGGTTCCCTGTCGGGTGTGGGCGGCCGGGGGTCCGATCACAGCGACGTGTGCGGGGGTGTGGTGGGGGAGTGGTGCGGCCCCACGGGAGGGACCCGGCACCACGCCCTGGGCGGCGTGACCCGACGTGACCCGACGTGGGGCGCGGCCCTGACGAGGGCCCGGGCGCGACATCTACTCTGGTTCTGTGTTCGTTCACCCGCTGGCGATCGGTGTCGATCCTGGGTCGTTGCCGAGGTTCACCCCGGTCAGACTGTTCACCGAGACCGAGTTGGACCCGTTCCTGGTCACCGCGCTGGTGGCCGCGGCCGGCCTGTATCTGTGGGGCGTGCGCACCCTGACCACGCGGGGTGACCGGTGGAACCCGTGGCGGACCGCGTCGTGGCTGGCCGGCGGGTTGGGCACGATCGCGTTCGCCACCATGACCGGGTTGGGCGCCTACGACAACACCCTGCTGAGCGTCCACATGGTGCAGCACATGATCCTGTCCATGGTGGCGCCGGTCTTCCTGGCCCTGGGGGCGCCGATCACCCTGGCCCTGCGTACCCTGCGGCCGCCGAGCCGGCGGGTGCTCCTGGCCGTGGTGCACAGTCGGGTGGCCCGGGTGTTGGCCTTTCCCCCGGTGGGTGGCGCGTGGTTCGTGAGCACGCCCTTCCTGCTGTACTTCTCCGGGCTCTACGCGGCCTCGTTGCGGCACGACTGGCTGCACGAACTACTGCACATCCACTTTGTCCTGGTTGGTTGTTTGTTCTTCTGGCCACTGGTGGGGCTCGATCCGGTCCCGGGTCGGGTCGGACACCCGCTGCGCCTGTTGCTGATGTTCGTCACGCTGCCCTTCCACGCCATCCTCGGCGTGACCATCATGGGTGCGCATGAGCTGGTCGGCGGTGACTACTACCCGGGTCTCGCCCTGACCTGGTCCGACCCGTTCTCTGACCAACGGGTCGCCGGGGGGCTGTTGTGGGCCTCGGGCGACATCATCGGTCTGCTCATGTTGGCCACCGTGTTCGTGCAGTGGGTGGCGGCCTCCGAACGGGAGGCGGCCCGGGAGGACCGTCGGTTGGACCGACTCGAGGCGATGGAGGCGGGGGTGGCGGTTCCGACCCCCACGGGTGCTGCTGCCGAGGCCGAGCCGGCCGTCACCCGGCCCGGTAGCGGGACCGCCACCGACCGGTGACACCGGCCGCGCTCGATGCCCGACAAAGAGACCATTGACCCTTTGGTCCAACCAGCCTACGGTAGTTTGGTCCGTTCGCGTCCGTGCTGGGGGAGCGGGCCGTTCCGTCAGGGAGGGCTCCGGTGGTCGCAGGTACACGTCCTGGGTCGGGCGCTCGCAGGCCGGTGCGAAGATTCTCGACCGACATCCGGTACTGCACGGTGTGTGGTGAGAGGTTGTCGTCGTACAACCCCGGGCCGAACTGTTTCGTGCACTCCTCGCTGGTGCAGCGCCGCGAGCCGACCCCCCCGCCACCCCGTCGGGCGCCGGCGGCGCGTCGCTGACCGTCACCCGGTTCGCCCGGGCACCCGGGCAGGTGTCCCGCGGCCGTGCCGGGCCCGCGCGGTGGCTACGATTCGATGGTGCGTCCAGTACCACGATCTGGGGAGCCCCTCGCATGACCAGCCCGACTGACCGCGGCACCCACACCGTCCTCGTCTTCAGCCACAACCCGGCGGTGCGCGAGGCCGTCCGCGTCGCCGTGGGACGCCGACCGGCCCCGGACCTGGGCCGGATCTCCTACGTGGAGTGTGCGACCGGTGACGAGGTGGTGGCCCAGATCGACGCCGGTGGTGTCGACCTGGCCATCCTCGACGGTGAGGCCCAGCCCACCGGCGGGATGGGCATCAGCCGCCAGTTGAAGAACGAGATCGCCCAGTGCCCGCCCATCTGTGTACTGCTGGGCCGGCGGGATGACAGGTGGCTGGCCACCTGGTCACAGGCAGACGCCACCGTCACTCGGCCGCTGGACCCGGTGACAACCGCCCGAACCGTGGCCGACCTGCTGCGCGCCCGGTCGCGTGGCAGTGGCCCGGTGCGTTCGGCGGCCCGGTGAGTCCGGCGTCCGGAGGTGGACGCGAGGTGAGTGAACAGGCACCCCGAGCCTGGTCCGGGCTGCTGGCCGCGCTGTTGGAGCGTCGTGACCTGGCCGTCGAGGACACCGCCTGGGCGATGGCCGAGATCATGGCCGGCGAGGCCACCCCGGCCCAGCTCGCCGCCTTCGCGGTGCTGCTGCGGGCCAAGGGGGAGACCGCGCCGGAGATGGCCGGGCTGGTGCGTTCCATGCTCGCCAACGCCACGCGACTGCGGCTCACCCGGCGGGCGGTGGACGTGGTTGGTACCGGTGGGGACCGGGCGCACACCGTCAACATCTCCACCATGGCCGCCATCGTCGTGGCGGGTGCGGGCGCCCCGGTGGTCAAGCACGGTAACCGGGCCGCCTCCTCGGCCTGCGGTGCGGCCGACCTGTTGGAGGCCCTCGGTGTTGCCATCGACCTGCCGGCAGCCGGGGTGGCGCACTGCGTGGAGGAGGCTGGTATCGGCTTCTGCTTCGCCCCGGTCTTCCACCCGGGGTTCCGGCACGCCTCCGCCCCCCGTCGGGAACTGGGGGTGCCGACCGCGTTCAACTTCCTCGGCCCGTTGACCAACCCGGCCACGCCGGAGGCGCAGGCGGTGGGTTGCGCGGACCCTCGGATGGCGCCGGTGATGGCCCGGGTGCTCGCCGAGCGGGGCACCACATCCCTGGTGTTCCGCGGCGACGACGGGCTGGACGAACTGACCACGACAACCACGTCCCGGGTGTGGGTGGCCCGGGCCGGGACGGTGACCGAGACCTCGGTGGATCCGGTGAGTCTGGGCCTGGGTCCGGCGTCTCCCGAGGCGCTACGCGGCGCCGACGCGCGGTTCAACGCTGGCGTGGCGCGTGCGTTGCTGGCCGGCGAGCGCGGACCGGTGCGCGACGCGGTGCTGCTCAACGCGGCCGCCGCGCTGGCCGCCTACCGTGGCCTGGAGGCCCCACTGACCGACGCGTTGGCGGCCGGACTGGTCGACGTGGCCGAGGCGGTGGACAGCGGTGCTGCCGGCCGGGTGTTGGAGCGCTGGACGGAACTTTCCCAGAAGCTCCGCTGACCACCTGACCACCTGACCACCTGACCACCTGACCACCTGACGCGATCCAGAGGCGCCACGGTCGGCCTTCGCCCAACCAGGAGCCTTCCGGCGTCAGTTTTCACGTGAAATCATCACCCTGATCGCCGATGTAACCGATTACTGCTGTCAGTTTTCACGTGAAGTCACCAGCGTGGAGCAAGGGCAACGCGGCGCCGTGCCAGTTTGCCGCGTGACTCCGGAGCCGGGGCTTCGCCCCGGCGAGGGGATGGAGTCGCCAGCTAGTACCCGATGGCGAAGGCGGCTTCCAGGTCGTGTCGGGAGTAGGCACGGAACGCGATGTGGGTCTCGGTGTCCCGCACCCCGGGGACCTTGTTGATCCGCCCGGCGACCACCTCGGCGACGTCCTCGAACGCGCGGACCCGCACCACCGCGATCAGGTCCACGTTGCCGGCCACCGAGTACACCTCGCTGACCCCGTCGGTGCCCGCGAGGGTCTCGGCCACCTCGGGGATCTGGTCGGTGGCGACCGTGACCATGACAATGGCGGTGATCACACGGGCTCCTCGACAGGTCGTGGGTTCGTCGCCCTGATGCTAGACGGTTGGTTCCAGGTCCTCGCCGGGGCGGAGCGCCGGCTCCAGGGTCACCCCGGCGTGGTGCTGTGTTGCCCTCCCGTGGGGGGTTCCTCTCCTCCCACGCCCGACGAACCCCTTGGTCCACCGCATGGTCGGAGAACACCGTGGGATCACTCGCCCACGGATGCCACCGGCGTGGCTCGCCGTACGCCGGTGTGCCGGCATACTCGCCACCGAAATGGCCGGAGGGTGCTCCGGCTTTCAGGCCAGGGGTGTATCCGGCTCCGAACGCGACGTTGATCGTGCGTTGAGCCCGGCCTTGATGAGCCAGAGGATTTCGCCGTGGATGGATCGGGTGTCCTGTGTGGCCGCTTCGGTGATCTGGTCGTACAGGTCGGCGGGGAAGCGGACTGTGTACCGAGGCATGACACCATAGTAGTGATAGAATGGTGTCATGTCTCGGTACCGGCTCTACCCCACTGCGCCACAGGAGCAATCCCTGCTGGTGCACTGTGGGCATGCCCGGTTCGTGTGGAATCTCGCCGTTGAACAACAGTCGTGGTGGACGCCGCGTCGTGGCCCCGCCCCGGGGTTCGCCGCCCAGTGCCGGCAGTTGACCGAGGCCCGCGCCGAGTTCGACTGGCTGCGCGCCGGGTCGGTCAACGTCGCGCAGCAGGCGTTGCGGGACTTCACCCAGGCGATGGCGAACTTCTTCGCCGGTACCCACCGGCGGCCCACGTGGCGCAAGGCAGGCAGGCACGAAGGCTTCCGGATCACCGATACCTGCCGCACCCGCCGCCTGTCCCGACATGTGGGCGAGGTGTTCGTGCCGAAGGTGGGGTGGGTGCGGTTCGGCTGGTCGCGTGCCGTCCCCGAGGCGAAGTCCTACCGGATCACCCGGGACCGGGCTGGTCGGTGGCATGTGGCGTTCGCCGCGATCCCCCAGCCCATCCCGGCCCCGGGCACCGGTGAAGTCGTCGGGGTGGACCGGGGTGTGGCCGTGTCCGCCGCGTTGTCCACCGGGGAACTGCTGTCCTGCCCCGGGCTGTCGGCGGGCCGGCAGGCACGGCTGCGCCGGTTGCAGCGTCGCCTGGCCCGCGCCAAGCGCGGATCGAACCGCCGTACCCAGACCAAGGTGGCGATCGCCCGACTCAAAGCCCGCGACGCCGACACCCGCAAGGATTGGGTGGAGAAGACCACCACCGACCTGGCCCGCCGGTTCGACGTGATCCGCGTCGAAGACCTCAACGTTCCTGGCATGACCCGCTCGGCTCGTGGCACCGTCGAGACGCCCGGGACGAATGTCCGGCAGAAGGCCGGCCTGAACCGGGGCATCCTCACCAACGGGTGGGGCCGGCTCGTGGCCCGGCTGGAACACAAGGCACCCGGCCGAATCGAGAAGATCAACCCCGCGTACACGTCCCAGCGCTGCTCGGCGTGCGGGACCGTGGACCCGAACAACCGCGAGAGCCAAGCGGCGTTCCGGTGCCGGTCCTGCGGACACGCCAGCAACGCCGACGTGAACGCGGCCATCAACATCGCCGCAGGGCATGCGGTGACCGCGCGGGGAGGCCCCGGACTGCCAGGACCTGTGAACCGCGAACCCCAACCCCTCGCCCCCTAAGGCAACGGGGTGGAATCCCCCGCCTTCAGGCAGGGGAGGATGTCAAGGCGCCGGCACAGGAGCAAGCTGGAGGCATGACCAAGGCGCAGTTCGCGGCCGAGACCGGGTCGCACGGTGAGTGGGTACGGCAGGCCAACGCGTTCACCGACCGGGTGACCGCCGACGGTTCCAGCGGGTATCCGGTGGAGTCGGGCAGGTATCACCTGATCGTCTCGCTGGCCTGCCCATGGGCCCACCGGTCGATCATCGTCCGGCGGCTGTTGGGACTGGACCGGCACCTGTCGATGGCGGTGGTGGATCCGATCCGGGACGAGCGGGGTTGGCGGTTCAGCCTCGATCCGGACGGACGTGACCCGGTGACCGGTGCCAGTTTCCTGTCCGAGCTGTACCTGACCACCGATCCGTCGTTCCAGGGCCGCTACACCGTGCCCGCCCTGTGGGATCGGACCACCGGTCGGGTGGTCAGCAACGACTACCCGTCGTTGACCATCGACTTCGAGACGCAGTGGCGCGAGTTGCACGCTCCCGGGGCTCCCGACCTGTATCCGGAGGACCTGCGGGTCGACATCGACGCGGTCAACGCCGTGGTCTACACGGACGTGAACAACGGGGTGTACCGGGCCGGGTTCGCCACCACCCAGGAGGCCTACGAGCAGGCCTACGACCGGCTTTTCGCCCGCCTGGACTGGCTGTCCGAGCGGCTGTCCGGGCAGCGGTACCTGATGGGGGACCGACTCACCGAGGCCGACGTCCGGTTGTTCACCACACTGGTCCGGTTCGACGCGGTGTACCACGGCCACTTCAAGTGCAACCGCAGCAAGTTGACCGAGATGCCGGTGCTGTGGGCCTACGCCCGGGATCTCTTTCAGCATCCCGGCTTCGCGGAGACCGTGAACTTCGACCACATCAAGCGGCACTACTACGGCACCCACCAGTTGATCAACCCGACTCTGGTCGTGCCCAGGGGGCCCGATCTGACCGGATGGGAGCACCCGGCCGGACGCGACTCCCTGGGTTGACCGACGTCGCCGTACGGCGAGGCTCAGGTGCCCGCCCGGACCGGGCGCGACTCCAGGCCCCGTCGGGCACCCCGGCGACGTTCACCGAACGGGTCGGCCGCCGACGGTGCGGCCTCGGCCGACGCCAGCCAGCGGTGAAGTGTGCCCGCCCCGTGTACCGGGCAGGTCCACTCCCCGTCCAGTTGGACCAGTCGACTGCCTGGCGCCTCCAACCAGCGCAGCACGCACTCGGTCTCCTCGGCGGTGGCCGCCGGCAACGGTCCCGGCCCTGGCCGAACCGTTTCCGCGGTCGCCACCAGCGCGTCCACGTACGGCCTGGGTGCCGCGCCGCACGGCGCCACCCCCGCACCGACCAGGCGTCCGTGTGAGACCACAGCCAGTTCCCAGCCGCCCGAACCGTCCGGGTGGGCGGCGACCAGGTGGCGCACCGAGGTCAGACCGGTCAGCCGCTGTAGCCGGATACAGGCCCGCAACAGCGCGGCGGCCCGGTCCCGGACCGTCGCGGCGTCCTCGTACCGGCCGGCGGACGCCAGCCGCTCGATCCGTTGCCGTAGTGGGGCGAGCAGTGGGCGTACGTCTCCGGCCAGCGCGTCGCGCAGCGCGGTGACCAGCCGGGCGTACTCCTGCCTGCTCTGGCCGCCCGCACAGGGCGCACCACACCGGCCCATGGCCGCCAGCGCACAGGCCGAACCGTGCGGCACGGCCGGCAGTCGGTCGGTGCACTGCCGCAACGGCAGTGCCTCGTGGATGGCCGCGACCACCTCGGTCGCGGTCCGCCGGGAGGAGAACGGTCCCAGGTGGCAGGTGCCCTCCCGCACCGTGCGGACCACGGACAGCCGGGGATAGGGCTCCACCGTCAGCCTGATCCACAGGGCCCGTTCCGGGAAGCGTGACCTACGGTTGTACCGAGGTTTGTGTTCGGCGATCATCCGCAGTTCCCGCACCTGGGCCTCCAGGGTGTGCGCGCACACGATCGCCTCCACCCGATCGGCCACTCCGAGCATCTCGCGGATCCGGGTCCGGGTCTCGCCGGAGACGAAGTAGGACCGCACCCGGGTTCGGATGTCGTGACTGGTACCGATGTAGAGGGGCTCCCCGCGTTCGTCCCGGAACACGTACACACCCGGGGCGTTGGGCAGCGACGCGGCCAGGTGTCGTTTGCGCCGCTGGGCAGCACTGACCTGGTGGCTGAACGCGGTCAGCTCGTCCAGGGACGCGACCCCCATCGGTCCGAGCCGCTCGAACAGTCCGTGCAGCACGTCCACGGTGGCCCGGGCATCGTCCAACGCGCGGTGGGTGGGTGCGGTCCGCGCGCGGAAGAACCGGGCCAGGGTGGCCAGTCTGCGGTTCGGGACCTCGTCGCGGGTGAGCACCCGGCGGGCCAGTGCGGCCGTGTCCACCACCCGGAAACCCGGCCACGGCCGGCCGGTGTGGGCGCACGCGGCACGCAGGAACCCCACGTCGAACGGGGCGTTGTGGGCGACCAGCACGGCACCGTGGGCGAACTCCAGGAACGCCGGTAGCACCGAGTCGATCGTCGGCGCGGGCAGCACCATGGCGTCGCTGATACCGGTCAGTACGGTGACGAACGGCGGGATCGGGCTGCCCGGGTTGACCAGGGTCTGGAACTCGCCGAGGTGTTCACCACCGCGGACCCGGACCGCTCCGATCTCGGTGATCGCGTCCGTGCCGGCCGCGCCTCCGGTGGTCTCCAGGTCCACCACCACGAAGGTGACCGCGCGCAGTGGTTCACCCAGTTCGTCGAACGCGGCCTGCACGTACCGTGTCGCGGAGGAGGATGGCACCCGGACACCCTAGGTGTTGGCACTGACAGTTCACGTTCGGGTGACGACGCGGTTCCGCACGGTCGCCGGTGCCGGTGCTGTCGCGCATCGGCTGTCGCCCGGCACTACCCTCGGAGCCGTTCCGCCCGCGGTGCGTCCCACAGCAGGTCCCGTGGTGTGTGTCCCGTGGTGCGGTCCACAGTCCCGGTTCGAACCAGTTCGAAGGAGCCCGCGTGCCCGATCCGGTCGACCCGGCCAGCCGACCTCAGGCGTCGGATGGCGAACACCGTCGCGCTGGCGGGACCGACGTCCGGTGACCGGTCGGCCGTGTGAGGGCGTGCGGGTGTTGGACCTGACCCGACTACTGCCGGGCGGGTTCGCCACCGCGGTGCTGGCCGACCTCGGGGCAGAGGTCATCAAGGTGGAACAGCCAGGACAGGGCGACTACATCCGTTCGTTCCCTCCGTTCGCATCCGACGGGCGGTCGGCCTATCACCTCGCCCTCAACCGCGGCAAACGCTCGATCACCCTGGATCTGTCCACTCCGGATGGCACCGCGATCCTGCGGGACCTGGTGGCCACCGCCGACGTCCTGATCGAGTCGTTCCGGCCCGGGGTGATGGACCGCCTCGGCGTTGGTTACCAGGCACTGCGCACGGTCAACCCGGCCCTGGTCTACGTGGCGGTGACCGGATACGGCTCGACCGGGTCACGGGCACACCAGGCCGGCCACGACATCGACTACCTGGCCTACGCCGGCGTGCTGGCCGGGTCGGGACCACCGGACCGGCCGTGGCAACCCCCGGTCCAGGTCGCCGACCTGGGCGGGGGCGCCTGGCCGGCGGTGGTGGCGGTGCTGGCCGCGCTCCGGGTCCGCGACCACACCGGTGCGGGACAGTTCTGTGACGTGTCGATGACCGACGGCGCGCGTGCCTGGCTGGTGCTCCAGGCCGCGGCCTACGGCATGACCGGCCAGGTGCCCGGGCCCGGTACCGACATGCTCGCCGGGGGACTGGCCTGCTATCGGGTGTACGGCTGTGCTGACGGTCGGTATGTCGCGGTGGGCGCGTTGGAGCCGCGCTTCTTCACCGCCCTGGTCACCACCCTGGGCGTGCCCGAACTGTCCGGCTGGCATCTGGACCCGGCCCGTCAGGACGAGTTGGCCGGACGACTCGCCGCGGTGTTCGTCACCCGGACCAGGGACGAGTGGGCCGAGCTGTTCGCGGACGTCGACGCCTGTGTGGCGCCGGTGCGCGACCTCGCCGAGGCACTCGACGACGAGGTGGCAGCCGAGCGTGGCACGGTGACCCACACCGCGTTGCCCGAAGGAACGCCGTTCCCGGTGTTGGCGGTGACCCCGATCCTGTCGGACACCCCGGCCCGGCCTGGCGAACTCCCCTCCCGGCTCGGCGCCGACACCGACGAGGTACTGGCCGGGCTGGGTCGTTCGGCCGAGCAGATCGCCGAGCTACATGCCCGGGGGGTGTTGTGACCGAGCAGGACGAGCCGGCGCCCGAACCCGCGGTGCCCGAACCCGCGGTGCCCGAACCGGTACTGCCCGAACCGGTTCGTCAGCGGGTGGTCGGGTTGGCCGCGGACACCCTCGGCCGGCTCGGCCACGACGAGGTGCCCGGGATGTTGCGGGCGGCGGCGCGGTTCACCCCGAGCAAACGGGCCCGGCTCGCCGGTGGCGCGCTGGCCACCGCGTTGGAACGTGACCATCTGTTCCGGCTGCGGACCGTGGAGCACACCGAGGCCCAGGCGCCGGCGCTGGTCGGTGCGGTGCGTGGTGGTGAACTCCCGCCCGCCGCGGATCCGGTGGAACTGGCCGCGGTGGCATACCTGTTGCGACAGGAGGGCTGGCAGGACTACGTGCGGCGTGCCGCGGAAGCGCTGCGGGAGGGCGCCGAACGGACCCGGGCCCGGGAACGCGACGAGGCGATGGCCCGGTTGCGGACGCAGTTGGAGGAGGCTCGCGCCGCGTTGGGTGCCGAGGCCGCACGTCACTCCGCACAGCTTGAGGCGATGCGGACAGAACTCGACACGGTGCGCCGGCGGTTGCGGGCCCAGACCGGCGAGTTGCGGGCCGCCCAGCGGGCCCGCACCGAGGCGACCGAGGCGTTGACCGAGGAACGGCGACGGGCCGCCGCCACCGACTCGGCCACGCATGCCGAGATCCGGCGGTTGCGCCAGCGGATGACCGAGGCCGAGGACGCCCTGGAGGGGGCCCGGAGGTCCGCCCGCGAGTCGCGCAGCGCCGACGAGACCCGGCTGTGGCTGTTGTTGGAGACCGCGGCCGGAGCCGTGCAGGGCCTGCGTCGGGAACTGGCGTTGCAGCCGACCGGGGACCGGCCCGGCGACGCGGTGGCCGGGGTGCGTCCCGAGATCGGCCCGGGCGCCGGGCAGCCCCCCGACGACGTGCTGTTGGACCGACTCCTGGGCCTACCTCGGGTGCACCTCGTGGTGGACGGTTACAACGTGACCAAGACCGGATATGGCGGGCTTCCGTTGGCCACCCAACGGGATCGGCTGGTGCAGTCGCTCGGCGCGTTGACCGCGCGCACCGGGGCCGAGGTGACCTGTGCCTTCGACGGGGCTGATCGTCCGCCGGTGATGCCGGCGGCGCCGCGTGGGATCCGGGTGCTGTTCAGTCGGCCCGGTGAGACCGCCGACGAACTGATCCGCCGGCTGGTCGCGGCCGACCCACGCGGGCGTCCGGTCGTGGTGGTGTCCTCCGACCGGGAGGTGGCCGACGGGGTACGCCGCTCCGGCGCCTACCCGGTCGCGTCGGTTGCCCTGCTGGGCATGCTCGACCGCGGATAGTCGGTCGGCCCGGGGTGGCCGGGTCACCGGTTCATGGCTCCGTGGGGGCGACCAGTCCGCACACCGTCGCCCGTCGCGGCGTGTCGGCGGGCATGCCGGCACGGATGGGTGGTGGTTCGGCGACCGTCGCCAACCCCTGGTGGCGTGTCACACTTTTCGCTACACTCCGTATCCGTCAGGGCACCGATCGCCACATTCGACCGGGTGACAGTCCTTGCTTGCCCTTGCTTGACACAAAATGCCAGGGGAAACCACGTGGAGTGATTGTCTCGACTGACCGGGCCCCCTAGTCTGGGCGCGGTCTTCTGGACGTCTGTCGCCAGGCGGTGGTGGCACCAGGGGAGCACCGCCGAGTTGGGGTCAGTCGCGGTTCGGCCCCGAACCGGGGAACCACATGCAGTGGGGTGAGTCGGCCAGCCCGTCCCGGGCGGTGTCGTAGGGCAGTCCTTCCCAGAGCCCGAACCCGTCAGCTAACCCGGTAGGCGGTTGAGCTGGAAGGAGGAGTGCCGCCTCAGTGGCGACCTCAAAACTCACCACGAGGATTCTTCGGCTGGTCACCGTCGCGGCGGTCGCGTCGCTCACCGTCGGACTGGCACCGGCCACCGGTCACGCCGATCCGACGACCGTGTCGGGGGCGCAGCAGCAGATCCTCGATCTGAACGAGAAGCTCGAGCCTGTTGTAGAACAGTACAACGCCGCGCAGATCGAGCTTGACAAGAAGAAGAAGGCGCAGAAGAAGGCCGCGGACCAGGCCAGGGCACTGGACATCCAGATGCAGAGCCTGTCCGGCAAGGTCCGGCAGATGGCCTCCGCGGCCTACCGGTCGGTGCCGCTCGGTGAGTTCACGTCGATCATGACGAGCCGCTCACCGCAGGACTTCCTCGACCAGCTCAGCGCCCTCGACACCATCGCACTGCGCCGTGACGCCGCCATCAAGAGCCTCTCCGGGGCGAAGGACAAGGCGGACAAGGCGGCGCAGGCGGCGCGCAAGGCGGCTGCGGACGCGCAGTCGTTGTTCAACAAGCTCCAGTCGCAGAAGGCCTCGATCGAGAAGCAGGTCAAGCAGGCGAAGTCGCTGCTGAGCCAGCTTTCCGCGAGCCAGCAGGCCGCGATGTGGAGCGGCACCCCGGTTGATCTGTCGGACCTTCCGGCGGCACAGTCGGAGCGGGCGAAGATCGCCGTCGACGCGGCAATGTCCAAGCGGGGTAGCCCCTACGTCTGGGCAGCAGCCGGGCCGAACACCTTCGACTGCTCCGGGCTGATGGTGTGGGCCTGGGCGCAGGCGGGGGTGAGTCTGCCACACCAGAGCCAGGCGCAGTACGACGTCGGAACGCACGTGAGCAGGGCAAACCTGCAACCGGGCGATCTGGTGTTCTTCTACAGTCCCATCCACCATGTGGGCATGTACATCGGGAACAACCTGGTGGTCCACGCACCACAGACCGGTGACGTGGTGAAGGTGTCCAGTATGGACAGCTTCCCGTACACGGGAGCGACCAGGGTCGGGTAGACCATCGCGTGTGTGGGGCGGGTGTCGACGGACGCCCGCCCCACACACGTGTGTGGTCCCCGGCGTGGGCCAACAAGGTCGGAGAGGTGGGCGGCACGGCCGGGCGGTCGTAGGATCTCGGCGTGACAGCACAGGCGCGGCCCACGCGCGGTAGGCGTGGGCGCCGGACCTGGTCGGTCATCCTCCTTCTCGGCGCGGTACTCACCGAACTGACCGCCGGTCTGGTCGGTCTGGGACACGTGGCCACCGACGCCAGCCGTCCGACACTGGCACACCCGGCCGCGGGCGTGCCGACCCGGGTCGACGCCCGCCCCGGTACCCCCGACTACTCCGGCGGCCTGGGTGAGGAACCCACCGAGCGGGCCGAACGCACCGCCGCGGTGCGCGACCTGCTCGACCGACGTTCCGCCGCGCTGTTGCACCGGGACCGGGCGAAGTTCCTGGCCACGGTGGATCCACGGGCCGGTGCGTTCCGGACCCGTCAGGCCGAGCTGTTCGACAATCTGGCCCGGGTGCCGCTGGGTAGCTGGGCATACCGCCTCGATCCGGACTTCGCCGAGCCGGTCACCGCGCCGATCTTCGCCCGCTACGACGGTCCGGTGTGGGCACCGATGGTGAATCTCCGCTACGCCCTGCGGAATTTCGACCCGGTGCCCACCGAGCGTCCGCAGTACCTCACGTTCGTCCGCCGGGACGGCCGCTGGTACCTGGCCTCCGACACCGACTTCGATGCCAGCGGTCACCACACCTGGCGCGGGCTGTGGGACTTCGGGCCGGTGTTGGCCTACCAGGGCACCGCCAGTCTGGTGTTGGCCCACCCACGCGGCGAGGACCGGCTGGAGACCTTCGCCGACGTTGTCGACGCCGCCGTCCCACACGTGACACGGGTGTGGGGAACCGACTGGAGCCAGCGGGTGGTGGTACTCATCCCCGACACCCAACAGGAGATGTCGCAGGTCATCGGTGAGCACTTCGCGCTGGCCCACATCGCGGCGGTGGCCACCGCCGACTACACCGACGCGAGGACCCACACGGTGCGCGGACAACGGGTGGTGGTCAACCCGAGCAACCTGGACCGGCTCGGCGAGTCCGGTCGCCGCATCGTGCTCAGACACGAGATCACCCACGTGGCCACCCGGGCGTTCACCGGAGGGGCGGCACCGACCTGGTTGGTCGAGGGGTTCGCCGACTACGTCGGCTACCTCGGCGCAGGGGTGCCGGTCGCCGTGGCCGCGCAGGAACTCCGGGTCGAGGTGCGCCGGGGCACGGTACCGGCAGGTCTGCCCGCCGACCAGGATTTCGACGGCGACAACCCACGGCTGCCGCAGTCCTACGAGGAGGCCTGGTTGGCCTGCCGGCTGCTCGCCGCGCGGATCGGTCAGGACGGGGTGGTCCGGTTCTACCGGATGGTCGGCGCGGCCACCGGCGACCCGGACAGGGCGGTGGACCGGGCGCTGCGGGCGACCACGCACCTGTCCCTGGACGGGTTCGTCACCTCCTGGCGGCACCTGCTCGTCTCGGAGTTGTCGTGACCCGGCCGCGCGACACCGGGCCGCCGGGGACCGGGGACGACGACGGCGGTGTCGACGGACCGGCCCGGACGCCGTCCGGCTGGTCCGGGCGGCGTGGTGCGGCGCTGGCCGCGGTGGGGTTCGGTGTCCTCCTTGCCTGGCTGGTCGCCGTCCACACACCCTGGACGGTGCAGCCGGCCCCGCCCGGCGGTCGGACACCGGTCCGACCGGAGCGGGACTTCACCGCTGCCGAGTTGGCCACCGAGAACGCCTTCCACCACGCGGTGCAGCCCTGGTCCTACGGCGCCCTGCTGGGCGGTCTGACCGTCGCGGCCCTGTTCGGCCTGACCCCGGCCGGGGCCCGGCTGGTGGCGCTGCTGGCCAGACCGTTCGGTGGCGGGTGGGTCTGGCAGGTGGTCGTCGGCGGTGTCGCGCTGGCCCTGGTGGGCCAACTGGTCACGGTGCCCTTCGCGGTGCACAACGAGCGGGTGTTCCGCCGGTACGGGTTGTCCACCCAGGACTGGGGATCCTGGGCGGCCGACGTGGTCAGGGGGTCCGCGCTGAACGTGGGCATCACCGCGGTGGCCCTGGTCGGTTTCTACACGCTGGTGCGGATCGCACCGCGTACCTGGTGGGTGTACACGGCGCTGTCCGGGGTCACCCTGGTGATCGTGGTGTCCTTCGTCTACCCACTGTTGGTCGAACCGCTCTTCACCCGGTTCCACCCGATGGCCCCCGGACCGGTCCGCACGTCACTGCTCGACCTGGCCCACCGGGACGGGGTGGTGGTGTCCGACGTACTGGTCGCCGACGCGTCCCGACGCACCACCGCACTCAACGCCTACGTTTCCGGCTTCGGCGCGACCCGGCGGATCGTGGTCTACGACACCCTGCTGCGTGCCGCCACCCCCGAACAGGTGAGGCTGGTGGTGGCACACGAACTCGGGCACGTCCGCAACGACGATGTCGCCAGGGGCGCGGCGACCGGGGCGCTGGGTGTCGGCCTGACCTGCTGCGTGGGCTACCTGCTGCTCACCTCGCCGCGGGTGACCCGCCGGGCCGGGGTGTCCTCGGTGGCCGACCCCGGCTCGTTGGCGCTGGTCCTGTTGCTGACGGTGGTCGGTAACCTGGTTGCCACACCGGTGCAGTCGCTCATCTCCCGGCAGGTCGAGGCGCGTGCGGACGTGCACTCGCTGAACCTGACCGGTGACCCGAGGACGTTCGAGGAGATGCAGGTCACGCTGTCGCTGTCCAACCTGTCCGACCTGGACCCCAACCGGCTCGCCTACACACTGTTCGCCGATCATCCGACCGGTCCCGAACGGATCGCGCTGGCCCGTGACTGGGCCCGACTGCACGGTGTCGGGGGTTCCTGAGCCGGTGGACCGCACCCTTGTCGTCACCAACGACTTCCCGCCCCGGGCAGGCGGCATCCAGGCATTCGTGCACGCACTGGCGGTACGCCAGCCAGCCGACTCGGTGGTGGTGTACGCGTCGGTGTCGCCGGGCGCCGAGGCGTTCGACGCCGCGCAGCCCTTCCCGGTGGTACGGCACCCCACCGGTCTGCTGCTGCCGGTTCCGGCGGTGCTTCGGCGGGCCCGGGAGATCGCCCGCGCGGAGAACTGTGGATCGGTGTGGTTCGGGGCGGCCGCACCACTGGGCCTGCT
>DATCWR010000331.1:0-5266 GCA_036566245.1 Mycobacteriales bacterium | reverse complement strand
CCCGGGGAGCCCACGATCTTGTTATCGCAGCCACCGCGAGAGCCACCGGACGCACCGTTGTCACGTCAGATGCCGCAGCTTGTTTCGCTGATCTTCCTGGTGTCAATGCGCTGGTTGTGCCGGGCTGAGACTGCCTTCTCGCTGGCATTTTTCCATCGAGGGCGGTCCGACCTGGGTTGCTCGACGTGGATCCGTTGCCACTTCCTGATGACGGACACTGCCGAGTGAGGTGCTCGCCGCGATGCGCGACGAGGAACGTTGGTGACCTGACACCGGAACCGTGCCGGTCGTGGTCGTGGCACCCTGGTGAACCGTGGAGGTCGTGTACCGGGAGGGCGGGAGCTGGCGGGCGCTCGGGTTGACCCTCGGCGTGCTGGCCGTCGGGTTCCTGGCTGATCTGGCTACCGGTGGTGGCACCGCGCACCTGCTCGGCTGGCTGCTGGCCGTGCTGCTTGTCGGCGGGATGGTTGCGGTGAGTTGTCTGGCTCAGGTCCGGATGTCCGGTGTGACGGTGACCGCCCAGTTGCTGCGGGTAGGCCGGGAGATTCTGCCGTTGTCGCAACTCGACCCGGACGGGCTGCGGGACCAGGACCGGGCTGGCGGTGCCCCGGTCGGCGCCCGCATCCTGGGTGGGGCCCTGTCGGTGCCGCGTGGGCGTGCCCCGGTGCCGCTGCGGCTGACCGACGGCAGCACCGTGCTGGTGGCCAGCCGCGACCCGGCCGCGTTGCGCGCGGCGCTGTTGGGCGCGCTGGCCGGTTGAGTCCCCAGATCCGCACCCGGGCCCGGAACCGGTGCCGCTTCCTGCGAGACTTGCCGGCATGACGTATCCGTACTCCGCGCCCGCCTCGCAGGCGCTCTTCGACCGGGCCCAGGCGGTCACGCCGGGTGGGGTGAACTCGCCGGTGCGGGCGTTCCGATCGGTGGGCGGCACGCCCCGGTTCATGGTCGCCGGGCAGGGTGCCTTCGTGGTGGACGCCGACGGCCGTGAGTACGTCGACATGATCTGCTCGTGGGGGCCGATGATCCTCGGCCACGCCCACCCGGCGGTGACCGAGGCGGTGGCCCGGGCCGCGGCCCGCGGCACCTCGTTCGGTACCCCCACCGAGGGCGAGGTGGAACTGGCCGAGGCGATCGTGGCCCGGGTCGGACCGGTCGACCAGGTCCGTCTGGTGAACTCCGGCACCGAGGCGACCATGAGCGCGATCCGGTTGGCCCGCGGGTACACCGGCCGGTCCCGGGTGGTGAAGTTCGCCGGCTGCTACCACGGGCACGTCGACTCGCTGCTGGCCGCCGCCGGGTCGGGGGTGGCCACCTACGCGCTGCCCGACAGCCCGGGGGTGACCGGTGCCCAGGCCGGCGACACCATCGTGTTGCCCTACAACGACATCCTGGAGGTGGAGAACGCGTTCGCCGCGCACGGTGACGAGATCGCCTGCGTGATCGTCGAGGCGGCGGCCGGCAACATGGGCGCGATCCCGCCGGTGGACGGGTTCAACGCGGCCCTGCGGGAGATCACCGCCCGGCACGGCGCGCTGCTGGTGTTGGACGAGGTGATGACCGGCTTCCGGGTGTCCGCCGGTGGTTGGTGGGGTCTCGACCCGGTCGACGCGGACCTGTTCACCTTCGGCAAGGTGATGAGTGGTGGGCTGCCGGCGGCGGCGTTCGGCGGTTCGGCCGAGGTCATGTCCCGGCTGGCCCCGGCCGGCCCGGTGTACCAGGCCGGCACGCTGTCCGGGAACCCGGTGGCGGTGGCCGCGGGTAAGGCCACCCTGGACCACTGCACCCCCGAGGTGTACGCGCGGGTGGACGAGGTGGCCGCGCGGGTAGGCCGGCTGGCCTCGGACGCGTTGACCGAGGCCGGGGTGGCGCACCGGGTGCAGTACGCGGGGAACCTGTTCTCGGTGTTCTTCGCCGATGACGCGGTGACCAACTACGACCAGGCCCGGGCGGCGCAGACCTACCGGTACACCCCGTTCTTCCACGCCATGTTGGAACGCGGCGTGTACCTGCCGCCGTCACCGTTCGAGGCGTGGTTCGTCTCTGCGGCGCACGACGACCGGGCGATCGAACGGATCGCCGGCGCGCTGCCGCACGCGGCCCGGGCGGCGGCCGAGGTGGAGGCGCCGCGATGACCGACCCCGCAGACGACGTTCGGACCGTGGTGCACGTGCTGCGGCACGGCGAGGTGGACAACCCGACTGGTGTGCTCTACGGCCGGATCCCCGGCTACCACCTGTCCGCCGCCGGCAAGGAGATGGCCGAGCGAGCCGCCCAGGCCCTGACCGGGCGGGACATCATCCACATCGTGTCCAGCCCACTGGAAAGAGCCCAGGAGACCGCCGCGCCGGTGGCCGCGGTGTTCGGCCTGCCGGTGACGTTGGATCCCCGCCTGCTGGAGGCGGAGAACACCTTCGAGGGCACCAGGTGGGGGCAGGGAAGGGCCGCGCTCTGGCGGCCGGGCGTGCTCTGGCGACTGCGCAACCCGCTGCGGCCGTCCTGGGGGGAGCCCTACATCACGCTGGCAACCCGGATGATGGCCGCTCTGAAGGACGCCCGACAGGCCGCCGCCGGGCACGAGGCGGTGTGCGTGAGCCACCAGTTGCCGATCTGGACCCTGCGCCGGTTCGCCGAGGGAGCCCGGCTGTGGCACGATCCGCGCAGCCGACAGTGCGGGCTCGGTTCGCTGACCAGCTTCACCTTCGCCGGGGACCGGATCGTCTCGATCGACTACACCGACCCGTCCAACACCACCGGCACCCACTGACGCTCTGCCGAGCCTCGCCGTATCGCCCTCGGCGCGGCGGAGATGTCAAGGATGATCACTGGATGTCGCCTTCCCGTTCGGCGGTCACCGCATCGGTCAGGCTGAACCCATCGTCGTCCGGGTCGGGCAGAGGCAACAGGTCCGCGACCGTGCCCGGTACCGCCTGTGGAATCAGCCGACCCTGTGCGATCCACCGGGCGATCGTCGGGTTCCCCGCGGTCACCGACTCCGGTGTGGGTGGCACACGGTCCGTCATGCCGTGGAGACTACAGACGAACACCAGACTCGCCCGGACAGCGCGTCGAACGTGTACCACGCCGGTCCGGTGTACTGGTCGTCTGGGAGCGACCTCCGACGTTTCCTCTGTCCTGCCTCATATATGGAGCAGGACAAGAGTGGTCTGAGGAAACACATGAAGGCTCCGGGTTCGTCTTCTCGGCGACAGGCGGCGACCCTTCGTGTTCCCGTGACGACGCGAGGTAGCCTCGAAGGTCCTTCGCGGTCGGGTCGACGGCACGTGATTGGCACCGCGAGGCACAGTGCTGCGAGGTGGGTTTCATGGATGTCGGGGTGTCTCCGGCCGCCGGGCTCGGCGCCCGGGTCAGGGCCGCCCGCCAAGCTCGCGGCATGTCCCGTGAGGCGGTGGCCGCCCTGTGCGGCCGATCCGAGGAGTGGCTTCGCAAACTCGAACGTGGTCAGCGCGGCACCAGCCTGCGAATGGTCGCGCGGCTGGCCGAGGTGTTGCACGTACCGGACCTGGGTGACCTGCTCGACGCCGACGCGCCAACCGCACTCTATGTCCGGGCCACACACCCGGATCTCGCCCGCATCCGTACCGCGGTACTGGTCCCGCTGTCATCGGATGCTGATGTGCCCCCGTTGGACCAGATCCGCGTGGACCTGCGACGTGCGTGGCGGCTTCGTGCCGCGTCTCCCCGGGACAGGTCCGACCTGGCCGTTGCACTACCGCCGCTCATCACCGCCGCCCGGGCGGCGAACCGGGCCGCACGAACCCCGGAAGAACACCGGGACACCTGCCGAATACTCGCCGAGACCTATCACCTCGGACAGTTGTACCTGTGTTACCAGGATGCTTCCGAACTGCTGTGGTTGGTGGTTGACCGGGCCATGAACGCGGCCCGAGCCGCCGAGGACCCGGCAACGCTTGGTCGGGCGACCTGGTTCACGGCGTACCTGTACCGGGATTTCGGGATGGTCGACGACGCACACCTGGTGGTGGAAGATGCGTTGCGACACCTGGACTCCGTAGAGCCAACCCCCTCCGTCCAACGGCAGCGACGGGTCGTGCACCTGGCATCGGCGTGGAACCACGCCCGCGACGGTCATCCGGCACTGGCGTGGCGCGACTGGGACGCAGCGATCGAGGTCGAGCGGAACGGTGGCGCACCGGTCTCACCGGACCTGCTGTTCGGAGCCGACTGCCAGGACGTGGCGCTTGCCCTGGAAGTCGAACTGGGTAGACCCGCAGCCGCGATCCGGCGGGCGGAACGCATGGACATCGACGCGGTGCCGTCGGTTCCCCGGCGAGCCCGGCTGATGATCGAAGCATCGCGCGGGTACCTGCTCCGTGGTGAGCACGCCGGGGCGCTGCACATGCTGCACCGGGCACACCAGGTCAGCGCCGAGGCCACCATGTACAGCAGAGATGCCCGTGGTATCGCCCACGACCTGGTGACCAACGCCGGACCGATGTTCAGACGCGATGCCGTTGCCCTCGCCGAGAGCCTGGGTGTGACCAGCGGGTGACCCGGTGAGGAGTACGACCAGTACCACCGGGCCAGCTCCTGATCTGCGCACCCCGATGAACCTGCACGGCCAGGGTGTCGGACTCGGAACGGCCGGTGTGGTGGAGAAGGGCACCACACCGCCACTAACCCTGCCCGGCCAGACAATCAACTGGCCAGGGCCTACCGCCGGGCGCCACGCCCACCACCGCCCAAGCCCCAGACCGAGTGGCGCTGGCACCACCCTCATATGGCTATGTCGTTGCCCTTTGGGGCAGAGAGATAGGTCTTTGAAGGGCGTTTGTGGTTAATTGTTGTGACTACATGTTGTGATCTGCCGGTAGCATCCCCGCATCGTTGGCGAGGAGGGATCGTTGGGTAAGAGGCAGTCGATCGTCTCGAAGGTGTTTGACCAGCGGTCCATGCGGCGTCTGCTGGAATCCGACGGATGGGTCTGTACGCAGGGTGGAAAGCATCTGAAGATGGGAAACGAGGGCGAAGGCCCATCACCCTTCCGCGCCACAACGGGGACTACCCACGGGGGCTGTCAGAGGCGATCCTGAGGCAGGCGGAGTTGAGGGGAGACACAGGGGTGGGTGGAGCCAATGACCGGTCGTGAGTATCACGTCAAGGTGCACTTCGAGGACGACTCGTACTGGGCGGAGATCGAGGAACTGCCGGGCTGTTTCGCGGCTGGCGACACCCTGGACGAGTTGGTCGCGTCCCTCCCGGAGGTCGTCGGCCTGTACCTGTCCTC
>DATCWR010000316.1:0-15891 GCA_036566245.1 Mycobacteriales bacterium | reverse complement strand
GTTGTCGCGGCGAAGGTCGTCGGCGACGACCCGGTGTTCATGCTCACCGGGGTCGTCCCGGCAACCCGGTCGGTGCTCGACCGCGCCGGACTCACCATCGCCGACATCGACGTCGCCGAGGTCAACGAGGCATTCGCCTCGGTCGTGCTGGCCTGGCAGGCCGAACTGTCCGCCGACCCCGAGACGGTCAACCCGTGGGGAGGCGCCATCGCGTTCGGTCACCCGGTGGGCGCCTCCGGTGGCCGGCTGCTGGCCAACCTGCTCGGCCGGTTGGACGAGATCGGTGGTCGCTTCGGGCTGTGGACGATGTGCGAGAGCGGCGGGATGGCCAACGCCACCGTGCTGGAACGGATCTCCTGACCCGGCGCCGGCCGATCCCCCGGAGGTCAGGACACGGTGGGTGTCGTGGTCGACGGCGCCGCCGGTTCGGGCGCGGGGATGACGGCCGGACGGTCCACGGATGTCAGACGCTCGGTGAGCCGGTCGAGTTCGTCCTGGGTCACCCCGTTGGACAGCAGGAACGCGCGCATGCCGCCGTACCGTTCCCCGACGGCGTCCAGGAACCGGAGCATGTACTCCGGCGGGGTGATGTTGGCCTCCGGCGGCAACCGGTCCACCGCGTCGCCGTAACTCTTCATGCCGCGCAGCCGCTCCATCACCGGGACGACCCGCTCGGCGCTGGCGGCGTACTCGGTGGCGATGTCCGCCGCGGCGACCCCGACGGCGGCGAGCACGACCGCCACCGCGACGCCGGTGCGGTCCTTGCCCGCGGCACAGTGGACGATCGCCGGCAACGCGTCGTCGCCGGCCAGCGTGTGCACAACCGCGGCGACCGAGCCGGGTGAGCTGGCCAGGTATCCCAGGTAGTGGGAGACGATCGGATCCTTACGCGACAGGATCGGCGTCGCGGTTCCCTTCCGCACCGCCCCCTCCACGATGAACGGCAGGTGCACGTGCCTGACCGGCTCGTGCTCGAGTAGGCCCCGGCCCTCGATCCGCAACTCGTAGCCGAGCCGCAGGTCGACGACCGTGCGCAGTCCCAGGCCGCGTACCAGCACGTCGACATCGCCCCGGGTCAGGTACTGCAACGTGTCGCTGCGGAACAGTCGTCCCCGTGCCACCCGACGCCCGGCACCGGCGGGGATACCGCCCACGTCCCGGAAGTTCAGTGTCCCGGCTGGTTCGTATCCGTCCGGCAGGCCGGCGCTGGGCATGTCCTCACCTCTTGTTCCTTCACGGGTTCACCTCGGCCGCCGGGTCGGCCGGCCCCGGGCGTTCGACAGGGGCGGGTCGACGCCCGGGGTCGGTGGCCACAGATCAGCCCGGGAAGGCCCGTGCGGTGCAGCCACCATCGACGACCAGCGTCGCACCGTTGCAGTAGCTGGAGTCGTCCGAGGCGAAGAACAGGTTCGCCGAGGCGATCTCCCCCGGGGACCCTGGACGCCCGATCGGGGTCAGCGTCGAGGCCACGGTCGGGTCCTCGAACGCCGGGACCACACTGGAGATCATCGGGGTGTCGATGAAGCCGGGGCACACCGTGTTGGTACGGATTCCGTCCTTGACATAACTGATGGCCAACGACCTGGTCAGGTTGACGATGGCTCCCTTGGCCGCGGTGTAGGTGTGCCCGTCGTACAGGCCGGTGATCCCACCCATGCTTCCCACGTTGACGATCGAACCGTGGCCCGCCTCGATCATGTGTGGCAGCGTGGCGCGGATGCAGTAGAAGTACGAGTCCAGGTTGATGCCCATGACCGTGTGCCACCACATGGTCGACGTCTCGTGCAGCTTGGCCATCGACCCCGGGTTCGCCTCACCGTAGGCCCACCCCACGCCGGCGTTGTTCACCAGCACGTCGATCCGGCCGTAGGCCTCGATCGTCGCGTCGATGAGTCGCTGGGCGCCATCCTCCTCGGACAGGTCGGCCGCGACCACCATGCCGGTGCCACCACCGGCCAGTGCCGAGGACAGTGCCTCGTCGAGTGTTGACTGGGTACGTGCACAGCCCACGACCGTGGCACCCTCGGCGGCGAACCGCTCCATCGTGGCGCGGCCGATGCCCGTGCTGGCACCGGTGATCACGGTGACCTTGTCGTTGAGACGACCCATTCGTCCTCCTTGGATACACCCCCGTCCACGGGGGTGTGGTGACTGTCAGGACGCGATCTGCACCTTCACCGACACGTCCTTGTCGAGTTGCGTGTGGAACGCCTCGTTGATGCCGTCGAGTGGGAAGGTGTGGGTGACCAGCGGCGCCGCCTGTGCCCGTCCGCTGCCGAGCAGGTCCAGCACCTGCCGGAACTCACCCCGGTAGGCGAAGGTGCCGGAGACGTCCATCTCCTTCTGCACGATCTGGTTGGCGTCGATGGACACCGCTCCCTCGTACAGCGCCGCGATGCGCAGCCGGCCACCGGCGCGCGTCATCGACACCGCCTCGGCGAGCAGCGCCGGAACACCCGACGCCTCGACCACCACGTCGGCTCGGGCCCCCACGCCGTAGGCACCCACCCCGGTGAGGGCCTGCACCGCCTCCAGCGGGTCGCCCTCACGGCCGTCGAGCACCACGTCGGCACCCAGCCTCCGTGCCAGGTCCAGCCGCACCGGTGAGACGTCCACGCCAACCACCCGGCCGGCGCCCAGCACCCTGAGCATCTGCACGACGTTGAGTCCGATGCTGCCGAGTCCGAGCACGACACAGGTGTCGGTCGGCCCCGGTGCGGCCAGTGTGGCCGCGTGCAGGCCGACCGCCATCGGTTCGACCAGGGCCGCCGCCTGGTCGTCGACTCCGTCGGGGACCAGGTGCAGGTTCCCACCCACGACCGCGTCCGGGACCCGCACGAACTGCGCGAACGCCCCGGGGAGGCCATAGGCGATGCTGGCCGACAGGCCGGTCTCACACAGGTGCCCCGCGCCCTCCAGACAGCGCGGGCAGCGCCCGCAGGTGGACAGCGGCACGGCCGTCACCCGGTCCCCGACGGCCACCCCCACGACCCCGGACCCGACCTCCACCACCCGTCCGGAGAACTCGTGGCCCATGATCTGCCCGGGCGCCACGAAGGCACCCTCGAGGTAGGAATGCAGGTCCGAGCCGCAGATGCCGCACGCGGCCACCTCCACCACGACGTCCCGGACGCCGGCCACCGGGTCGGGAACCTCCTGAACCCGCACCTGCCCGGGCCCCTCGAACACGGCTGCCTTCACGATGGCCCTCCTGTAGTGGTTGACGGCGTTGGTGGGTGTCCCTCCACACCGGATGCTGGTGCGGTCAGCCCGCCGACACCTCCGTGCCGCCGAAGCACAGCCGCAGTACGTGGCCGATCGTCGCGTCGTCGTCGCGCAGGTCACCAACCAGTCGGCCCTCGCGCAGGACCAGGGTGCGGTCACTGACCCGCAGCGTCTCCTCCAGGTCCGAGGAGATGAACAGGACCGACCTTCCGGAGTGGGCGAGTTCGCGGATCAGCCGGTGGATCTCCTCCTGGGCTCCGACGTCGACGCCCTGGGTCGGCTCGTCGAAGATCAGCAGCGAGGCGTCGGTCTGGAGCCACTTGGCGATGACGACCTTCTGCTGGTTACCACCCGACAGGTGTGACAACGGTGTCTCCGGCCCGCGCGCGACGATGCCCAGATCGGCCGCGGCCGCGCGGTAGACCGCACGCTCCCTGCGTCGGTGCATCCATGATGCCGTGGAGAATTTCCGCAGGGCCGAGATCGTGATGTTCTCGCGTAACGTCATCGACACGAAGGCGGCCTGGCCACGTCGGTCCTCTGGCAGGAGCGCCACCCCGGCGCGGATGGACCGGGCCGGGGTGAACCTGGTGACCCGGCTGCCGTCGATGATCACCTCACCGGAGTCCGGCCGGGCCGCGCCGAAGAGAAGCGAGGCCAACTCCGACCTACCCGATCCGCCCAGTCCGGCCAGGCCGGTGACCTCGCCCCGGTGCAGGTCGAAGCTGACGTCGTTGACCCGTCCCCGCCAACTGAGACCACGCACGCTCACCCCGACCTCACCGACGGTGTGCCGCCCGGCCCGGACAAGATCGTGTTCTGGACGTCCGACGATGAGCTGGACCAGGTGGTCCCGGGAGGTGACCTCGCCGGCGGCGAACGTGCCGACCAGGTGGCCGTCGCGCATCACCGTTATCCGGTCGGCGAGTTGGGCCACCTCGTCCAGTCGGTGCGAGACATAGATGACGCCCTTGCCCTGGTCGCGCATGGTGCGCACGACGCGGAACACCTGCTCCACCTCGTGGGCACCCAGTGACGCGGTCGGCTCGTCCATCACGACGACCCTGGCGTCCAGCAGCAGGGCCCGACCGACAGCCACCATCTGTTGCTGCGGAACAGACAGCGACGCCACCGGGGTGTCCGCGTCGAAGTCGGTTTCCAGTCGACGCAACACCCGGGCGACCTGCCTACGCACCGCACCACGGTCGCGAAACAGCCAAAGTCGGGTTGGCTGTTTGAGTCCCAGAGTCATCGCGTCGGCGACGTCGAAGATGGGCACCAGGTTGAGGTCCTGGTGGATGACCGCGATGCCCAGGGCGGCCGAGTCGGCCGCGTTCGCGATCGCGACCTTCTGGCCGTCGATCCGGATCGACCCGGAGTCGGGCTGGTAGGCCCCGGCCAGGATCTTGATGAACGTGGACTTCCCAGCCCCGTTCTGGCCGACCAGCGCGTGCACCTCTCCGGGCTGGACGTCCACCTCGAAGTCGACCAGGGCCCGCACCCCGGGGAACGCCTTGGACAGACCCTCGACCTGGAGGAGCGGACCGCTCACCGGCTGACCAGTTTCCGGGAGAAACCAGAGATGGCCACCGCAAACACCAGCACGATGCCCTGTGCCGCGGTGGACCAGGCCGGCGAGACTCCGATCAGGACCAGACCGTTCTGCAACACACCGAGGATGAGCACACCCACGAACGTGCCCCAGACGTGGAACCGACCGGCGCTGAGCGTGGCCGCGCCGATGAAGCACGCGGCGAAGGCGGGCAGCAGGTAGCCCAGCCCGGCCAGTGGGTTACCGGCCCCGATGTTGGAGGCCAGCAGCAGCCCGGCGAACCCGGCGGCGGCTCCACACAGGACGAACGCGGTCACCCGGGTGCGGTCGACCCGCACGCCGGACAGCCGGGCGGCGGTCATGTTGGCGCCGACCGCGTAGAGCCGACGCCCGAAGGTGGTGTGCGTGGTGAGCAGCCACAGCAGCACGAGCACCGCGAACCAGCAGATCAGCAGGTACGGGACCGGCCCGACTCGGCCGGCGCCGAGCACGTTGAAGTCGGCCGGTAGGTCGTACTGGATCTGTTGGCCGCCGTTGTAGGCCAGCAGCCAACCGGCGAGGACCTGGCCCACCGCCAGGGTGGCGATGAACGCCGAGACCCCCAGGCGCGTCACCACCAGACCGTTGACCAGGCCGACGCCGATCCCGAGGAGTACGGCGGCCACCGAACCGCCTGCCATGCCGTAGGTCTGGGCCACTCCGGCGGTGAGCATCCCCGAGGCGGTGGCGATGTAGCCCACCGACAGGTCGAACTCGTTGACGATCAGAGCGATGGTGAGCCCGGCGGCGATGACGCCGAGAATGGCACTGGCGGTCAGGATGTTGGTGAAGTTGCTGACCGACATGAAGACCGGGCTCTTCGCCCAGAAGAAGATGACCAGCAGCACCAGGCCGAGGATGGTGCCGTAGCGACCGAGGAAGCCGACCAGCCGAGCGCGAGCGGGCACGTCCGTCCGGCCGGCCTGCCCGACCGACGGGGGCACCGACACCACCGGGGTCACCGGGGTCGCCGGGGTCGCCTCGACCACCCGTGTGTCGGGGTGGTCGCCCGGGTTACTTCCTGACATGGGCTACCCGATTCTGGACGAAGCCGGTAGGTCCTGTGTGGATCAGGGGGTCAGGCACCGGTGTAGAACGGTGTGACGCCCGTTCCGGTCGGGAACTGGCCCTGGGGAGGCACGTTGCTCGCGGTGATGAGTGGCGCGTCGACGTAGACCGTTCTGGCGGTCAGCTTGCCGCCACCGACCAGGTTGGACAGTTCGGACAGGCAGGCCCTGGTGACGGTCGCCATGTCGTTGGCACAGGTCGCCTTCAGCGGGTCACCGTTGCGGATGGCGTCGAAGGCGCCGAGGTTGCCGTCGATGGACACCACGAACACATCCTTGCGGCCGGCCGCCTTCACCGCGTTCGACGCGGCCAGGCCCACCTCGTCCCACCCGGCGAGGATGGCGAGCAGTTTCCCGTTCGCCGGATACTTGGTCAGCAGGTCGGTGGTGATCCGGCCGGTGTCAACCACCTGACCGGGAACCTTCAACTCGAACCGGTCCAGCACCGGGATCTTGTGGAAGTCCAGCATCGCCCGCCACTGTGCCTCGCGGATGACCAGTGCCGGCACCGGCGTCCAGTTGAGGATCGCCACGCCACCCTCCCGGCCGGCCGCGGCGAGCCGCTGGGCGGCGTAGGTGCCCACCCGGGCGCCGGAGATCCACTCGTCGGAGGTCACGTCGAAGGACAGGTCCCCGACGGTGCCGCCGGCGAAGCAACCGCCCAGCGGGATCTTCCTGTCCGCCAGTGCCTGGGCGCCCTCCTTCATCAGGTTGGGGTCGACCACCGCGCCGATGACAGCGGCATAGCCCTTGTCCGCGAACAGCTTCAGCGTGTCCGATGCCCGCTTGTAGTCGCCGTTGGTGTCGACGACGTCGACCTGGAAGCCGTTCTCCTTGCCCAACTGCTGGGCGGTCTTCGCGATCCGCCCGACCGACTCGGAGGTGATGGCCACCCCGACGACACCGACGGTCTTGCCCTTCAGCCCCGAGTAGTCGTAGGTGCCTGTGGACGGAGCCGGGTTCGACGCGGTCGCGCCGGGTGTGGCAGCGGCCGACTTCCCTCCGCTGGTGCTGCACGCGGCGAGCGCCGAGGCGCCCAACGCGGCCAGCGCGCTGGCCCGAAGGATGTTGCGCCTGGACTGGAGGGGAAGAGCCTCGTCGTGCTCGCTCATGTGCGCTGACCTCGCCTCACACGTGGAATGACGCGGAACCGCCCCACAGGGGCCGGTCGTGACCTGAACCACACCCGTCGCGACGTGGGATACCCTGGCCATCCATCCGATGTCTGTCAAGAGAGCAGGTGTGTTCTCTGCCCGAATACGGCGCTGTGTCCGATTATGGCGCGGGTCTGTGACCCATCGACATCTGATCGAACGCCACTACACCGTTCGATACATCCGATGAACCAGGAGCCAGAGCGAGTCGGTGACACGGGGTGCCGGTCGCCAGGTGGTCGTCTGGTCAGGGTGGTCAGGTTCCTGCCGGGCGGTCACGGGTCACCCGGCGGATGCGCACGGGGAGGTGCCACGTCACAGCGGCCGGCCGGGCACCGACGGCGTGGACCATTCACCACGCGGTACCACCACGCGGTACCACCACGCGGCACCACCACGCGGCACCACCGTGCCGCCTCGGATCACCCGCTCGTCAGCGGGCGGCGGGGTTCAGTCCCCGGCGCGGTGGATGGCCACCACGGGGATCACCCGCGTGGTGCCGGTCTGGTAGTCGCCGAACCCGGGAGCCATCGCCACCACCTTCGCGAAGGTCCGGTCCCGCTCCTCGCCCCGAAGTACCTCCGCGGTCGCCTCGAACGTCTCGGTGCCGAACTCCACGGTGACATGTGGGTTGGCGACCAGGTTGTGGTACCAGGCCGGGTGCGTCGGGGCACCGCCCTTTGACGCGATCACGACCGGCTGCCCGTCGACATTCAGATACGCGACCGGACTCGTGCGGCGCTGCCCGGTCTTCCTGCCGACGGTCGTGAGCAGCGCGAGGCTCATGCCCTCGAACTGCCCGCCCACCTTCCCCTCGTTTGCCCGGAACTCCGCGATGATCCGCTGATTGAACGCCGCGAACTCCGCCTGCTCTGTCTGCTGTTCCTCCGCCACGTGGCATCCCCTCTGCGACAGGCCCGCTGCGACAAGGCCAACCTCGACCACTCTGACACGGCATCGGGTGATGACAGGACGGACACGAACGAGTAGTAACCCGTTCCAGGTACCAGTCACCGTTTCCGACGCCACGACCACCGAGGAGCACCCGTGCCCCACATCGACCTGAACAACGATCTACCCGGCATCGCCGGCCTGCTGCGCTACCGACCCCAGACGGCACGGCCGTTGACCGAACTCGCCGAGGTCCTGTTACGCGGACCCAACACACTCACCCCCGGTGAGCGCGAACTCATCGCCGCGTACGTGTCGTCCCTCAACCACTGTGCGTTCTGCACCGCCTCGCACTCGGCAGCCGCCGCGGCGCAACTGGAGGAGGGCATGCCGCTGGTCGAGCAGGTACACGCCGATCTCGACAGCGCGCCGGTGTCGGAGAAGATGCGTGCCCTGCTGCGCATCGCCGGACTGGTCCAGCGACACGGTTCGGACGTTGGGCCGGCGGACGTGCAGGCTGCCCGCGAGGTGGGCGCCACCGACGTCGAGATCCACGACACCGTGCTCATCGCGGCGGCGTTCTGCATGTTCAACCGGTACGTCGACGGGCTCGCCACGGTCACCCCCGACGACCCGGCCGGCTACGCCGTGCGGGCCCGCGAGGTCACCACACACGGCTACCGACGCTGACCCCGGCGGTTCCACCGGGTCGCCGTACCGGTTCGCCCTCGCCCGTGTGCGGTCCTGAAAACTCCACGTCCCCACACGGTTTTGGCCTCGGCTCGAGGCTGTGGTGTGCTGTGCCCTCGCGTCCACCGGCGATCCGGGGAACGGGTGCCCGGTGTCGGCCGTCACAACCACAGTCGCAGGCTGCCACGAGGAGAGGACAGCGGACATGTTCCCCCCACCGGAGAAGACACCGGGAGAGACACCGGAGGAGGCGCTGGACCGGGTGCGCAGGGAGGCGCAGGCCAGGGTCGAGCAGTACCAGAACCTCCGCGTGGAGTTACAGGACATGACGGCCACGGCGACCTCGCCGGACCGCGGCGTGTCGGTCACCGTGCGCCCCGGCGGCGCGGTGACCGACATCGTGCTGAACGAGCGGGCGATGCGGCACGGGCCGCAGACCCTCGCCAACCTGATCAAGGCCGCGATCCAGCAGGCGACCGTGGAGGTGAACACCCGGCTCGCCGAACGGACGCAGGAATTCACCGGCCCCGGGCTCGACGTGATGAGCATGGTGCAGGGCAGGCTGCCGGAACTCGACACCCCCACCGACGGGCCCGGGCGGACCACCGCCGGCCGGCACGGTCACTGAGGCGGGGGTCATGCCAGAGGACCTGCATGTCGACCCGAACAAGCTGCGCGCCTGCGCGGAGCGGACCGACGACTTCGCCACCCGCGCGGCCAAGATCCGGTCGGCCGCCCACGACGCCGACGTCAACCCGCTCCTGTGGGGCCAACTCGGCATGATGCTGGGCCTGCCCATCATGTACGAGAGCCTGTCCGGCCAGATCTACCAGCACCTCGACCTGATGAAGGCGTTCCTGGCGGGGGCCACGACCGGTCTGCGCACCAGTGCCGACAACTACGCCGCCGCCGAGGAGTCCATCCACGAACGACTGCGGACCATCGACGGGAGTCTTGACACCGGGACGGTGACCAGTGTCTGACACGCCGTTCAGCACGATGTTCGACACCGACCAGGGCAGCGGCGACATCCCCGTCTACAAGGACGCCGCCCACGGCTACGACGACCTGGGCAAGGGTGTCGACAGCGCCACCAGGGGCGACGTCGACGGTGTACTGGGCGACATCGCGGACTTCGCCCTGAGCGCGGCCCCACCTCTGTGGGACCCACTGGGATATCTGATCTCCTCCGGGCTGAGCTTCCTGATCGACTTCGTCCAACCGTTGGAGGACATGATCGGTCTGGTGACCGGCAACGCCGAACGGATCAACGCCGACGCGGCGATGTGGGCACAGGTCAGCGACGACCTGACACAGTTGGCCGAGGACATCCACGGCGCGGTCGACCAGTACCTCTCCGACTGGGCGAACTCCGGCGAGGCAGCCCGGGCCAAACTGAACGCGTTCGCCAAGGGAGTGGAGGGCATCGCCGGCGAGGTCGACGGCCTCGGCACCCTGCTCACCGCCAGCGCGGCGCTCATGGACGCGGCGAAATCCATGGTGATCGAGGTCCTGGCCCAGCTCATCGAGTGGCTGGTGGTGACCTGGTTGGCCGCGCAGGCCGCCGCGATACCCACCCTGGGGGCATCCGAGGCGGCGGCTGCCGCTGCCACGGTGGGTGAGACCGCCGTGGCGGTCAGTCGCGGCGCCAAGATCGTGTCCGAGGCCGCCCGGATCCTGAACAAGATCCGCGCCATCCTCACCAAGATCCTCTCGACGATCAACAAACTGGGCATCAGCCGGATGACGCTGAAGAGCGGCGGCACGGCCGGTGAGAAGTTCGCGATCGGGGTGGGCAGGTTCGGCTTCGACCCGGTGAGCGGGGGGATCACCCTCACCGGAGCGGCCAACGCCGGTGTACGCGGCACCTTGGCGAGCGCGTCCGACCAGGGCGACGCCCAGACCCCCGAAAAGATCACCAACGAACTGACCGGCGGGTGATCGCCGGGCAACCGGAGGAGCGATGAGAGGCGCGAGGCACGGCCGGGGCGAAGACACGTTCTCCTCGGCCACGGGCCAGGCAGCCGGGTCGATCGGGCTCGCTCCGGCCGACTTCGCGGACGTGGCCGCCCGATGGCAGTTTCCCCCGTTCGTGGCGGGCCAGAAACTCCACGCCGAGGGCGTCACCTGCTGCGCCACCGGGTCCAGAGGTATTCGACCGGTGGCGGTCGCGGTGGCCTCGGCCAGCAGACTGGTCGACCGGCGCGGCGTGGTCGCCCGTGGTGGTGGCCACCACCTGCTGGTCACCGTGGCACGGTTGGGAGTTCCGGCCGGGTGGGTGCCCTGGCTCGGAGCCACCCCGGCCGGGATGTCGCTGCCCGTCGACAGGTTCTTCCGGCTCGACCGGTGTGGCACCGAGGGGCTGTGGGCGACGCTGCCGCGGGGCCCGGGGCTGCGTGCCGGACCGCTCGGTGAGCAGGTCCCCGTTCCACTGCCGACCGCCGACCAGTGGGAGGTCAGGGCACACGACGTGGAGTACGCCTCGGCCGTCCTGGCTGAACTCGCGCCGATGCTGGCCGCCGGCCCGCCCTACGTGTGGCGGGTGGACTGGCTGGACGTGGTGCGGATCGACCAGGCTCCCGCCGGCTCGGTGGCACCGGGCCCGCATGACCTGGCCGGGCTGCTCGACACGGTCTGCACCATCGCCGACGCTGTCGAACGCGTGCTCCGGGCCCGCCACGACGACACCGGCCCCACCCCGGCGGAACCGGGCTGAGGCGACCGTGCCGGGTCCGGCCACCCGCCGACCGGTTCGGGCCGTCGGTCATCCACCCGGCGACAGATCAGATCTGTTGGTCTAGGGTCGGCGCCAGTCTGTCAGGGAGGGCGCGGACATGGGCTTCGGCGATGCACTGGTCACCACCGTGGTCGGCAGTTACCCACAGCCGGACTGGCTCGTGGACCGGGAGATGCTGGGCAGCCGGCTGCCACCGCGGGTGCGTGTCACGGAGGTCTGGCGGATCGAGGGCCGCTTCCTCGCCGAGGCGCAGGACGACGCGACACTGCTCGCGATCCGCGACATGGAACGCGCCGGTGTCGACGTGATCACCGACGGTGAGGTGCGACGGGAGAGTTACTCGAACCGGTTCGCCACCGCGCTGTCCGGCATGGACATCGACAACCCCGGTACCGCGATCGACCGCACCGGACACCCGAACCCGGTGCCCCGCGTCGTGGGTGAGATCCGACGCAGCCGTCCGGTGGAGGTGGAGGACCTCCGGTTCCTGCGGCGCAACACCGACCGTCGGGTGAAGATCACCCTGCCTGGCCCGTTCACCATGGCACAGCAGGCGCAGAACGACTTCTACCCCGACGACCGGGCGCTCGCCCTCGACCTCGCCACCGCGGTCAACGAGGAGATCAGGGACCTGTTCGCGGCGGGCGCCGACATCGTGCAGATCGACGAGCCGTATCTACAGGCCCGGTCCGAGGCGGCGCGGAAGTACGCGGTCGAGGTGATCAACCGTGCGGTGGACGGCGTGGGCGGTACGGTCGCGCTGCACACGTGTTTCGGGTACGCGGCGATCGTGCACGAGCGCCCGCCGGGCTACTCGTTCCTGGCCGAGTTGAACGACTGCGCGGTCGACCTGCTCGCGATCGAGACGGCACAGCCGCGACTCGACCTGTCGATCCTGAGCCGGGTGCCCGACAAGGGCATCATCCTCGGCGTGATCAACCTTGGCGACCGACAGGTCGAGGATGTCGACCAGATCGCCGACCGCATCCGCGAGGCCCTGCGGTACGTGCCCGCGGAGCGGTTGCAGATAGCACCGGACTGCGGCATGAAGTACCTGCCCCGCGAGGTGGCCTTCGGCAAGCTGCGGGCGATGGTCGAGGCCGCCGGGAAGGTGCGTGCCGAACTGTCCACGGACGGACACCCGGGCGCCTGACCCGCCGACCCCGCCTCTCCTGAGCACCGATACGACATCGGAGTCGCAATAGAGCGGTTCGCACTAATGCAACCGGGAGCCCGGGCGATAGACTGGTCGCGTGCGCGGCGTCCAGAGACCCGATCGGAAGGACCGGGATCTGGCCGGGCTGGCCGTGCTCGCGTTGCTGTCGACCGGGCCTCGGCACCCCTATGACATCCACCGGCTCCTGATCGAGACCGGGAAGGTCTTCGTCACCGGGCTTCCGCGCAGCCTCTATCACGCGGTCGACAAGTTGGAACAGGCCGGATTCATCGAACCGGTCGGCACCCAGCGCCAGGCCGGGCGCCCCGAGCGGACGGTGTACGCGCTCACCGACGCGGGGCGCGAGGAGGTGCGCCGACGCGTCGAGGTGCTGCTGGCGACGCCGACGGCGGACGCCGACGTTACCTACGCCGCGTTGTCCTTCATCGCGGTGCTCGAACGTGAGCAGGCGATCGCGGCCGTCCGCACACGCGCCGACGCGCTGGACACGGCGATCGGGCGGCTTGAGGCCGGCCTCGCCGGTGCCGCCGATGTGCAGCCGCTGCTTCTGGTCGAATCCGAGTACGAGCTCGCGCGCATGCGCGCCGAGCGCGACTGGATGACCGGGATCGCGAACCAGATCGACTCCGGGCGACTGGCGTGGCTCGATGCGGTCCCGGTCGAGGGCTCCGCGTAGCCTCACGTTCAGGACGGCAGGAACGCGGGCCGGACGAGCCCGTAGGCGAAGACATAGAACAGCGGGATGACGAGCAGGTTCCGCACGCCGAAGGTCCAGGCGACCGCGACCCGCGCGTCGTCGCTGAACAGCGGAACGATCATCTCCACGACGGGTCCGCCGAGCACGTTGAGCACGACGAACACGACGGTGGCGATCAGCACCGCGACGAGCAGGCGCGCCCAGTCCTGCCGCACGTGTGCGCCGAGTGCGCCGAAGACGTCCCCGGCCGCGCCGAGGCCTGCCCGACGCACCGAGGCGTCCTCCCGCCACCCGAGCCAGAACACCACGACGATGGTGCCCAGGCGCAGCACCGCGATCAACACCTCGACGGGCCACGCGTACACGCGCGGATCGTCGGGGTGCAGAGCGGCGGCGATCCGCTGCGCGGCCGGGATCGCCGACAGGAGCAGGATCACCAGCGCGTGCCGCACCAGGAACCCGAACGACCACAGCACGCCGCCCACGCCGAATGTCGTGGTCACGCGCGGCGGGCGCCGGTGACCTCGATCGCCTGTTGCGTGAGCGTGTCGTCGGCGACGACATCCAGCAGCGTGGCGGCGAGGTCGGCGCGGGTCAGTTCGTTGGCACCGCCGGCGAAATCCTTGCCGTCCGGCATGCGCACCACCGCTCCCACCGCGGGCTTGTCGACCAGGCGGTTCGCGCGCACGATACGCCAGTCCAGCTCTGAGTCCCGCAGAACGGACTCCATGTTGCGCGCATCGGCGTAGGAGTTACGGAGCACCATGCGTACGAGCGCGACGGCCAGCCTCGGCCTGGTCGCCACCAGCGCGTGACTGCTCGTCACGACCAGCCTGCTCACGCCGTTGTCTCGCATGGCTCGCACGAGGTTGCGCGTGACCTGTTCGGCAACCGTCGTCGGCTTCAGGTCAGGTGCGGCGACGATGGAGATGACCGCATCGTGACCACCGACCCGCGAGTGGTCACCGAGAGTCAGCCCGTCTCCCCGCGCCACCTGGAGATGTGGATGGTTGAGCGCCACCGTCTCCGGACGCCTCGTGAATGCGGTCACCCGGTGGCCACACTCCAGCGCCTGCCGAACCACGAGGCTCCCGGTGCGACCGGTGGCTCCCACGACGAACAACCTCATGTCGCTCTCCTCATCTGAGATGCGTACTGCACTATGGCAGTATGCCATAAAGAGAGATGCCATACCGAGTCCGTTGCCCACAGCCGAGTCGGGCGATGCCGTGTTCGGCGGCGACGATGGCGGCCACGACGTGTCCGCACAACAGGGATGCTTCTCGCATGCGGGTGCAGGCCCCATCGATGCTGCCGTTGACGCTGGTGACGCGGACGGTTTGCTTTCCGGCGATGGGTGGACAGGCGACCACAGCGGTTGTTGCGTGGCGCATCTCCCGTGGGGCCCCTCGTCGCCGAGCGTCGAGACCAGGGGGGCGAGGACCTGTTCATGTCGGCGTCACGCGGGCGGCCTGATGGGTGAGGTCAGAGTCGCGGCGTTGTCACCTGTCGACGGAGGAGTGCGGAGTAAAGGTGGTCGGCCGGGTCGGCGGTGCCCGCGAAGTGTCCGGCGAGTTCAGTGACACCGCTCCGATGAGGCGGAAGGACCGGATCGCCGACCGCATCCGCGAGGTTCTGCGGTACGTGCCGGCCGAACGGTTGCAGACAGCGCCGGACTGCGGCATGAAGTACCTGCCTCGCGAGGTGGCGTTCGGCAAGCTGCGGGCGATGGTCGACTGCCGCGAAGGTGCGTGCCGAACTGTCCACGGACGGGTAGCCGGGCGTCCGGTCCACCGACGCGGGGCGCCCCACCGCCATGTCGTGTGCGATGAGCAGCATCACCGACCCGAGCCGGTCGCACGGGTCCCGGAGGAGGTTCGGCGCCCGCGGGTGTACCGACACGTCGAGCGAGGACGTCGGTTCGTCCCGGGCCGACGGAGGCGCCGACCTGCTCGACCACACCCACTCGACGTCTGGGTGGTCCGGTGTCACACCTTGGTGACCGAGCCACGCGTGAAGGCCGGGATCGAGCAAGTCCACCTCCTCTCGCCGCACGGCCGTGCCCGCCGCCCCACCGCGCTCACAGCGCGTCGTTCCCGGACTCGATCTCGCCCAGGATGGAGTCGAGCAGGTCGTCCCCGTCACTGCTGGCCGCGCCGATGCGCACGGCGAGTTCGCGCAGCGGGATGGGCTCGAGCAGCATCGCGACCGGAATCTCGATGCCCAACTCGTCGCGCAGCCGCCCGACGATGTGCACAGCGCTGAGCGAGTCACCGCCGGCCGCGACGTAGGTCAGGTCGAGGTCGCCGGGGCCGGACAGGCCGAGCGTCGTGGCAAGCAGGTCGGCGATCTCGTCGTGCTCGGTGGCGGCCGGTTGGGGCTGTGCCGCGTGCCGCGCACCGTGCGCCCCGTCCGAACCGTCCGGACGGTCTACACCGTCCGGATACATCGGACCATCCGGGCCGGCGGTCGCCGGCTCCCGGACGGGGACGGTCGCCACAACACCCGGACGCAGTGCGCCGTAGCTCCTGCCGGCGAACGGGTAGGTGGGAAGGTGGACTCGCCTGCCTGGCTCCTGCGCCGCCGCCGGCCACCGCACGTCGTGGCCAAGCGACCACACCTCGCCCAGCGCCCGCAGCGCGGTGGCCCGCTCGGTACGCGT
>DATCWR010000291.1:0-4598 GCA_036566245.1 Mycobacteriales bacterium | reverse complement strand
GACCGGCTTCGCGAGGCCGAGCAGCGCGGTTTCATCGTGGAGGAGGGCGAGCAGGTCGGCCTGCCGTTCCTACAGGCGGTGCAGGCGGTCGCGGAGGTGAGTGACCGGCTGCACGGACTGACCGTGCCCACGCTGTGGATTCACGGTGATGCCGACCAGGAGGTTCCGTACCAGCAGAGCCAACGCGCCGCCCGACTGGTGTCCGGACCGACACGGGTGGTCATCGTGCCCGGTGGCGACCACACCCTCGCCCGCCCGGCCGAGCGTGAGGCGGTGAACCGTGAGGTCACCGACTGGCTGGTGAACCACCGCTGACGACCGGCCGGCCCACGCCGTGATGCCGTACAACCCTGAGCTGCTGTTCGCACTGTCGTTATCCCCGTGGGGGCGATGAGGGCGGCGTGGACCCCAACGTTCTGGTCAGGAACTGCTTGTCGCCATCCCCTTCGGGGGCGATGAGTGCTGCTCAAGAACTGGGAGTCCGGCAGGTGGTCTCTATCCCGTGGGGCCGATGAGGGTGTCCATCCCGGACACTGCACCGGGCATCGGCACGCGATATGACCTCGGCGACGGGACGTTATCCCGGGTGGGGCGATGAGGTGTGACTGCATCATCAAGATTCGGGATGCGGCGTAACGATCCCGGTCGGGCAGATGAGTACCTCCAGGGTATGCCAGCCGGCCACCGTCCAGGCCGGTCACGCGGTGATCCAGCCGAAACCGGCCGAGTTGGCGTGGCCCAGACCCCAGCACCACAGGGCGCGGAGCAGGGCGGGTGACCCGCGCAGTTCCACCCCCAGCGGCGCGCCGACCTGCCGGCCGTCCTTCACCGCGAACGACCGCTTGGCCCCCACCCAGGTGACCCGTTCGACGGTGATGTTGGGCTCCATGCCGAGCGTTTCCGCCTTGTGTCGCAGGTTGTGCGTGAACGCGGCGATGAACCCGTCCTCGTAGGGCAGCAGGTCCGCCGACCGCCGAACCCCCTCACCGCCGCGGGTCAACACCGGCGCCCGGGTCACCACCGGTGTGCTGGTGCGGAACTCGGCCCGACCGGAGGCGAACGACGGCGGCGCCATCGGCACCAACCCGCGTATCCGCAGCGGGATACCCGACCAGCTCAGGATGTCCTGACCGGACAGTGCCTCCACCCAGGTGTCCACCATGCCGGGCAGCGGGCTACCCAGTTCCCAGGTGCCCGGGCCGCCGGCCGCGTACCGGCCCCGCCGGGTCCGGGCCCGGGGGAACACCGGCGCGCCGTAGCCGAACGGAACCATCCGGTGCGGCCCCCAGCCCTGCTCGTGCAGTCGGCCGGCCACCATTGGCGCGGACCGGCCCAACAGGTGGTAGATCACCCCACGGCCCGGGCGCAGCACGTCATCCCACGGGATGACCGTCGCCCTGGTGGTCAACTCGATCCGCAGTCGCATGCCGGTTACTCGTCTCTGCTCGGCCGGATGAACGTGATCGGTCCGGGACCGGGCACCTCCAGCAACTCCACCGCGAATCGGGCCGGCCCGTCGGCGTCGTCAGGTTCGGCGTTGGCCGAGTCCGGTCCGCCGCGCATCACCGCGTGGCGTTCCTGCACCGACACCGGTTCGACCACGCCCTCTGCGGGTTGCGTCTCGTGGAGCACCCCGACGTAGGCGTCGTTCCCGTTGACGCGGACCCGCACGTAGCGGCCTTCGGACCAGCCCCACAGGTGGGTGCTCACCGGCGGTTCGGCCGGTGGCTCGCCAACACGCAATCCGTAGCGGTCCACCCACGCGCAGGTGTACCCGGCCAGTTCCGCCCGCACCCTCACCCACGGCAGGCGACCCCGGGCCTGCAACCACCACGTGTTCATCGGGTCTCCTCGGTGACGGCAAGGGCATCGGTGAGCACGGCGACAGCGTGGGCCCGTTGGGCCGCCAGGTCGTCCGGGTCCCCGACGAGTCGGAGCGTGCCCAGCCCACGGGTGGTCGAGCCGCCGAGCCCGACCAGGCCATGGTGGATGTCGTGACAGGCCAGGGTGAGCAGCGCCACCAGGTGTGCCTCGGTCGTCTGGTCGACCGGGCCGGTCCGCCGCACGCCCAGTGTCAACCCACCGTGGCGGACCACCTCCTCGGTGAACAGCAGTCCGTCGGTGACTCCACCGAACACCCGGTCCAGCGGCGCGTGTGCCTGACGCCCGACCTCGGCGTCCTGCACGGTGGACTCGTCGAAGACCAGCAACCCACGCTGGCTGGCCACCTCCCGACCGCGCCCGGTGAACCCGAACCCGCGACAGACGAGGCAGACCCGGCACGGCGGGTCGGTCGGTGCGCAGGCGGCCGCGCCCAGGGACCGGAGGATGAACTCGCACCGGCTGCGCAGCACACCCTTCCAGGTGCTGCCCGGCACACACGGACGACCCAGGTGGTCGCGCAGCAACAACGCGACCTTGGGACCGTCAGGTTCACCCTTCTTCTCGCCGTTGCCCACGTGCAGGCCGTCGACCACCTGCCAACCCAGCCGCAGCAGGGGTGTCGGCTCGTCCGGGCCGTCCGGTGTGGAGATCGGAACGGGTTCGGTGTGCTCGTCGGCGAACAGGTCCGGCCCGCCCCCGGTCAACCAGGCCCGCCGTCCATCCGGGGTGTCCAGGTCGATGGTGCGGTGCCGAAGTTCCACCAGCACCGCGTGGCCGTGGCCGTTGGTGCGTCCACGCCCGACGGTCGGTGACCAGGTTCGCAGCCCCTCGAACAATTCCGTGGCCAGGTCCGGTCGGTCCAGTCGCAGGTAGGCGGTGATCCGGGTACCCGGGTTCAGGAACTCCCCGGTGCGCAGCTTGCTGGTGTCGGCGGCGCCCCGGTCCCGGTCGATGCCGGTCCGGGACCGTTGGACCGTGCCGGCAGACCGCACCCGGGTGCCGAGGAAACGCAGTGGTGAGGCGGAGATGCCCTCCTCGGTAGGAGCGTGGCCCATCAGCGTGGACGCCCGGTCACCCAGGTGGGCGCGCAGTGATCCGGCCAAGGAACTGGCCGGCACATACAACCGCTCCGCGTCGGTCTGGCCGAGTGGCCCGCGGGCCAGCGGAAGGTGAATCCCCTCAGGTCCGTGTCGTTGTTCGGGTGAGGCGATCCCACCGGGGGAACGGAGTTCCAGGACGACCTTCACCAGCACGAACGCGCTCATCAGAGCACCCCCCGGATTCGTGCGTCCACCGCGTCGATCACCGCGGCGATCTGCGCAGGAGACGACGTCAACAACAGTGCTCGGATGAGGTCTCGCCTTCTGCCGTCCAGGGTCTGAAGCCGCCGGTGTTCGAGTAGGTCGGCGTGGGGCGCCCCGCCGCCGTTCCGGTAGGCCAGGTAGGACCTCAGTTCGGCGGTGAACCAGCGCGCGTGTTGGCCCGGCAGGTCCACCAGCATCTGCGACAGGCCGATCGCGACCTTGTCGTCCCCGGCACCCTGGTCACGTTTCGGTAGGGCGGGGACCTCCCAGCGACCCACCTTGATCCAGCCGAACCCCTCCGAGCGGCGTAGCCCGATGCCACGTTCCACCAATGCCCGCACCGCCTGCGGGTCTGGTTCGTCACCGAGGCTGAGCTCGTAGGTGGAACCGGCGGTGACCACGTGTTCGTCCGGCTTGGGCAGGTCGGCTGCCGCGTTCCAGCCACCGACCCGGTCCCGGCGGACCCACTGTCTGTCCACCGACACCGACACCCCGAGAAGTTCGGTGAGCAGTGTCGTGTCCGGATGGTCGGTCGGTCGGCCGGCACGGTCCACCAGCACGGCCGGGGTTTCCAGGCGCAGCACCAGGCGGTTCCCGGTCGGTTCGGGTATCGGCTGTGGACTGTCGGGTGTACCGCAGTAGTCGGCCAGGCCCGACGTGCTACGCCGCCCACCCAGCAGCAACCGGTGCTCGCCGATCAGCCAGTCACCGCCGCCGATGATCCGGCCGACGAACCTGGCCGGCTCACCGCGCACGTCCCGGTGCCGGAGCGCGTCGCGGGTGTGCAGGGCACCGTCCCGGGCGGTTTCCTCGGGGGTGAGTGCGACCCGGGTGGTTCTGGTGGTCAGTTCACCGACGGTGTCCGCGAAGGACTGCACCTCGCCACGGCCTCGGGCCAGCGGCCCCCCGCAGTGTGGGCAGCGGGTCGGCACCTCCTCGAACGCCTCGTCACACCACACCGAGTGGCAGTCGTCCGTTGGCCGGTACTTACACCGCGACACCGACAGCGGAACCACGGTCGAGTCGGGGGCGAACAGCGGCCCGAACCGGACCTCCCGTTCGAACAGGTTCACGAACTCGGCCGGGGGTTCGTCCCGACCGAGCGGGGCGTTGTGGTCGGCGATCCACACCGCGGCCAGTGCCCCACGCAGGACCGAGCCGGGAATGTGCAGGTGGGTGGCTGCCGGAGCGCCCGCACGCGGCCGGGTGCCCAGGGCCAGCGGTTGGCGGGCGGTGACGGTGACCTCAGGCATCCTGTCCTCCCCGAGCGGGTGTCGAACCCGGACCCAGCGCCTCGAACGTGGCCAGTAGCTCCTCGTCCAGCGCCGGGTCGGTCGGGCGCAGGGTCACCCAACCCAGGCCGCGGCGCCGGTCCGAGCCGAGCGCGTGCACACCGGCCGCCGCGCAGGC
>DATCWR010000018.1:0-4087 GCA_036566245.1 Mycobacteriales bacterium | reverse complement strand
GCTCGGTGTCCTCCAGTTCGCCGGGGTCCCGGCCGTAGAGCAGGACTGCGTGGACGCCCTCGTTGTGCCAGGTGGGGCCCTCGCCGGGCACCAGGAACACCGCCGCCGGTCCGGCTGAGGTGTCCACCCGCCTGCCTCGGGAGTCGGTGGCCGCGCGGGCCGTGGCCAGGTCGCACGACTCCAGCGGCCGGCCGGCGAGGTGGTGTCCGAGCGGATCCAGCAACGTCGCCCACACGTCGCGGCCCCTGGTCAGTAGATCCAGCAGGCCCTGGAACCCACCGCCGCCGGCCACCGTGCTGGCCAGGGCGTTACCGCGCACGATGGTGTCGAGCAGAACGCGCTGCCGCGACTCGGCCCACAGCATGGCCACCGCCCGGGTGACCGCGGTGAACGGAACCTCGGTGGGTAGGTCCAACAGCGACATCCGCTGCCGTTCACACTCGGCGACCAGGTGGTCGGGGATCCGCGGTGTCGACTCGCGCAGGCCCAGGACCAGACCGCAGGAACCGGCCTCGACCAGGCGCCGAACGAACAGTTCCGCCTCGGCGCGGCCGGTGCACCACAGGCCGTTGGTGAGGACCAGTTCGCGTGGCCCCAGGTAGGGGCCGGGGTCGGGCAGTTCGGTGGTGTACACCCACCGCAGTTCGGCGTCGGAGGACCCACCGGAGACCACCATGCGCAGGCCGAGTTCGGTGCGGGCGAGCAGGTCGTCAAGGCGTGGCATGGTCGAACATCCATCATGGAAGGGCAATGACTGGACGATCCTACAGTGCCTCTGGGGCCCCAACGAGGTTTGATTGGCCTGGCCCACCGCCCGGCCCACGCCGCCGGGTTCTCACTGTCCACCAAGGAGTTTGGCAATGTCACACCCTGCCCTGTCGCCGGTGCAGGTCGGCTCGCTGGAGCTGTCCAACCGAACCGTGGTCGCCCCGATGTCGCGGGTGAGTACGCGCGGCGACGGCCTGGCGACCGCGCAGATGGTCGCCTACTACGCCCGGTTCGCCCGCGGTGGTTTCGGCCTGGTTGTGACAGAGGGAACCTACACCGACCCGTGGCACAGCCAGGCCTACCCGAACCAGCCGGCGATCACCACCGCCGCGCACGTGGCCGCATGGCGCACCGTCACCGACGCCGTGCACGCCGCCGGCGGTCGGATCGTCCTGCAACTCATGCACGCCGGTGCGCTGGTCCAACAGCAGGACGGCGGTACGGTGCCGATCGCGCCGTCGGCGGTGGCACCCAGGGGGGCGAAGATGCCCGCCTACGGCGGTGGCGACGGGCCGTTCGCACTGCCGCAGGCCGCCACCCCGGTGCAGATCCGCCAGGCCGTCGAGGGTTTCGCGGCCTCGGCGGGCCGGGCGGTCGAGGCCGGTTTCGACGGGGTGGAGATCCACGGCGCCAACGGATATCTGATCGACCAGTTCCTCACCACCTACACCAATGTCCGTGACGACGAGTACGGCGGCCCGGCCGAGGACCGGGTGCGGTTCGCCGTCGAGGTGGTGCGGGCGGTGCGGGAGGCGACCGCGCCGGACTTCGTGGTCGGCATCCGGTTGTCCCAGACCAAGGTGAACGACCTCGACTACCGGTGGCCGGGTGGCGCGGCCGAGGCGGAGACGATCTTCCGCGCGGTGGCCAAGGCTGGAGTGGACTACCTGCACCTGGCCAGCGAGGGCCGGGACTGGTTGGACACGGCCACACTGGACACCGGTGTCACCAACACCCGACTGGCCCGGGAGATCACCGGTCTGCCGGTCATCGCCAACGGTGGGATGCACACCGAGGCGCAGACCGGTTCGGTCCTGGCCGAGGGGCACGCCGACCTGGTCGCGCTCGGCCGGGGTGCACTGTCCAACCCGGACTGGCCGGTTCGGCTGGTCACCGGAGCGGAGTTCGTTCCGTTCGACCACGCCATGCTCCGGCCGGATGTCACCCTGGCCACCCAGGCCCGCTGGGAACGCTCACACGCCATCCCCGGACTCCCCCGCCTCCCGGGCCTCCCCGGCCTCCCGGACTGACCTGCCCGTAGGTTGCCGTCTTCGCGCGTTGGTGACCCGGTGACGTAGCCTCGGGTCACCAACGCCGTACCCACCGTGACCGGTGAGGATCACGAAGCGGTGCGGCACCGGACCGACGGGCGGCGAAGGCGGACTTTCATGGCCGGTGACAGGCACGGCCCGATGGATCTCCGTGCGGACATGTCCGTGGGTGATCGGGTCAGGGCCGCGCGGCGTTTCCAGAACCTGAGTCAGGAACAGCTTGCCGAGCGGGCCGGCGTCCACGTGGACACCATCCGCAAACTGGAACAGGGACAGCGGCAGACAGCTCGGGTCTCGACGCTGGGAGCCCTCGCGCGTGCCCTGGACGTCCCCACCATCGCGTTGCTGGAGGGTGTCCCCGAGCAGACCCGGGAGCAGAACCCCGGACTACTCGCGGTACGGCGGGCGCTCGTGCCGGCGAGCGACTTCATGCCCGAGGTGCGGTCCGGCCCGGAGGACGCACCACCGGACCTCGACGTCCTGCGTGATGCCGTCGCCGACGCCTGGAGTGACTACCACTCGGGTGACCTCGAGTCTGTCGGGACTGTGCTGCCCCATCTGCTCGCCGAGGCACGGGTGGCGGTTCGCGAGCACACCAACGGCTCACGCGCCGTTGCTGCCGGCATCCTCACCAAGGCATTGCAGGTGGGTGCACACACACTGGTCCAGAACCACATGGAGGACATGGCCCTGCTCGGCCTGGAGCGAGCACGCGCCGCCGCCGAGGAGTCCGGTGATCCGATGCTGGCGGCCATGGTCGGGAACAGCGTGTCGTGGATCTTCATGCGCACCGGACGACTGGACGACTCCCGAAGGGTTGCTCTGGCCGCTGCCGATGCCATCGAGCCCAGCTTCAGACGGTCGCCGGCGACACAGGTCGCGGCCTACGGCGGCCTGCTGCTCTCGGCGGTGACGGCAGCGGCCCGGGATGGACGGTATGACTCGGCCAGGGAACTACTGATGGTGGCCCGCGCCGCAGGTGAGCGGGTGGGTGACTCCACGGACCGGTTCACCAGTGTCTTCGGCCCAACCGCCGTGGCCATGCAGGCGGTGGGTGTCGAAACAGCAGCCGGTGAGTGGGGCAGAGCACTGGAGGCAGCCAGCCGGGTACCCGCAGCCGGAGTGGTTCCAGCATCATGGACGGTTCGCTTCCTGCTCGACGTGGCCCATGCCCAGGTACAGACGTATCGAGACGCGGCGGCGATGGACACGCTGCGCAGGGTGCGACGCCTGGCACCGGCGTGGATGCGGCGACACGGGTTGGCCCGGGCGGTGGTGCGCGACCTGCTCCGGCGTCCCACGCGTCCACGGGGTGTGGTCGCGATGGCCGAGTTCCTCGGGGTCGAAACACCGTAGGTAGGACGCCGCGGTACTGCTGTGACTGATGGGTTTCGTCCCTGTGTCCTCGCTGGACTGCCGCCTACAGTCTCTTCTTGTTACACACCGCATCGGATTGGTTACGGAGGGGACTGTCCATGTTTGACGATGTGCAGCGGGGTTGGCTTGGTGGGGATGACTACGCCAGGGCCGTGGATGCGGCCGGGGTGGCGGAGCTCCCTGAGCCGGGAGAGCCGGAGTCGGCGGAGGCGCCGGAGCCGGGTTCGTTGCCCGAATCGGTTTCCACCGGCCGGTGGGAGGACGCGGACCCGCCGGGATGTCCGCGGTGAGCGGTCCGGACCCGGCCGCCCCTACCCCGAAGCGCCACGCCGGGGTTGGTTGACGCTCCGCCGGAGGCGTTGGGCCGCACCATGTTGGCGGTGGCGGCGATGCACGAACCCGACGGCCGGGGCCTCTGCCGGTACTGCCGGCCGCGCCGGCGGCGGTGGTGGCAACGCGGCACCTGGGGGCCGTGCCCGACCCAACAGGTGATGGTCGCCGGCCTGCGCCCTTCCGAACCCGCGGCGCGGTGGGTTTCGGCCTGACCTACCGGCAGAACGTCCGGCACCGAGCGTGCCCGCCCCGAACGTGCCCGGTGCCGGGACCTGTCCAGCCCGACCGGTGTCACCGGTCAGGGCAACCCGCCGGGCGCCGCGCAGCAGCCCCGAGCG
>DATCWR010000253.1:0-7246 GCA_036566245.1 Mycobacteriales bacterium | reverse complement strand
CTGCCCGGGCAGCAACGCCAAACTGGCTTCCGGGGTGGCCCGGGTGGCGGCCCTCCGGGCCGCCGGCATCACGGTGGGGCTGGGGACCGACGGTCCGGCGTCCAACAACGACCTGGACCTGTGGGAGGAACTGCGGTTGGCCGCGCTGCTGGCCAGGCTGGCCGACCGGGACCCGACCGCGCTGTCGGCCGCCGACGTGCTGGGTATGGCGACCCGGGAGGGGGCTGCCGCGGTCGGGCGGGACGACCTGGGTGTGCTGGCGCCCGGGCGGTGGGCCGACATGCTGCGGGTCGACCTGTCCGATCCGGCGTTCGTGCCGATGTTCACCGACGCCGACCTGCTCGCGCACCTGGTGTTCGCCGCGCCGCGCCGGGTGGTTCGCGACGTGTGGGTGGGTGGTGACCAGGTGGTGGCCGACGGCACCTGCCTGCGGGTGGACACCGCGACGGCCGGCCGGGCAGCGCAGCGCGCCGCCACCGGGTTGGCCGGCGGTGATCAGGACGGGGGGTGAGACGTGACTGAACAGGGGGCACGGTCGGGGCGCCCCGACGGTGTGGCTCGACTGGTCGCCGAACTGACCGTGGTGGGCCGCCGGCTGGTCGGTCGCGGCCTGGTGGTCGGATCCGGTGGGAACCTGTCGGCCCGCACCCCGGACGGGCGCCACCTGGTGGTCACCGCGGCCGGCACCTGGCTGGACGAACTGACCGCGGACGGGTTCTCGGTGGTGGCACTGGACGACGGCACGGTGGTGGCCGGTAACCCGACGCCGACCAGCGAACTGGCGTTGCACCTTGAGTCCTACCGGGTACGCCCGGATGCGAACGCACTGGTGCACGTACACCCGCAGTACGCCGTACTGCTCACCGCGCTGGGTCGGCCGATCCGGCTGATCAGCACCGACCACGTGTATTACCTCCGCACGATCCGGGTGACGGACTACCACCATCCGGGCACCGCCGAGTTGGCCCGGGCCGGTGCCGACCTGATCGCCGACGGCCGGTGCGACTGTGTGGTGCTGGCCCACCACGGCTGTTCGGTGATTGCCGACACCGTCGAGTTGGCCTGCAAACGCGCGATGAACCTGGAGGAGGCGGCAGCCGCGACCTACCACGCGCTGCTGTTGGGTGACGAGCAGACCGAATGCCCGCCCGGGTACGCACGACGGCTGGACACCCTTGCGGCCGGCAGACACTGACCACGGCGTCCCCGGTCGGCCTGTCGGCCGTTCCGCGCCGGGTGGGTACCAGGTGGTCGCCGCATGGTTCGGTGCGCGGTCTGGTGCGGGTCGGCCGGGTGGTCCGGCCAGCCAGGACGTGTCAGCGTGGTCTGCCAGCATCCGGTGGTGGCCGGACCGGTACGGTCGGGAGCCGTGGATCGTCCCCTCTCGTGGTTCGAGCGGCTACGCCAGCGGTTGGCTGGTCACAGCGTCGCGGTACGCACACCGTCCCGTTCCCAGCAGGAACTGTGCGAGACGGCGATGGCACTGGTGACCCTGTGGGTGTCGTTCGACGACAGTGAACACGAACAGGTGGCCCGCACCACCCGGAGCCTGCTCGCCGGGTTGAACACCGCCGACCTGGGATACCTGGTACTGCACCAGGCCGGCCTGACCCGTGGGCTGGTGCACGCCCTCATCGAGCACGCCCGGATGGAGGACGACCTGGACGTGGACCTGGCGCTGCGCACGCTGGCCCACGGGGTGGCACGCCGTGGCGCCTCCGCCCAGGACGACACCCCCTGATCCCGACCTGGCGGCACGGCCACAACTCACTGGCCGGACGCCCACGGCGCGGGTAGGCTCGCCGACCTGTGCGCGACGCGCGCACCCCGTCACAGCCAGGCGCCCCGCGCCCACGGCGGTGGGTGCCGGTGCCGCCCGGTCCTCCGGTCGGCAGAGCCGACCGCCCACACTCCCGGTCGGCCAGGACCGACAAGGTCGGGAGAACCTGTGCGGGACACCGAGTTGACCGAGGCCGAACCTCTCCATCCGACCGCCGATCCCCCGGACCACGGCGGTGACCCGTCCGACGCACAGGTGGTTCTCACCACCGAGCGGCGACATCTGGACCGGTCCTGGGACACCCTGCGGGCGATGCGGGCCGAGGCCGAGCAGGTGGGCGACGTCGGTGCCGACGAGTTGACCAGTTGGGCCCTGGGCGCGTTGCGAGCCGAACGACTCACCGCGTTGGCCGACGACCCCGCGGTGGCCTCCGGTCGGGCGCCGGCCAACCGCAATCCCCCACCACCGCTGTTCTTCGGCCGTATCGACTGGACCGACAGTGGCCATTCTGTCCACATCGGCCGCCGACACGTCCGGGCCGAGGCCGGCGGTGAGCCGCTGGTGGTCGACTGGCGGGCACCGGTGTCCCGGGCCTTCTACCAGGCCACCCCGGCCGACCCGATGGGGGTGGCCCGACGCCGCCGGTTCGGGTACGCCCGCGGTGAGTTGACCTCCTACGAGGACGAGCCGCTGGCCGGTTCGGGTCGGTCCCAACCCGCTGTCGGCAGCCGCATCCTGCACGAGGAGATCGAGCGGCCCCGGGTCGGCCCGATGCGCGACATCGTGGCGACCATCCAGCCGGACCAGGACGACATCGTGCGGGCCGGGCTGGACCAGAGCATCTGCGTGCAGGGCGCTCCGGGCACCGGCAAGACCGCGGTCGGACTGCACCGCGCCGCCTACCTGCTCTACACCCACCCGGACCGACTGCGCCGCACCGGTGTGCTGGTGGTCGGGCCGAACCGGACGTTCCTCCACCACATCGCCGCGGTGCTGCCCGCGCTGGGCGAGGTCGGCGTAACCCAGGTCACCGTGGACGAACTGGTGGCCGGTCGGCTGAGCCTGCGTGGCCACGACGACCCACAGGTGGCCCGGTTGAAGGGTGATCCACGACTGGCCGAGGTACTGCGCCGGGCCACCTACGCCGGTGTCACCCGTCCGGTCGACGAGGTCGTGGTACCGGTGGGCAGCCACCGGTACCGGATACCGCCGGAGCGGTTGCGCCGCTGGGTGGACGACCTGCTCCGCGGACAACTCGGGTACGCCGCCGCGCGGGAACGGCTACGGGCGACGATCGCCCAGGAGGTGCGGCGCCGGTGGGAGGAACGCGGTGGCACACCGACCGACCGCCAGACCGCGGCCATCGCCCGCTCGGCACCGGTCCGGGCCGCGCTAAAACCGGCTGTGGCCGGCCGTCGACCCGGCCGGGTTGGTGGCGTCACTGTTGTCCGATCCGCGGGTGTTGACCCGGGCCGCGGCCGGTCTGCTCGATCCGGACGAGTGTGCGGCGATCGGCTGGTCGAACCCGCCGCGTTCGGTCCGTTCGGCCCGCTGGTCGCCGGCCGACGCGGTGCTCGTCGACGAGGTGACCGGTCTGCTGGATCGGCCGGCTGGGTACGGGCACGTGGTGCTCGACGAGGCACAGGACCTGTCCGCGATGCAGTACCGCGCGGTTGGTCGGCGCTGTCGGGGCGGGTCGATCACCGTGTTGGGTGACCTGGCGCAGGCGACCACGCCGTGGGCGACCACCGACTGGGCCAGCGCGCTGACCGCACTGGGCCATCCGGACGCCGCCGTCCGCGCGTTGACCCGCGGTTACCGGGTGCCTGCCGAGGTGCTTGACCTGGCCAACAGACTGCTCCCGCACCTGGCGGCCGGGGTGGCACCGGCCACCTCGGTGCGGCGTGGTGAGGGCGCGCTGCGGATCCGGCCGGCCGGGCCGAACCTGGTCGACACGGTGGTGGCCGAGGCCCGGGCCGCACTGGAAGCGCCCGGTTCGGTCGCGGTGATCTGCGCCGACCAGGCCGTGCCGGACCTGGCCACGGCGTTGACCAGGGCCGGCCTGGCCTTCACCCCGGTGGCGGACGCGGAGGAACCGACGGTCGAACGGCGACTGTCTCTGGTGCCGGCCCGACTGGCCAAGGGGCTGGAGTTTGACCATGTGGTGTTGGTGGAACCCGCCGAGATGGTGGCGGCCGAGTCCACCGGACTCGCTCGGTTGTATGTCGCGCTCACCCGCGCGGTGTCACGACTGGTGGTTGTTCACCACCGTCGGTTGCCAGCGGAGCTGCTCGGGTAGTTCGATCAGGTGATGGTGCGGCGATACCCGACCTACAAGATCGTGGCGGGGAAGCTGTACGGCCCAACCTGGTTCGGCTGGCCCGATGCGCGGCAGGATTGTCGTTGGAGTCACGCCGGATCGACGGCTCTGCGACGATGGGGTACCCGACCCCCAGCGTCGCAGAGGAAAGGCACCGACACCCGGCGTCATTCCCCGGCGTTGGTCAGATCCGCCGCGGCGACCCCGCGTGCGGACAACAAGCGAGGAGACACGCATGTCCTCTGGCGACATGGGCGTCACCGGTGGCAGCAAACGTGCCCGGCGTGGTTCCACCCGCGCACGGCGCAGCTCCTCCGGTGAGCCGGCGCCCGCCGGCACCGGCCCGACGACCGGCGAACCCGATCTGGTCCAACTGCTCACTCCCGAGGGCGAACGGGTCGAGCACCCGGACTACTCGGTTGACCTGACTCCCGACGAGTACCGCGGTCTGTACCGCGACCTGGTCCTGGTGCGGCGCATCGACACCGAGGCGACCGCGCTGCAACGGCAGGGCGAGCTGGGTATCTGGGCCTCCCTGCTGGGCCAGGAGGCCGCCCAGGTCGGGTCCGGCCGGGCCCTGGCCGACGGTGACATGGCCTTCCCCACCTACCGCGAACACGGCGTGGCCTGGTGTCGCGGGGTGGAGCCCCGGTGGCTGCTCGGCCTGTTCCGTGGCGTCAACCTGGGCGGTTGGAACCCGGCGGAGAAGAACTTCCACCTGTACAGCATCGTCATCGGTTCGCAGACCCTGCACGCCACCGGGTACGCGATGGGAATGCAACGGGACGGCGCGGACAGCGCGGCGATCACCTACTTCGGCGACGGCGCGTCCAGCCAGGGTGACGTCAACGAGTCCTTCGTGTGGGCCAGCGTGTTCAACGCGCCGGTGGTGTTCTTCTGCCAGAACAACCAGTGGGCCATCTCCGAGCCGATCGAGAAGCAGACCCGGATCCCGCTGTACCAGCGGGCTCGCGGGTTCGGCTTCCCCGGTGTGCGGGTGGACGGCAACGACGTGTTGGCCTGCCTGGCGGTGACCAGGGCTGCGCTGGCCCGGGCCCGGGAAGGGTCGGGGCCGACCCTGATCGAGGCATACACCTACCGGATGGGGGCGCACACCACCTCCGACGACCCGACCCGCTACCGGCTGACCGCCGAACTGGAGACCTGGCGGCTGCGCGACCCGATCGAGCGCATGCGGGTGTACCTGGCCCGCAGCGGGATGGCCGACGCGGACTACTTCGCCTCGGTCGACCGGGACGCCGACGCGATCGCCGCGCAGGTGCGGGAGAGTTGCCTGACGATGCCCGACCCGGACCCGATGACCATCTTCGACGACGTGTACGCCGGCCCGACGCCGGAACTGGTGCGCCAGCGTGAGCGGTTCGCCGAGTATCTCGGTTCCTTCGAGGGAGGCGATCACTGATGGCGACCTACACGTTGGCCAAGGCCCTCAACGAGGGGCTACGCAGGGCCATGGAGTCCGACCCGAAGGTCCTCATCATGGGTGAGGACGTGGGGCGACTCGGCGGGGTGTTCCGGGTGACCGACGGGTTGCAGAAGGACTTCGGTGAGGACCGGGTCATCGACACCCCGCTGGCCGAGGCCGGGATCGTCGGCACCGCGATCGGGCTGGCGCTGCGCGGGTACCGGCCGGTGTGCGAGATCCAGTTCGACGGTTTCGTCTACCCGGCGTTCGACCAGATCGTCAGCCAACTGGCCAAGATGCGCTACCGGTCCATGGGCACGGTAAGGCTTCCGGTGACGATCAGGATCCCGTTCGGCGGTGGCATCGGCGCGGTCGAACACCACAGCGAGTCGCCCGAGGCCTACTTCGCCCACACCGCCGGGTTGAGGGTGGTGTCCTGCTCGAACCCGGTGGACGCCTACTTCATGATCCAGCAGGCCATCGCCAGCGACGACCCCGTCATCTTCCTGGAGCCCAAGCGGCGGTACTGGGAGAAGGCCGAACTGGACACCGGGATGACGCCCGAACCGCTGCACGCCGCCCGGGTCGTCCGGCCCGGACGGGACGTGACCGTGGTGGCCTACGGACCGATGGTGCGCACCGCGTTGGAGGCGGCCAGTGCCGCGGCCGACGAGGGGCGCGACCTGGAGGTCATCGACCTGCGCACCATCTCGCCGCTGGACTCCGACACCGTGGTCGAGTCGGTCCGCCGGACCGGCCGGCTGGTGGTGGTGCACGAGGCGGCGGTCAGCCACGGTGTGGGCGCGGAGATCGCGGCCAGGGTCACCGAGGAGGCCTTCTACTCGTTGCAGGCGCCGGTGTTGCGCGTCGCCGGGTTCGACACCCCGTACCCGGCGTCCCGGCTGGAGGAGGAGTACCTGCCCGACCTGGACCGGGTGCTCGACGCTGTTGACCGTTCACTGGCCTACTAGGAGGAGCCGCCGCAGATGTCGGACATCAAGCAGTTCAAGCTCCCCGACCTGGGTGAGGGTCTCACCGAGGGTGAGATCATCCGGTGGCTGGTCGGTCCTGGTGACACGGTGGTCCTCAACCAGCCGATCGTCGAGGTGGAGACGGCCAAGGCGGCCGTCGAGGTGCCCTCCCCCTACGCCGGGGTGGTGACCAGACTGCACCACGCCGAGGGCGCCACCGTGGACGTGGGCACGCCGATCATCGAGTTCGACACCAACCCCGGGTCCGGCGCGGCTGATCCGGTGCCCGGCCCGGACGACATGAGCGCCGGCGTCGCGGCGGGTGCGCACGCCTCGGCCGAGATCGCCACCCCCGCGCCGGAGGAACCGGTCGAACCCGGGTTGATCGGTGGACCGGCCCCGGGTGGGCGAACCTCGGTGCTGGTCGGGTACGGGCCGAAGACCGTGGTGGCCAGGCGCCGGCCGCGGAAGAACACCGCAACTGCCCCGGCCGCTCTCACCGCTCCGGTGGTCCCCGTGCGGCCGACCGTGGTGCTGCCGCCGGTCCCCGCGCTGTCGGTCCCGTCCACCAACGGCGGACCGGTTCCGGCCGCCACACCGAGCCCGCAGGTGGCTGTGTTGGCCAAGCCGCCGGTGCGCAAGCTGGCCAAGGACCTGGGCGTGGACCTGCGCCTGGTTCCCGGCAGCGGGCCGGGCGGCACCATCACCCGCGCCGACGTCGAGGCTGCCGTGGTCGGTCCGTCGGCGCC
>DATCWR010000252.1:0-2830 GCA_036566245.1 Mycobacteriales bacterium | reverse complement strand
CCCGCCGCGCCGCATACCGCACCGATACCCCGTGCGCCGCGGCGCGCCACCCCCCACCGTGGCGGCGCACGATCGGCCGCCACACGGGCCTCGGGAGAGGAGGACGGGTGGACCTGAGCGTGATGTTCTTCGGCGCCGACGAGAGCGACCGGGTGCCCGACCACGCCGCCAGGTACGCGGACGTGCTGGCCATCGCCAGGGCCGCCGACGCACTCGGGTTCACCGCGGTCTGGACCCCCGAGCGGCACTTCCAACAGGTCGGCCAGATCTTCCCGAGTCCGCCCGTACTCGGTGCCGCGCTGGCTGTGGCCACCGAACGGATCGGTATCCGGGCGGGCAGCGTGGTCCTGCCGCTGCACCACCCCCTGCGGGTCGTCGAGGACTGGGCCGTCGTGGACAACCTGTCCGGCGGACGGGTGGGAATCTCCGCGGCGACCGGCTGGCACTCCACCGACTTCGTCCTCGCACCGGACCGATACGCCGGGCGGCGCGAGCGGGTGGTCCGCGACATCGGGCTGATCCGGCGGCTGTGGGCCGGAGAGGCCGTGGATTTCCGTGACGGTACCGGCCAGCCGGTCGCGGTGCGCCCGCGGCCGTGCCCGGTCTCGCCGACGCTGCCGATGTGGATGACCACGTCTGGCACGGCCGCGACGTGGGAGGTGGCCGGTCGGTTGCGCACCGGCGTCCTCGCGGCCACCGTGGGGCAGGGGCGTGAGCAGCTGGCCGAGCGGATCCGGCGCTACCGCGAGGCGTACCGCGCCGCACCCGAACAGCCGGGAAGTGCCCCGTACGGGACAGTCACGCTGATGGCGCACGCGTTCGTCGCCCACGATGACGACGAGGTCAGGCGGCGGGTCGGCGGCCCGCTGCGTTCCTACCTGAAGTCCTACGTCCGCCAGACCGCGGCCAACCGTAGCGGCGCCGGGACGCTGACGGCGCTGCGCGAGCGCGACATCGACGTGATGACCGAGTTCGCCTTCGAGCGATATCTGACGTGGGGCTCGCTGCTGGGTTCACCGGCGACCTGCCGGGCGACCCTGACCGATCTGCAGGCACTGGGCTGCGACGAGGTCGCCTGCTTTGTCGACTTCGGGCTCGCGCGCGACGAGGTGCTGGCCTCGCTGCACCGGCTCGCCGAGCTGTGGAAGGGGCTGGAGCCATGAGCGTCTCGACGGCCGACCGGATCGCCGCCCTGTCGAGCGAGCAGCGGGTACGGCTGCTGCGCCGACTCCTCGACGCGGGTCGGATCTCGTCGTTGCCGGCCATCGTGCCGCCGCGCGATCCCACCGCGCCGGTGCCGCTCAGCCCCGCCCAGCAGGACCTGTGGGTCTTCGAGGCGCTCTACCCGGAGGCGGCCGCGATCAACCTGTGCTGCTCCTACCACTTCGACCGGCCGGTGGAGCCGGCCGATCTGGAGGCGGCCCTCACGATCGTCCAGGACGACCACGACGTGCTGCGGACCGCGATCCGCGGAACGCCGGGTGACCTGACGGTGAGCTTCCCGCGCACCGGTCCGTTCGTTCTCGAACGGGTCGACCTTCGCGGTGGGACGACGACGCTGGCCGATGTCGTCGAGGAGTTCCGCACCCGTGCCTTCGACCTGGGCCGGGACCGGCTGGTGCGCGGGCGGTTTGCCGTGGTCGACGACGAGCGGTCGGTCCTGCTTCTGGCCCTGCACCACATCATCACCGACTGGTGGTCGTTCGACGTCCTGCACTCGGAGTTCACTCGGGCCTACCATGCCGTGCGTGCGGGCAGTCGGTCCGGCCTCACCCGGCCCGCGATCCAGTATGCCGACTTCGCCTGCTGGCAGCAGAACCTCGAGCGGGCCGGTGTTCTCGACGCGCAGCTCACCTTCTGGCGGGACTACCTGGACCACCCACCAGCACCCCTGACGGTGGGAGCCGTGGCCACCACGGGGTTCGATGTCGAGCAGGTCCGGTTCGACGTCGACGCGCGGCTCGCCGCCGCCGTACGGGCGTTCGCGCGTGACCACGGCGTCACCGTCTACGCCGTGCTGATCTCGGCGTTCGCGGTGCTCGCGCACCGGCTGTCCGACGTCACCGACCTGGTACTGGGAACCCCTGTCGCCAACCGCGTGGCCCGGGGGCTGGAGCGGGTCATCGGATACGTGATGAACGTGCTCCCGACCCGCTGGCGGATCTCCCCGACCGACTCCTACGCCGACGTGCTCGCCGGATTCGCCGCCGAGTTTCCCGAACTGCTGGCCAACGCGGCGGTGCCCGTGGGCAGGATCGTCGCCGGCCTCGACCTTGAGCGGGTGGTCGGGCGGTCCCCGCTGTTCCAGTGGGTGTTCATGTACCTGCCGGTGCAGGAGAGCATACGGGTGCTGCAGGAGGTGGCCCGACCCGAGCGGATCCACACCGGCGGCGAGCACGACTTCGTCGCCATCCTGCGGGACACCGACGAGGGACTCGCCGGCAGTTTCGAGGTCCGCACCGGCCTGTATCCGCCGGCGGTGGTCCGCCGGTGGGCGGACAGCTTCGTGGTGCTGCTGGAACGGCTGCTCGCCGACCCGCACGCGCCCGTGGCCGACCACGACCTGCTCACCGCCGATGAGCGGCACCGGCTTGTCGTCGCGGCGAACGACACGGCCGAGGACCTCCCCCCGTCGTCCTTCGCGGACCTGGTCACGAGGTGGGCGGGGGACACGCCACGGGCGGTCGCCGTCGAGTCCGACGAGCTGAGCCTGACCTATGCCGAGCTGGACGGCCGGGCCGCGTGGCTCGCCGGCCTGCTGGCGGAGCGGGGTGTGGGGCCGGAGCGGCTGGTCGCCGTGGCCGCGGGCAGGTCGGTGTGGACGGTCCTG
>DATCWR010000245.1:0-8215 GCA_036566245.1 Mycobacteriales bacterium | reverse complement strand
CCTCGAGCCAGCATCGGCTTGAGGATCGAGGCGGCGTCGATCGCACCCTCGGCGGCGCCCGCGCCGACCAGGGTGTGCAGTTCGTCGATGAACAGGATGATGTCGCCGCGGGTACGGATCTCCTTGAGGACCTTCTTCAGGCGTTCCTCGAAGTCACCGCGGTAACGGGAGCCGGCGACCAGGGCGCCCAGGTCAAGCGTGTAGAGCTGCTTGTCCTTGAGCGTCTCGGGCACCTCACCCTTGACGATGGCCTGGGCCAGTCCCTCGACCACGGCGGTCTTGCCCACGCCGGGTTCGCCGATCAGGACCGGGTTGTTCTTGGTACGCCGGGAGAGCACCTGCATCAGGCGCTCGATCTCCTTCTCCCGGCCGATGACGGGGTCGAGCTTCTGCTCGCGGGCGGCCTGGGTCAGGTTACGGCCGAACTGGTCGAGCACCAGCGACGTGGAGGGCGTGCCCTCACTGGCGGTGCCGGCCGGTTCCTTGCCCTGCTGGTAACCGGAGAGCAACTGGATGACCTGTTGGCGGACCCGGTTCAGGTCGGCGCCGAGCTTGACCAGTACCTGGGCGGCGACGCCCTCGCCCTCACGGATCAGGCCGAGCAGGATGTGCTCGGTCCCGATGTAGTTGTGGCCGAGTTGCAGCGCCTCGCGCAGCGAGAGCTCGAGCACCTTCTTGGCCCGCGGGGTGAACGGGATGTGGCCGCTGGGGGCCTGCTGGCCCTGGCCGATGATCTCCTCGACCTGCTGGCGGACACCCTCCAGCGAGATGCTGAGCGACTCCAGAGCCTTGGCCGCGACGCCCTCGCCCTCGTGGATCAGGCCGAGCAGGATGTGCTCGGTCCCGATGTAGTTGTGGTTGAGCATCCTGGCCTCTTCCTGGGCCAGGACCACGACGCGCCGCGCCCGGTCGGTGAACCTCTCGAACATGTAGTACTCCTCACGTGCCTTACGACACTGAGTCGATCGGGGATCGGTCGCCTGGCGACGCCTGTCCGCTACCCACTCTAGTCCGCCCCTCCAACGGCCTCACCCGTACGTTCGGGGGACTGTCCCTCCTTGGTCGTGTGACGGTGGTCGCCTTCGGTGACCACCACCGCACCTCGCCGAGCAAGAACCGTCACAGGGTGCCAACGCATCACAGCGTCCAGTGTTCCAGGATGGCCGTACGCCCAGAGCGAAAGTATGGAAAGGGTTGCGGGTTCACCGCCGCCTGCGATCGGGGGGTGACGGCCCGGTGGCGTCCTGCCCCTGACCGTCCGCTGACCTCACCGTGTCTGAACACAGCCCGACCCCCGGGTCTTCCGGGCCGTGTGGTGTGCGTCCGGTGCGTGTCGGGTCGGGGTCGCGCGGCTGTGACGGCGACAGAACACATCCGAAGAGGGCCGGAACGTGTCCGGTCTGTACTCACATCCGGGTCACTTCCGGGTCAGATCCGAAGTGATGGTGGAGTCAACACCGATCCGCCCGACGGGCCGGCAGTCCGACGGTCCGACGGCGGTTCGCTCCCGGTTCGGTACCAGGGGTTCGGTGCCGGAGTTTCGGTGCGGGGGTCGACACGATGGTCAGGGGCAGAACCTGCGACGTCGGAAATTCCCGAAACTGGGTCCCGGCCCGAAGCATCGATCGGCCCCTCGTCCGGGGCCGGTCGACGTGGAACCAGGCGACACGCATGACGAGCGCTGTCGGACGGATTCGGTACCGGGTTACCACCACCGCCGACGCTCGGTCAGTGATCCCGATGGATGAGGTGCAGTTTCAACGGATTCGCCGTTTTCGCGCGTTTACCGATGAAGCATGTTGTTTGTTGTGATGACCGTTGCATCCGACCGGCCCGCCAGGCCGGCCATGGCGAACTGTGTCGCAGCTCACGGGGTGATCAGAACTCGGCCGGCTATCGAGGCGTCAACCAACGTATGCCCGGTAGGTGGCAAACGCGATGTAGGTCCTCAGGCCCCCGCCCTGCGGTCGACTCTCGACACCGAACCCCCGCACCGAACCAGAAACTGCGCGGGTCGTGGCGCCACCCCGGAAACAACGCTGTTCTCCAAGGGTGGCGTCACGCCATGATCTGCCGCTGACCGCTTTCCGCCGGGTGCACCCGGGCTCGGTCACAGGTACGGGGTGGTCCCGCCGTGACGGGTAATCCGTTGCCGGGGCGCTTCGGCCCTCGTCACGGGTCGAACTCCGGCGCGGCAGGTATCGGTCGTCGAACGTCAGACGGTCGCGTTGTACTGCTCGACGATGCCGGCCGGAATGCGGCCCCGGTCGCTCACCTTCAGACCCTGCTTGCGGGCCCACTCGCGAATGGCCGCGGCCTGCTCCCGATCCATCGTGGTCGACCCGCGACCGCGCCCGGACCGGGAGGAGGCACCGCGACCACCGACGCGCCCGGCCTTTCGCGCCGCCGACACGTACGGGGCCAGCGCGTCACGCAGGCTCTTGGCGTTGTCCGCGGACAGGTCGATCTCGTAGGCGGTGCCGTCCAGCGCGAAAGTCACCGTCTCGGCGGCCTCGCCACCGTCGACGTCGTCGACCAGAATCACTTGAACCTTCTGTGCCACGGTACAAACCTTCTCTCGGGGGGCAGGATGAGATTCCGTTCCTCTCGGCGAGAGAGGATAACCTGAACCCGACCAGAATGCTGTTATTGGGGTCGGACCAGTGGGAAGAGGATCGTCTCCCGTACACCACGGCCGGTGAAAACCGACAGCAGACGGTCGATGCCCATTCCCATGCCGCCCGCCGGTGGCATTCCGTATTCGAGCGCTCGCAGAAAGTCCTCATCCAGCCGCATCGCGTCGGGGTCGCCGGCGGCTGCCTGGGCCGACTGCGCCACCAGCCTCTCCCGCTGAATGACCGGGTCGACCAGCTCGGAGTACGCGGTCGCCCGCTCCACGCCGCCGATGTAGAGATCCCACTTCTCCACCACGCCGGGCCTGGTGCGGTGCTGTCGGGTCAGCGGCGAGTTGTCGACCGGATAGTCCCGTACGAACGTCGGCGCCTCCAGCGTGTGCTGGACCAGGGCCTCGAACAGTTCCTCCACCAGCTTTCCGTGGCCCCACACCGGGTTCACGGTCAGCTCGTGCCGCTCGGCCAACTCACGCAGCCGCGACACCGGAGTTTCCGTTGTGACCGGTTCGCCGACCGCGTCGGACACCGCGTCGTAGAGCTGGATGGAACGCCACTGACCCCCCAGATCCAACTCGGTACCGTCGAACCGTCGCACGGTGGTTGAGCCGAACGCGGCCTGCGCCGCCTCCTGGATCAACTCACGGGTCAACACCGCCATGGTGTCGTAGTCGCCGTAGGCCTGGTATGCCTCCAGCATGGCGAACTCGGGCGAGTGGGTGGAGTCTGCGCCTTCGTTCCGGAAGTTTCGGTTGATCTCGAAGACCCGGTCGATGCCGCCGACAACACACCGCTTCAGGAACAACTCCGGCGCGATTCGCAGGTAGAGGTCCATGTCGTAGGCGTTGATGTGGGTCTGGAACGGCCTGGCCGCGGCGCCGCCGTGCACCACCTGGAGCATCGGGGTCTCCACCTCGAGGAACCCACGCCGGTCCAGGGCCTCCCGTAGTGCGCGTACGACCGCGTAACGAACCCGCACCATCTCACGCGCCTCCGGGCGCACGATGAGGTCGACGTAACGCTGCCGGACCCGGGTCTCCTCCCCCATCGGCCGGTGCGCCACCGGCAACGGCCGCAGCGCCTTGGCCACCATCTGCCAGCGGTCGGCCAGCACCGACAACTCGCCCCGGCGGGAGGTGATCACCTCACCCTCGACGAACACGTGGTCACCCAGGTCGACGTCGGACTTCCACCGGGCCAACTCGTCCGGACCGACCCGGTTGGCCGACAACATGGCCTGTAGCTCGATGCCACCACCCTCGCGCAGGGTGGCGAAACACAGCTTGCCGGTGTTGCGCACGAAGATGACCCGACCGGCCACGCCGACCTTCTGGCCGGTGGCGGTGTCCGCCGGCAGGTCGGGGAAGGCCGCCCGCACCTCCCCGAGCGTGTGCGTGCGCGGAACCCCGACCGGGTAGGGGTCGATGCCCTCGGCGCGCATCCGGTCGAGCTTGTCCCGACGCACCCGCACCTGTTCGGGTAGGTCCTCGGCCCACTCCTCGCCGTGCTCGCCGTGCTCTCCGGCCCGCTGATCGCTCACGAACGGCACCCTATCGTTCCGGTTCTCAGGGCCCGCCGGGTGCGGCCGCCGTGGCGGGTCCTCCACCGCGGCGAGAGCCTGGACCCCCCGGACCCACCCGGCTAACGCACCTGGTTCTTGCCGAACGCCAGGCGCAACCCGATCAGGGTCAGGTTCGGTTCGTACCGCTGGATGGTCTCGCTGTCGGCGATGGCCAACGGCGCCAGCCCACCGGTGGCCACCACCGTGGCCGGCTCGCCCAGTTCGGTCAGGATCCGCCGGACCAGGCCGTCGACCAGGCCGGCGAACCCGAACAGGATGCCCGACTGCAACGCCTCGACCGTGTTTTTGCCGATCACCGACTTCGGCCGCACCAGTTGCACCTTGAGCAACTGGGCCGCCCGCGAGGCCAGCGCGTCCAGCGAGATCTCGATGCCCGGCGCCAACGGCCCGCCCAGGAACTCCCCGCGCGCGCTGACCACGTCCATGTTGATGGACGTACCGAAGTCCACCACCACACACGCCCCGCCGAACAGGTGGTGTGCGGCCAGGGTGTTCATGATCCGGTCGGCGCCGACCTCCTTGGGGTTGTCCACCAGCACCGGAACGCCGGTCCGAACGCCCGGTTCGATGACCAACGTGGGGGTCTCGGCGTAGTACCGGCGGAGCATGCCACGCAGTTCCCGCAGTACCGCCGGCACGGTGGAACACGCCGCGATACCGGTCACCTGGTGGTCTCGGAGCAGACCCTGGAAGGTCAGCGCGAGCTCGTCGGCGGTGGCCCGCCCGTCGGTCTTGATCCGCCAGCTCGCCACCATCTCGTCGCGGTCGGGATCGGCGAAGACTCCCAGCACCGTGTTGGTGTTGCCAACGTCGACGGTGAGCAGCATCAGGCCCTCTCCCGCAGGTCGAACGCGATGTCCAGTACCGGTGCGGAGTGGGTCAGCGCGCCCACCGAGATGAGGTCGACCCCGGTGTCGGCGACCTCACGGGCGTTGTCCAACCGCAACCCGCCGCTGGCCTCCAACCGAACTCCCCGGTGCGCGGCCACCTCGACCGCCTGCCGCATCAGGTCCGGGGACATGTTGTCGAGCAGGATGAGGTCGGCGCCGGCGTCGACGGCCTGTCGAACCTGCGCCACGGTGGCGCACTCGACCTCCACCGGCACCTCGGGGAATGCCTGCCGCACCGCGTGGAACGCCGCGGCCACCCCACCGGCGGCCAGCACATGGTTGTCCTTGATCAACGCGACGTCGGACAGTGCCATCCGGTGGTTGGCGCCACCGCCGGCCCGTACCGCGTACTTCTCCAGCGCACGCAGGCCTGGTGTGGTCTTACGGGTGTCCCGCACCACGGCTCCGGTGCCGGCCACCGCGGCCACCCAGGCCGCGGTCAGGGTGGCGATCCCGGACAGCCGACAGACCAGGTTCAACATGGTTCGTTCGGCGGTGAGCAGTGCCCGGGTCGGTCCGGTCGCCGTGAGCAGCAGGTTCCCGCGCCGCACCGGTGCGGAGTCGGCAACGGCGGTGGTGTGGCTGATCCGGCCCGCGCCGACCAGGTCGAGTACGGCCATGGCCACCGGCAGTCCGGCCACCACCCCGTCAGCCCGGGCCACCATGTCACCGGTGTCCCGCTGGTCGGCCGGAATGGTGGCCTCGCTGGTCACGTCCACGCCGCCGGCCAGGTCCTCGGCCACCGCCGCGGCCACGAGGTCTCGGACGTGGGCGGGATCCAACCCGGCCCGGGTCAACGCGTCGACGGTGTTGGGTGACAGGGTCATCGGGCCGCCTCGTAGGTCTCGGTCAGAACGCCGTCGGCGTCGAGAGAGGCGAGCAGGTGCCCGTGCCACCTCTCGTCGTCACGGTCGGGGAAGTCCTCCCGCCAGTGGCACCCGCGGGTCTCCAGGCGCAGTGTCGCCGCCGCGGTCAACGCGGTGGCCACGGTGTGCAGGTTGGTGGCCTGCCACGTCTCGGTGCACGGTTCGTCGGAGCGGCGGTCGCCGATGGTGGCGAGTGCGGAACCGGTGGCGGCCAGGCTGTCGCCGGTACGCACGATCCCGGCGCCCTCGGTCATCGCCGCGGCGACCTGCTGGTCGGTGGACGGGGCGAGTACCCCGGCCGCGCCGGTCAGGGGTGTCGGATCACCCTGCGGCGGCAGACCCCGGGACAGGTCCTGACCGATCCGGCCGGCGAACACCAGCCCCTCCAGCAACGAGTTGGACGCCAACCGGTTCGCACCGTGCACGCCGGTGCAGGCCACCTCGCCACACGCGTACAGGCCGGGCACGCTGGTCCGCCCGGCCAGGTCGGTGCGCACCCCGCCGGAGGCATAGTGCGCGGCGGGGGTGACCGGGATCGGCTGGTCGACCGGGTCGATGCCAGCCGCCCGGCAGCGCGCCATGATGGTCGGGAACCGGCGTAGCAGGGTCTGTTCGCCCAGGCCTCGGGCGTCCAGCCAGACATGCTCGCTGCCCTCGGCCCGCATCACCCTGGTGATCGCCTTGGCCACCACGTCACGGGGCGCCAACTCGGCCAGGTCGTGCACCCCGAGCATGAACCGCTTGCCGTCTCCGTCGAGCAGCAACGCGCCCTCACCGCGCAGCGCCTCGCTGACCAACGGCTGCTGCCCCTGCGGCCGGCCACCGGGCCCGCCCAGGAACAGCGCGGTGGGGTGGAACTGCACGAACTCCAGGTCGGTGACCACCGCGCCGGCCCGCAGTGCCAACGCGACACCATCCCCTGTGGACACCGCCGGGTTGGTGGTGGACGAGTACACCCGACCCATTCCGCCGGTGGCCAGCACCACGGCCCGGCCCAGCACCGCGCCCACGCCGTCCTGGCTACCCTCACCCATCACGTGCAGGGTGACCCCGGCGGCCCGGCCGTCGGCGGTGGTCAACAGGTCCAGCACCAGCGCGTGTTCGACCACCCGGATACCCGGATCCTGGTGCACCGCGGCCTCCAGCGCGCGCTGTACCTCCGCTCCGGTGGCGTCCCCGCCGGCGTGCACGATCCGTTCCCGGTGGTGGCCGCCCTCCCGGGTGAGTGACAGTTCACCATCGTCGGTCCGGTCGAACACCGCGCCCCGGGCCATCAGTTCGGCCAACCGGGCCGGCCCCTCCCCGACCAACACCCGCACCGCCTCCGGGTCGCACAGGCCGACCCCGGCGGTGAGGGTGTCCTGATGGTGTTGTTCGGGGGTGTCCTGCGGGTCCAGCACCGCGGCGATACCGCCCTGGGCCCACCGGGTGGACCCGGCCCCGATGCCGACCTTGGTGACCACGGTGACCCGATGTCCGGCCTGCCGTGCGTCCAGCGCCACCGACAGCCCGGCCACCCCCGAACCGACCACCACCACGTCGGTGGTCCTGGTCCATCCGGGTTCGGGCGCGAGCAGTCGCCGGGTGAGCCCGGGTGTCGCCATCACCGGTCACCGCGAACGAGGTGGGCCGCTCCCGGTACCGGGGCGGCCGGGTCGGAACCCAGTTCGACGATCCGGTTGGCGGCATCAACGTGCACCACCCGGGGTTGGTAGGTCCGCGCGGTCGCGTCGTCCAGCAGCGCGTAGGAGATGAGGATGACCAGGTCCCCGGGGTGCATCAGGTGCGCGGCGGCGCCGTTGATCCCGATCACACCGCTGCCCGGTTCTCCGGCGATCACGTAGGTCTCCAGCCGGGCCCCGTTGGTGACGTCCACGATGGCCACCTGCTCGCCGGCCAGCAGGTCGGCGGCCTCCATCAGATCCGCGTCCACGGTGACCGAACCGACGTAGTCCAGGTCGGCCTGGGTCACGGTGGCTCGGTGGATCTTCGACTTCATCATGGTGCGGAACACGGCGGTTCTCCAATTGTCACGGGCATGTTGTCGATGAGTCGGGTCGTTCCGACCCGGCCGGCCACCAACAACCGGGCGGCTCCGCGCTCGGGCGCGGGGCCAAGATCCGGGGCGCGCAGGGTGAGGTAGTCCAGGTCCACGCCCGGTTCGGTGTCGAGCACCTGGTGTGCGGCGGCCAGTACGGCCGCACCGCCGTGTCGACCGGCCTCGGCGCCGGCCCGCAGCGCGGCCGA
>DATCWR010000240.1:0-3138 GCA_036566245.1 Mycobacteriales bacterium | reverse complement strand
CCGCGTCACCCCCGGATCGCCGCGCGGCTGGTCCGCTTCATGGGCTTCGAGGTGGACGGCAGCGTGTCGGACTACCGGGAGATCGGCCGGGCCATCCCGTTCGTCCGCCTTGTGCCGGTGCGGAGTGGGCGCTGACCGTCGAGCCGGCAGCGACGACAGGCAGGGCCGGGGGACGGGGCCAGCCAAGCCCGCGTAACACTTTCGGGTGACTATCTACTCTCGCGTGTCGCGGCTAGTGTCGGCGCGTCGGGTCGGCCAGATATCGAGGGGGGTAAGGGTCGTGCCCATGGCGTACCGGGTGGAATACCCGCCGTACAAGATCCAACTCAACGACACGAACCACGTGGTCGGGTTCAGAGGGGGAGCCCCGGGGGACAAGACCATCAGCATCAGCTTCATCAAGCCGGACCACTCCGAGTACTTCTCCCAGGAACGGACCGACGTGGTCGGTCTTCGGGTGGTGGAGTTCGAGATCACCGAGGACTGTTGGAACGCCATCATGTGGAAGGAGGGCGGATCCAACGTCGGTAAGAAGGACGTGAAGCCGAACTGGATCGAACGGGTGGGGAAGCTCAAGAGCCCGTCGTGGTCCGACGGCGCCAGCCTGGACACGTTCACGAAGAAGACCGCGCTGACGTTCAGTGGTGACTGGCTCGACGTCCTGGTACAGGGGGTCGTGAAGTCCCGCGCGGCAAAGGTCGAGTACCCCGGCGACGACGAGTCGGGGATCGGCCCCAACGATTCCGTGTGGGTGTACCACGACGACGCACCAAAGGAAGGCTTCGAGGGGACGACGGAGGAAGCCAGGATCCAGGGGGCGTCGTACATGACCCTGGCGAAGGCGACCAGGCTCGGATACACGAGCTAGCCCCCTCGATCACGCTGCGGGCTCGCCGGGCACCCCGTCACCCGGCGAGCCCGCGCTCGACCACACCGAGCGCGGGGCCGGTGCCACGCACATGACGACGGTGCGGCACCGGCCACGTCGGGCCGGCACTCGCGTGACCTGCCCGGGCTAACGGGCCTTGATGCACACCCATCCCTCGGGCAGTTCACCCGAGGCGAGGAACTCCTTGAGGTGCTCGCTCGCCGGCGCGGTCAGCACCTGGTCGGCCTGGGTGTAGAGGATCCTCTCCTCCTTCATGTTGTGGTGCTGTAGCTGGACGGTCAACTGGTGGCAGAGCAGAAGAATCGAAGCGGCGTTGGGGTCCGTTTCGAGGTCGCGTTCCAGCGAGTCCAGCGACTCCCACATCTGCCCGTGTTCGCGCAGCATCACGAACACCGGGGCCATCAGTCCCGCCTCCCGCAGCGGCGGGAACAGGAACTCCTCCTCAAGGTAGATGTGGCGACGCAGGGCCTGGATCGCGCCGACCAGCGGCTTCGGGTCGCGGCTGCCGGTGGCGGGCTCGGCGGTGAAAGCCTCGATCCCCTCGTCGATCTCGTGGTGCTCGCGCTCCAGCGCCGCGGCAAGTGACTCGGCCCCCACGTCATCCCCTCCCCAACGGTTCGTCCGGGTGTCCGGGTGGTCACACCCTCGACGCCCATAGTAAACATGACTGGACTAGTAAAAACTACAGGGTACCCGGGTGTGGCGCCGGACAGAGCATCGACCGACCGCGGCCGGAATAGGGCTTGTGCCTCGGCGAACCCGCGGACGAAGATCAGCGCCGTGCCCGACTCCCGTGTCGCCCTGTTGCGTTGGCAGTTCGACCTGGTGTGGTCGCTGCTGGACCTGCACCTCGACCAGCTTGACGACGAGGACTTCCTGTGGCGGCCAGCCGACCGCTGCTGGACGGTCCACCCGAACAGCGACGGCCGGTGGCTGCCCGACTGGGCGGAACCCGAACCCGACCCGGCACCCGTGGTGACGATCGGCTGGCTCAGTTGGCATGTCGGCTGGTGGTGGACCGTGGCGCTCGACCACGCCACCGGCCGGCAACCCCGAACCCGGGAGGAGATCTCCTGGCCCGGTGACGCCGAGCGCACCATCGCCTGGGTGCGCACCCTGCGCGCCGACTGGTTGGCCGTGCTCGACCGGCTCACCGACCCCGACCTGGACGCCCCCGCCGGCTATCCGTGGCAGGGCAGACCGGACAGAACGGTGGCCCACATGGTGGGGTGGGTCAACGCAGAACTCATGAAGAACACCGCCGAGATCGGCCAACTCCGCCTGCTCCGGGTGGCGGCGACCGACTGAGACCCAGGGGGATCGACGCGCTGGTGCGCGCGGCGCGTGTCGGGACGGAGTTCAGATCGAGGCGAGCGCGTCGATCTCGACCCGGAACGCCGGGTGGACCAGACCGGCCACCCGCACCAGCGAGCAGGCCGGCAGCCGGTCCAGGTCCAGGTACTCGTCGCGGACTCGACGGAACGCATCCAGGTCGGCGAGGTCGGTCAGGAAGACGGTCAGTTTGACGACCTGGTCGAACCGGGCGCCGCCGGCCGCCAGAGCCGTGCGCAGATTCTCGAACACCTGGCGCATCTGTGCCTCGGGGTCCTCACCGACCAGGCGTCCGTCCCCGTCCACCGGCACCTGACCGGACACCGCCACCATCCGACCGCTGAACTCGACAGCGTGGCTGTATCCGTTGACCGGCGGCAGCCCGACCGGCCGGACGTGATGTTCCCGCACAGATGTCTCCCTCGAACGACGGGCCACACCGGCGCGCGTGGACACCACACGCCATTCTCAACGTCATCGCGGTCATTTCGCCCGAAACAACCGGAACATTATCAAGGTCGGGGGGCTGGCTAGGTACGTTCCCAGCCCCGGCGAGGGGGTCGGCTGCCGAGTTCACCGTCGCGGCTGCGGTAGACGATGTAGGGCCGGGTCAGGTAGCCCAGCGGCGCGGAGAACACGTGCACCAGTCGGCTGAACGGCCAGAACGCGAACAGCGCCCAGGCGGCCAGCGCGTGCAGTTGGAACCCCAGCGGCGCGGCGATGATCAGGCTGGAGTCCGGCTGGAAGTAGAAGATCGACCGGAACCACGGTGCAACCGTCTCCCGGTAGTTGTGCGGGTCGCCGACCGCGTTGCCCAGCACCGTGGTGCCCAGCCCGAGCACGATGGTTCCCACCAGCAACACGTACATGACCTTGTCGTTGCGGGTGGTCGCGGAGAACACCGGTCCCACGGTGCG
>DATCWR010000239.1:0-2852 GCA_036566245.1 Mycobacteriales bacterium | reverse complement strand
GGCGTAGGAGCCGAAGCGGCCGTACACCGAGCCCATCACCAACGGCGGGACGAAGCCACCGAGTCCCCCGGCGGCCCCCACCACACCGGTGACCGACCCGACCCGGTCCGCCGGAGCGAGTAGCGCGACCAGGGCGAACGTGGCGCCACTGCCCGCACCCACCGCGCCGGCGATGGCCAGGAACGCCACCGTGCCCACCGGGATCAGCGGGGGAGTGAACGACTGCACCAGCGCGCCGGCGGTGACCACCGCCAGCGTGCCGGCCAGTACCCGAACCGGGCCGACCCGGTCGGACAACCAGCCTCCGACCGGGCGCATCAGCACCGCCAACAACACGAAGCCGGCCATCCGGCGGGCCGCGTCGGACTGGGCCAGGTCGTACCCGGTTCTGAGATACGCCGGCAGGTACACCGAGAACGCCACATAGCCGCCGAACAGCACCGCGTACAGGATCGAGGACTGCCAGGTGATTCCCAACCGGGCGGCGCTGGCGAGTCGGTGTCGCAGCGGTTCGCGCGGCGGGGCGTGTCCGGGCGCGTCCCTGAGCAGGAGCGCGGCCACCACCGCGTAGACCGCCAGGGCCACCGCGGTCACCACGAACGGGACCGGCACCCCCCACCGGTCGACCAGGTCCACGGTGGTCAGGGCGCTGATCGCGGTACCGCCCATTCCGGCGCCGAAGATCCCGATCGCCAGGCCGCGGTGCTCCGGCGGAAACCAGGCGTTGACGAACGGCACACCCACCGCGAACGAGGTGCCTGCCACCCCGAGGAAGAACCCCCCGACCAGCAGCGCCGGCAGCGACGAGTGCCCGGCCAGGCCCAGATACAGCACCGGCACCACGGTGACCGCCGAGACCAGCGGAAACATCACCCGGCCGCCGAACCGGTCGGTGAGCGCGCCGACCGGGATACGACCCACCGATCCGACCACGACCGGCAGTGCGACCAACAGTGCCTGGTCGAACGAGGTCAGCGCGAGGGTGTCGCCGAACCGGGGGCCCAGCGGGCTGAGCAACGCCCAGGCCCAGAAGTTCAACGCGAAACCGAGGGTCGCCAGGGCCAGCATCACCCACCGCTGGTCCGCGGTGACCCGCCGGGCCGGGAAAGTCGGGCGACTCGGGTGAGTCGCGGCCGGACCGTTGTGGTGGCTCACGTCGCCTCCCGGGCCGCTGCCGGTCACGCTCCGCACGCCGGTCAGCATCGCCGGGACGGGGCCCTGCGAACAGGGACCTTCGCCCCTCCAGTTCGGTGAGCGTACCCATCCGGACCTCGAATGGATGGCGAGTGACGGGTGACGGCTGACGGTGGCGGCTGCCACCATGTCTTATGGCGGAAAGTGGCGCTGATGATCTGGTCCGGTTGAGTAAGTTCGTTTCGCGGGCGTTACGGCACCAGCCAGCGGCCTGTGGACTGGTGCTGGACAAGGCTGGCTGGGTTCCGGTGGCGCACCTGTTGGACGCGATCCGGCATCAACATCGGACCTGGCGACACGTGGGTTCCGACGACCTCGGCCGGATGATCAGGTCATCGGAGAAGCGTCGGTACGAGATGGCCGGGGGCCGTATCCGGGCGCTGTATGGCCACTCCGTGCCCGAGCGGATCGTGCGGGAGGAGGCGTTCCCGCCGGAACTGCTGTTCCACGGGACCTCACCGGCCGCATGGCGGTCGATCCGAAATGAGGGGCTGCGGCCGATGCGGCGACAGTACGTTCACCTGTCGTCCGATCCCAACACGGCCGAGCAGGTGGGTAGGCGCAGGTCGACCGAACCGGTGGTGCTCCGGGTGCGCGCCGGGGACGCCGGGCGCGCCGGGGTGACCTTCTGGCGCGGTAACGAGGCGGTGTGGTTGACCCGGAACGTGCCGGCCCGGTACATCATCGCGCCCTGACCGCCACGGATTGTCCAGGTTGCTGGATCGCTCCTGACAGTTCGGGATCGGGCGCTGCGAGCGCTGTGTCGCGGTGTGTCCGTGTGTGACTACTCACGGTTTGTTCAAATCCGCTTGTAAAAACTCTATATTTACAGGCAAGCGGATCGGAGGTTCCAGTCATGAGCCTGATCATCTACGCCGATTTCAGTTGCCCGTCCTGCTACCTGGCCAGCCGTCGCGCCGACGCGTTGGTCGCCGCGGGCGCCGCAATCGACTGGCGTGCCGTGGAACACCATCGCCCCCTACCGGTCACCGGCCAGCGACTCGACGACACCGATCGCGAGGCCTTGGCCCGGCAGTTGGCCGTGGTCACCGAGCTGCTCTTGCCCGGTGAACCGTTGCCACACGTGGTGCCCACCTTCGTCCCGAGAACCGAGGCGGCGGTTTCCGCCTACGCCGAGGCCCACGGAGCCGGGGTCGCCGGCGACGTGCGTCGGCTGCTCTTCGACCTGTACTGGGTGGATGGTGCCGACATCGGCAACCCGACGGTGCTGCGCACGCCACTGACCGGTCCGATCCTGCGTGGACACTCCGATGCGCTACCGCTGCGCGAGTCGGGGTTCGCGGTGAGCCTGGACGGTGGACCAGTCACCACTCAGGCATACCGGCTGATCCGCACCTGGCGTACCGAACGGGAGGGGCTGGGCACGCCGGACCTGCCGGTCGTGGTCGAGGAGGGCGGGCAGATCCATACCGGAGTCGAGGCGCTGCGCTGGCTCGGTGAGCTGATGGTCGCCCGGGGGGTCGCGGTGGCTCCCGAACTGCCCGACCCCAGGCGGTATCCGGAGGTGAGTGTGCGCCCGTCCACGGCCGGATGGGTGTAGGAGACCGGTGCGACCTGGATGCATGCGCTGCGGGTTCCGGTGGTTGCGGGTCGCCGGTAGGGAACGGTCCGGCCCGGCGGGTTATGCCGCCGGGCCG
>DATCWR010000193.1:0-21800 GCA_036566245.1 Mycobacteriales bacterium | reverse complement strand
GGCCAACCGCCGACCCAGCGCGGCCAGCACCGGCCCGTCGGCGTCCTCGGCCGGGTCGAGGTGACCGGGGTAGCGGGGCGGCAGGGCGGCCGAGTAGCCGGCCGCCCGCACCGCGGCCACCAGATCCTCCGGCGTGACCTGGCCCGGGTCATAGTCCACCGACGCCTTCTCGGTGGCGTAGTTCACCGTGGCGGTCACCCCGTCGAGTTTGTTCAGTTTGCGCTGGATCCTGGCCGCGCAGGAGGCACACGTCATGCCGGTCAGGGCCAGTTCGGTGGTGGCCTGCCGGTGGGACGGCACGGCCGGGTCCAGGGTGGTCACGACATCGCCGCGGTATAACCGGCCTCGGCCACGGCAGCCAGTACCGCCTCGGTGTCGACGCCCTCGCCGGTGACCACCAGGCGGCCGGTGTCCAGGTCGACGTTCACGTCGGTGACGCCGGCGACCTCGCCGACCTCCTCGGTCACCGAGGCCACACAGTGGTGACAGGTCATGCCGGTGACGGTGTAGGTGTTAGTGGTCAAGGTCGCGACCTCCATGTCGACATGTGGATCACACGGGTGGTCCGTGTGTGGACTTCCAGAACCGGGCTGGTGATGTCCGGACGTCACGACCGCACCAGCCGGGCGATCGCCTCGGACGCCTCGGCGATCTTGGCCTGGGCCTCCTCGCCGCCGACGGCCACCGCGTCGGCCACGCAGTGCGCCAGGTGTGCGTCCAGCAGCCCGAGCGCGACCGCACGCAGTGCCTTGGTGGCCGCCGCAACCTGGGTGAGTACGTCGATGCAGTACACGTCCTGCTCGACCATCCGCTGCAACCCGCGCACCTGGCCCTCGACCCGGCGGAGCCTGGTGAGCAGTTGTTCCTTGTCGGGCGTGTATCCGGGCATGCCTCAACTATACCCCGGGGGGGTATGCACGGCATCCGAGACGACCACACCGGTGGACCGGCCCCCGGCGAGGGCCTGGACCGACCGTCTGGGTGGAGGCCGGTGCCGTACCCCTCGAACGGCACCGGCGCCCACGTCGGTGGGTCACTCCGGTGGTCGTTCCTCCGTGCCGGCCAGGGTGATCAACCCGTGTACCACCGCGGCCAGGGCACCGCCGACCAGCGGCGCGACAATGAACAGCCACACCTGGGACAGCGCGTCCCCGCGGGCGAACACGGCCGGGCCCAGGCTGCGCGCCGGGTTGATCCCGGCACCGTCCAGGGGCAGACCGACCAGGTGCACCGCGGCCAGCGCGAAACCGACCGCGATCCCGGCCGAACTCGGGATGGCCCAGGTGGCCGTGGCTGACAACACCACGAAGACGAAGATGCCGGTGAGCAGGACCTCGATCAGGAAGGCGCCGCCCAGGTTCAGCCCGAGCACCGACCGGTCACCGAAGCCGTTGGTGCCGAAGGCGCCGTGCACGGCGATGTTCGGCCCGAGGCGGGTCAGCGCGTACAACAGCCCGGCGGCCACGATGCCGCCGGCGAACTGGACCACCCAGTACCCGACCGCCTCGACCGGGGAGATCCGGCGGGACAGCACCATGCCCATGGTCACCGCCGGGTTCACGTGCGAACCGGAGATCGGGCCGATCGCGTACACCAGGGCCACCAGCACCAGCCCGAAGGCCAGTGCGATGCCCAGGCTGCCGGTCAGGCTGATCCCGTACACGACCGAACCGACACCGACGAGCACCAGGACCAGTGTTCCGACGAACTCGGCCACCAGTGCCCTGCTACTCATGGTGCCCCTCCACACACACGACGTGTCTGGCCTCCGGAGCACAAGGTCGCACAGGTTCGTTACGGGTGGCAGACGTGAACCGGGAAAGTCAGCAGTTCGGGTGATGCACGTTTACTGGCAATTCCCCTCAGACGCCGCGTATGGCGTCCGGAGCTGTGGTTCGCCCCGTCGGATTCAGTGGTTCCGGCGGCGAGCCCGCCGGGCCCGACCAGCCCGGTACGCCACCAGCAGGACCACCACTCCGGCCGCCATGGTCAACGCCCTGGTGCCCTCCGGCGAGCGCAGCCGGTCAACCAGCACCTGACGCCCGCGTTCGGCCACCCGCCGCGGGTTGGTCCGCTCGGCCAGGGTGTCCAGGGTCTCGGCCAACGCGTCGCGGGCCTGCTCGATCTCACGCTGGATGGCCTCCGGGTCCCGACTCATGGCCACAGCGTGCCAGACGGGCCGGACCCGGTTCCAGACCCTCGCCGACGCGGCGCCCGCCTACGCATTCGAGGACACCGGGCGGGCCGGGGCCTGGTCGGCGTCCGGGTCCAGCCGTTCGAGCACCTTCACCGCGTGTACCAGGGCCAGGTGCGAGAATGCCTGGGGCACGTTGCCGGCCATCCGCTGCTGGTCGGCGTCGTACTCCTCGGCCAGCAGCCCCACGTCGTTGGCCAGACCCACCAACCGGTCCAACAGTGCGCGGGCCTCGGCCGTCCGGCCGACATGCGCGTAGTACTCCGCCAGCCAGAAACTGCACGGCAGGAACGGGTTCTCGCCGGGCGGCAGGCCGTCCACGCCGTCGGCCGTGGTGTCGTACCGGTGGACCAGGCTGTCCCCGACCAACAGCTTCTTCTCGATCTCGGCGACCGTGCCGATCATCCTCGGATCGTCGGCCGGCAGGAAGCCGACCGAGGGCAGCAGCAGCAGCGCCGCGTCCACGGTGTCCCCGCCGTAGTACTGGGTGAACGTGTTCAGGTCGGTGTTGAAGCCACGGTCGAGCACCTCGGCGCGGATCTGTTCGCCCAGCGCGCGCCAGCGGTCGGCCGGACCGTCCAGCCCGAACTCCTCCACCGCGCGGGCGGCCCGGTCGAAGGCCACCCAGGCCATCACCCGTGAGTGGGTGAAGAACCGCGGTTCACCCCGAATCTCCCACAGGCCGTGGTCGGGTAGCTGCCACACCGTCTCCAGGTGCTGGACCAGCGCCTTCTGGAGCGGCCAGGAGAAGTCGTCCTCCCGCACCCCGGCCACCCGGGCCTCGTGCAGGGCCTGCATCACCTCGCCGAGCACGTCGGCCTGGAACTGCTCGGAGGCGGCGTTGCCGATCCGCACCGGACGGGAGTTGGCGTAGCCGGGCAACCAGTCCAGTTCGGTCTCGGGCAGTTCCCGTTCACCGGCCACCCCATACATGATCTGTACGTCCTCGGGGTCTCCGGCCACCGCCCGTAGCAGCCAGTCCCGCCAGGACAGTGCCTCGTCGCTGTAACCGCTGGCCAGCAACGCGGTCAGGGTGAGCGCGGCGTCACGCAGCCAGCAGAACCGGTAGTCCCAGTTCCGGGTGCCGCCGAAATGTTCGGGCAGCGAGGTGGTGGCCGCCGCGACGATACCGCCGGTGGGCCCGTAGGTGAGCGCCTTGAGAGTGAGCAGTGAGCGGATGACCGGGTCCCGGTACCGACCCCCGTCGGCGTACATCGACGCCCACCACGACCAGTAGGTGTCGGTGTAGGACACCGCGTGGTCGCTGTCGTACACCGGCGGCAGGTCCTCGTGGGACGGGAACCAGGCCAGTTGGAAGTCGACCGTCTCGCCCTCGTGGATGGTGAACTCGCCGATGTGCCGGCCGTCGGCGGCGCGCGGCAACGGGGTACCCACGGTGCGCAGACACAGGGCGTCGGGCCCGGCCACCGCCAGCACACACTCGAGGTTCTGGTCATCCACGGTCCGGCGCACCCAGGGTCGGACCCGGCCGTATCCGAACCGCATGACCAGTTCATGGTTGATCCGTACCTGTCCGGACACCCCCTGTACCCGTCGCACCACGTCGGCCCGCTCGTCACGCGGGGGCATCGCGTCCACCAGGAGCACGGTGCCGGTGTCGGTGGTGAACTCGGTCTCCAGCACCAGAGAGTGGTCCCGGTAGCGACGGCGCACCTGGCGCACCGGATCGACCGGAGCGATCTGCCAGTGCCCGTTGCTGTGGTCGCCCAGCAACGCGGCGAAGCAGGCCGACGAGTCGAACCTGGGCAGGCACAACCAGTCGATGCTTCCGTCCAGACCCACCAGCGCCGCGGTGTGCGCGTCGCCGATCATCGCGTAGTCCTCGATTCGTGAAGCCACGGGCCCATCGTCCACCACGACGTGTGGCCTCGACCACATTCCGAGGGGAATACCACCCGTGCTCCGGGATCGGCCGGCCCGATCCCGACCGGGCGACCCCGGCGGTGTCGGTCCGGACCGGCCGGATAGCGTGCCAGCAGGACCCGCACCAACCCGGCACGGGACACCGGCCCGGCACAGGCGAACGAGGAGGGGCCATGAGCAACGAGGTGACACGGCTGACCCCGGGCGACCCCGCGCCCGACTTCACCCTGTCCGACCCGGACGGCAACCCGGTCAGCCTGTCCTCCCACCGAGGCGGCCGGGTGGTCGTCTACTTCTACCCGGCCGCGATGACCCCCGGCTGCACCAAGCAGGCGGTCGACTTCCGGGACAACATCAAGGACCTGGCCGAGGCCGGATACACGGTGCTGGGAATCTCCCCCGACAACCCGAGCAAACTCGCCAGGTTCCGTGACAACGAGGGGATCACCTTCCCACTGCTGTCCGACCCACAGCGGCAGGTGATGACCGAGTGGGGCGCCTACGGCGAGAAGCAACTCTACGGACGCACCGTGGTCGGGGTGATCAGGTCGACCTTCGTGGTCGACCCCGACGGCACGATCGAACTGGCCCAGTACGGCGTGAAGGCCACCGGCCACGTGGCCCGACTACTTCGCGAACTGGGCGTCTGACCTTCTGCCCGGCCCGACCCGCGTCCGACACCCGAGCTGGTGGGCCCCCGCGCGGGCCGACCCACAGCACCCACGCCACCGCCGCGTGGGGACAGGCCCGGCCACCTGACGGCCGGTGCGGCCGGGTCTGCTGGAGTGGGGTCGGTGAGACTCGAACTCACACTGTCGCGCACCTAAAACGCGTGCCTCTGCCATTGGGCTACGACCCCTGCCATGGCACGGTAACCCGCCGGCCAGCGCCTGCCAGCCTGTTGACCGAACCCGGTCGGGTGTTTCGGCGTAGGGTGAACCGCCGGATGCCGTCGGTCACCAACGACTACCGACGGCGACGACGGCGTCGCAGCAGGGCCTGCCCGAGAGCGATCGCCACCACGGCCAGGGCGACCAACGCCACCAGCCCTCCCCACGGGGTTGCGTCGTACATGGCGCTCCTGCCCGGCGAGGTGGTCCGGTCCCACTGCGGGCGCCGGATCGCCGCGCCACACCCGTCCAGTATGGCGTGGGTCGTACTCCACCGGCCCGGCTATCCCAGTGCGGCCAGGATCCGCGGCGCCAGGGCCCGCAGGGCGCGACCACGGTGGCTGAGCGCGTCCTTCTGCTCGGCGGTCATCTCGGCGGTGGTGCGGGTGTGACCGGCCGGAACGAAGATCGGGTCGTAACCGAACCCGTGCTCGCCGCGCGGGGCGCGCAGCAGGATTCCCCGTACCTGACCCTCGACCACCTCCTCGTCCCCGCCCGGGGTGACCAGCGCCGCGGCACACACGAACGCCGCGCCGCGCCGCTCGTCGGGCACGTCGGCGATCTGGTCGAGGACCAGTTGCAGGTTGGCCTGGTCGGACCGGCTGCGGCCGGCCCACCGCGCCGACAGCACACCGGGCATGCCCGACAGCGCATCAACGGTCAACCCGCTGTCGTCGGCGACGGCAGGCAGGCCGGTGTGCCGCACGGCCTCACGTGCCTTGACCAGCGCGTTCTCGGCGAACGTGGCACCGGTCTCGGGTACCTCCGGGTACGGCTCGACGTCGTTCAGGCCGATCAGTTCCACGTCCAGTCCGTCGCTGAGTATCCGACGCAACTCAGCCAGCTTCCTGGCGTTCCGGGTGGCCACCACCAACCGTGCGGCGGTCATCCGGCCAGCGCCTCACGCTGGATCCGGTTCAGGTCGGCGCACCCGGCAACCGCCAGGTCGAGGAGCAGGTCCAGCGCGGCCCGCTCGAACGGTGCCCCCTCGGCGGTGCCCTGCACCTCGACGAACTCACCGGCGCCGGTGCACACCACGTTCATGTCGGTGTCCGCCCGCACGTCCTCCTCGTAGCACAGGTCCAGCCGGGGCTCGCCGTCGACCAGGCCGACGCTGACCGCGCTGACCGAGGTACGCAGCGCCTCACGGCGGGCCAGCGCACCCCGCGCGGACAGCCAGGTCACCGCGTCGGCCAGTGCCACGTACGCCCCGGTGATGGCTGCGGTGCGGGTACCCCCGTCGGCCTGCAACACGTCACAGTCGATCGCGACGGTGTTCTCCCCGAGTGCGGCCAGGTCCACACAGGCCCGTAGCGCCCGGCCGACCAGGCGGCTGATCTCGTGGGTACGTCCGCCGATCCGGCCGCGCACGGACTCGCGGTCGCTGCGGGTGTGGGTGGCCCGCGGCAGCATGGCGTACTCGGCGGTCACCCAGCCCAGGCCGCTGCCCCGCCGCCAGCGGGGTACACCCTCGGTGACGCTGGCAGCGCACAGTACCCGGGTGTCCCCGAACTCGATGAGTGCCGAACCCTCCGCGTGGCGCTGCCAGCCGCGAGTGATCCGCACGGGGCGGAGTTGGTCGACGGCGCGTCCGTCCGGTCGTGTCATGGGCACAGCCTATTTGGGCCGGAAGAACCGCCGGTCGCCTCCCCCGGGGTGCCGACCGGTCCACACCCGGGCAGACTGCCAGACATGCGTAGCACCACGTTCACCGTGGACACCGGGTCGCAACCCACAGTCCGGGACCTGACCGACCGGTGCGCCGGATTCGTGTCCGGTCAACCCGACGGGCTGTTGCACGTGTTCGTGCCACACGCCACCGCCGGGCTGGCACTGGTCGAGACCGGATCGGGTACCGAGGCCGACCTGCTGGCGGTACTGGCCGAACTGCTGCCCGCCGACGACCGGTGGCGGCACCAGCACGGCAGCCGCGGGCACGGCCGCGCGCACGTGCTGCCGGCGCTGCTCCCCCCGTACGCGACGGTTCCGGTGTTGGCCGGCCGGCTCGTGTTGGGTACCTGGCAGAGCATCTGCCTGGTCGACCTGAACGTGGACAACCCGCGGCGCGAGGTCCGGCTGTCCTTCCTGCCCGGCTGAGCCGACCACCTCGGCGGTGGCCGGACCTCACAGCTCGTAGGACGCTCCGGTGGCGGCGACCTCGGTGAGTCCGCCGAAGGCACGGCTCGCGTCACCGAGTTGACGCACCGGGTCGCAGACCGGAGGTACGTGGGTGAGCAGCAGGCGACCCACCCCGGCCCGGTGGGCGTGCTCGCCGGCCTGCACACCGGTCAGGTGCAGCCCGGGCGGATAGTCCGTGCCGTGCAGGTAGGTGGCCTCACACAGCAGCAGGTCACTGCCATGGGCCAGGTCGACCAGCGCGTCGCTGGACGCGGTGTCCGCCGAGTAGGTCAGGACCCGCCCGCCCGCCTCCAGGCGCATCGCGTAGGTCTCCACCGGATGGTTGGTCTGGGCGAAGGTGATCGTGAACGGCCCGAGTTCGCGGGTACCCGGACCGAGCCTGGAGAACGCGAACACGTCCCGCAGGTCCCCCCGGGAGAACGGGTCGTAGGCGGCGGCCAACCGCCCGGAGGTACCCGCCGGTCCGAACACCGGCAACCGGGGCACGCTGTCCAGGAAGTAACGGCGGACCACCGCGTAGACACACATGTCCAGGCAGTGGTCGCCGTGCAGGTGCGAGAGCAACACCGCGTCGACGGCGCCCAGTTCGGTGTGCCGCTGGAGTTCACCGAGCGCACCGTTGCCCAGGTCGAGCAGGAGCCGGTAGCCCTCGTGCTCCACCAGGTAGGCCGAACACGGGTCGACCGGACCGGGGAAGCTGCCCGCGCAGCCGACAACGGTCAGTCGCATCTCTCCCCCTGTCGACTGGTCAGGAAGCCACGACCGCCGCCTCGACGGCGTCGATCTCCGGGCCGAGGAAACGTCGGCCGAGCCGGCGGAACGGCTCGGTGTCGCCGGTGGCGAGGAACCGGTGCCGGGGTGGGTCCGCACCGGGTGTCCGGGCCGCGTCGTTCTGGCTGAGCACCCGGTACACGTCCTTGGCGGTCTCCTCCGCACTGGACACCAACGTCACACCATCACCAGCGACCAGCGAGATCACGCCGGTGAGCAGCGGGTAGTGGGTGCAGCCCAGTATCAACGTGTCCACCCCGGCCGCCAGGAGCGGGTCGAGGTAGGACTGGGCCAGGCCGAGGATCTGCCGGCCCGTGGTGGTGCCGTGTTCGACGAAGTCGACGAACGCCGGGCACGCCGCACTGGTCACCGTGATGTGCGGGGCCGCGGCGAAGGCGTCCTCGTAGGCGCGACTGGTCACCGTGGCAACCGTGCCGATCACCCCCACCTGACCGTTACGGGTGGCCGCGACCGCGCGCCGGGTCGCGGGCTGGATCACCTCCACGACCGGCACGTCGTACCGTTCCCGGGCGTCGCGCAGGCAGACCGCACTGGCACTGTTGCAGGCGATCACCAGAAGCTTGACGTCACGGTCAGCCAACTGGTCCAGTGCCGCCAGTGCGTACCGACGGACCTCGGCTATCGGACGGGGGCCGTACGGCACGTGCGCGGTGTCGCCGATGTAGACCAACTCCTCGTGGGGCAGTTGGTCGAGGATCGCGCGGGCCACGGTCAGCCCGCCGACCCCGGAGTCGAAGATCCCGATCGGCGCGTCGTTACTCATCAGGGGTCAGCCTACGGGCCTGCCTCCACGCCGCGACATGATGTTGATCACGAAGGGTCGTCACATCGGTGAACGACAGGAAAGGCGCCACCTGTCGGGCGCACCACCGGCCCGGATGCCACACGATCGGTCACGCACCGTCCCACCTGGTCACCGTCCGTGGGAACCTGGCCCGTGAGGATCAGACCCGTGGCGGTGAGGTGGGCAGCGTCGGCATGGTCGGGACCGTCGCAGGCATCGGTGTCGGACCGGACCGGCTGCGGCGGCGGGCGTCGAGCGCCAGGGCGGCCAGCACACCACCCACCGCACCGGACAGATGTCCCAGCCAGGAGACGTGCGCGGGCACCAGGGGCAGCAGGCCCCAGACCATCGAGAAACCCATGGTCACCAGCAGAACCGCACCGAGCAACGACTGCCCCAACCGGCGCGCCACCCAACCCCGGGCTACCAGATAGGCCAGCCAGCCGTAAATGACCCCACTGGCGCCGACCACCACCGTTCCGGACGCCCCGAGGAGCCACACCCCGGTTCCACTGGTCATCCACACGATCCCGGTGGCCGCGACGAACCGCCGAGCGTTCGCCACCAGGCCGATCCAACCCAACAGCGCCAGCAACACGGTGTTGTCCACCAGGTGCACCACCGACAGGTGCAGCAGTGGCGCGGCCAGGATGCCGACCAGTCCGACCAGCGAACGCGGCCGGATCCCCAGGTCGTCCAACCGGTTACCGCTGGCCAGGTTGACCAGCTCGACCAGCCAGAGCACCCCGACCACCACCGCGACCGCCACCGTGGCGCCACGCAGTCGACCGAACCCGATCCCTCGCGCGGGAGGGGCTCCCGATCCCGACACCGGTGCGGTGGGGTCCATCATCCGAGGTTACCGGGTCCCTGTGCGATTCCCGTGCTCCCGACGGGCGGGAAGGACATCAGGCCCAGAGTTGGCCGTCCAGGGCAGCCTCGGCCTCGGCCAGCGTGCCCGAGTAGGCGCCGGTGGACAGGTACTTCCACCCGGCGTCGGCCACCACGAACGCGATGTCGGCGTCCTGACCCGCCTCCACCGCCTTGTCGGCCATGGCCAGCGCGGCATGCAGCGCCGCGCCGCTGGAGATCCCGGCGAAGATGCCCTCCTGCTCGACCAACTCACGGGTCCGCCGCAGGGCCTCGTGTGGCCCCACCGAGAACCGGGTGGTCAGCACCGAACCGTCGTAGAGCTCCGGCACGAAGCCCTCGTCGATGTTGCGCAGCCCGTACACCAGTTCGCCGTAACGGGGTTCGGCGGCCACGATCTGCACCCCGGGCACCTGCTCGCGCAGATACCGTCCCGTGCCCATCAGCGTGCCGGTGGTGCCCAGCCCGGCGACGAAGTGGGTGATGGTGGGTAGGTCGCGCAGCAGTTCCGGCCCGGTCGTCTCGTAGTGCGCCAGCGCGTTGGCCGGATTCCCGTACTGGTAGAGCATCACCCAGTCCGGGTGTTCGGCCGCCAGTCGCCTGGCCTGCGCGACGGCCTGGTTGGACCCGCCCGCGGCGGGCGACAGGATGATCTGCGCGCCGTACATGGACAGCAGTTGGCGTCGTTCGACCGAGGTGTTCTCCGGCATCACACAGATCAGGTGGTATCCGCGCAGTGCGGCGACCATGGCCAGCGAGATGCCGGTGTTGCCGCTGGTGGGCTCCAGGATCGTCGCCCCGGGGCGCAGCAGCCCATCCTTCTCGGCCGCCTGCACCATGTACATGGCGGCACGGTCCTTCACCGATCCGGTGGGGTTGCGGTCCTCCAGCTTGGCCCACACCCGTACCCGGGGGCTGGGCGACAGCCGCGGCAACCCGACCAGGGGCGTGTTACCCAACGAGTCGACCAGCGAGTCGTAACGGGTCATCGCCGCGGTCAGCCACCCGCCACGGCGGGCAGGATGGTGACCGAGTCACCGTCCTTCAGCGCGGTGTCCAGCGCTCCGGTGAAGCGCACGTCCTCGTCGTTGACATACACGTTGACGAACCGGTGCAGCGCACCCGCCTCGGTCACCAACCTGGCCTTCAGACCGGGGTGTCGGCTGTCCAGGTCGTCGACGAGCACGGCGAGTGTGTCGCCGGACCCCTCGACGGCCTTCGCACCGCCGGTATACGGGCGCAGGATTGTCGGAATGCGAACCTCGATCGCCATCTGGGCTCCTTGCGTGACAGGGCGAGTGAAGTTGTCGGACTGGTCGCCCGCGTGTGCCGCTCGCTGTGGCCAACGCACACGCGGGCGTGGCGATTCCACGCTCCCCGGCTGTCCCGCCGGGGTGGACGCGGTCAGGACGAGGGACAGTCGTAGACGGTCTCGGCCGGCGTGTGACCGAACATGTACGACTGGACCACCTCGACGGGCTCCTCGGTCACCGTGCCGTCGACGATGCGATACGAGCGGAACTCGGTCAGCTCGGGATCACGGGTGGACACGAGTACGTAGTGGGCACCCGGCTCGCCTGCGAGGGATATGTCGGTTCGTGACGGATACGCCTCGGTCGCTGTGTGGGAGTGGTAGATGATGACTGGTTCCTCGTCGCGATCATCCATCTCCCGCCACACCCGCAACTGCTCGGTCGGGTCGAACCGGAAGAACGTCGGAGAGCGCTCGGCGTTGGTCATCGCCACGACCCGCTCCGGCCGATCCGAACCGACCGGGCCGGCGACCACACCACAGGCCTCGTCGGGGTGGTCTCGACGGGCATGCGCGATGATCGCGTCATAGCTCGCCTGGTCAATCCGCAGCACGTCCTGAGGGTACCCACCCGGGTGAACCCCGGCCCACCCCCGGGTGGTGCCAGCGTTCTGCGGGGTGTGTCCACGGTCCCACGGAGCCGACGAGAAAGCGGTCGCCGCCCGGTCGCGCCTCAGGCCCAGACCGCCGACAGCAGTTCCTCCTGCACCGCCCCCAGCCAGCAGTACACCTGGTAGGCGACGGCCACCGGGTCGTCACCCTCACGCAGTCCCCTGGCCTCGTTCTCGGCGGGATCCTCGGTCACGTCCAGTCGGGTACCCAACACCAGCCGCACATCGTTGAGGGCACCCAGCCACGACTCGGCCGTGGACAGGTCCAGGGTGAGCGAGCCTCCCCGGTCCGGCAGCGAGTCGAGCAGCCGCTGCGCGGACCGGCTCTTGGCCTCACGCAGCGACCACTCGGTCAGCCGACGCAGTTCGGCCGCCGCCTCGGGATCGTCGCGGTACCCGTCGGGCAGCAGTCTGGCCATCGCCGGGTCCTCCGGCGGGCCGGCCGGTACCGGCTCGCCAGACCAGTCCGGCACACCCTCGGCCAGGCCGTCGCCGGGTACGGCGGCCACCGACCCGTCCTGGGTGAGCATGGCCCGCACGTCGGTGACCAGCCGGCGGACCAGCCGTGCCTCGGACTCGTCCAACACCGCGCACACGGTGTCACCGCTCCGCCAGAACGCGGTCAACGGTCCTGCCGCACGGTTGCCCACAGACCGGCCGCGTGCAGCCGCGACACGTCCAGTTCCATCCGTTCCCGGGCACCGGTGGACACCACCGCGCGGCCCTTGTGGTGGACGTCGAGCATCAGCCTGGTGGCCTTCTCCCGGTCGTAGCCGAAAAGTTTCTGGAACACCCAGACCACGTAGCTCATCAGGTTCACCGGATCGTTCCACACGATGGTGATCCACGGGCGGTCCGGATCGACCCGTTCGTCGAGATCGGTCCTCTCGACGCGGTCGGGCGCAAGCGTCGGAGACATAGCACCGATCATGTCACCACGCCGCACTCTCGGCGCGCCCGGGAACGTGGCGAATCCCCCACAGCACACCCGTTCGGTCAGGTCCAGGCCCGCGACCCGGTATGTCACCTACCGTGCCGCACCCCGGAGAAGCCCCGAAAGCGACCCTCTACCCTCAGACCGTGGACTCCACCGCACTGCTCACAGACCACTACGAGTTGACCATGCTGGCCGCGGCTCTGCGCGACGGCACCGCCGACCGGCACTGCGTGTTCGAGGTGTTCGCCCGACGGCTACCCGCGGGTCGCCGCTACGGCGTGGTCGCCGGTACCGCGCGACTGGTCGACGCGGTGCGCGAGTTCCGTTTCGGCGCGCCGGAACTGGAGTTCCTGGCCCAGCGGGGTGTGGTCGACCAGAAGACCCTCGACTTCCTGACCGGGTTCCGGTTCACCGGCGACATCATCGGCTACCGCGAGGGTGAGCTGTACTTTCCCGGGTCACCGGTGCTGACCGTGCGCGGGCGGTTCGCCGAGGCCGTGCTGCTGGAGACACTTGCCCTGGCGGTGCTCAACCACGACACCGCGGTCGCCTCGGCCGCGGCCCGGATGGTGTCGGCCGCCGGAGACCGTCCGATCATCGAGATGGGCTCCCGACGCACCCACGAACAGGCTGCGGTGGCCGCGGCCCGGGCCGCCTACCTGGCCGGATTCTCCTCCACATCCAACCTGGAGGCCGGGCGCCGGCACGGCATCCCCACCACCGGCACCGCCGCGCACGCCTACACCATGGTGCACGACTCGGAGGCGGCCGCGTTCCGGGTCCAGACCGAGGCGCTCGGCCAGGGCACCACCCTGTTGGTGGACACCTACGACATCACCCAGGGAATCCGTTCTGCCATCGCCGAGGCCGGGCCTGGGCTCGGCGCGATCCGGATCGACTCCGGCGACCTGGGCGTGCTGGCCCACCAGGCCCGGGAACTGCTCGACAGCCTGGGCGCCACCGGCACCCGGATCGTGCTCAGCGGCGACCTGAACGAGTTCTCCATCGCCACCCTGGCCGCCGCGCCGGTGAACGCCTACGGGGCCGGTACCTCGGTGGTCACCGGATCGGGCGCGCCCACCGCGGGCATGGTCTACAAGCTGGTGGAGGTGGACGGCCGACCGGTGGCCAAACGGTCAGAACACAAGGTGTCCCTGGGTGGGCAGAAGGTCGCGGTGCGCCGGCACAGGCCCACCGGTACCGCGACCGAGGAGGTCGTCAGCGCCGTGGGCGCCCCCGAACCTCAGCCAGGCGACCGGGCACTGCAGGTCGAGTACCTGCGGGCCGGCGAACGGGTCGACCAGACCACGCTGGAGGAGTCCCGTGCGCACCTGCGGCAGGCGATGGTCACCCTGCCCTGGGACGGACTGAAGCTGTCCGCCGGTGAACCAGCCATACCCACCCGCTTCATCCCGGAGAGCTGAGGGTCCGAAGGTCTCGCCCGGGTCTGTGGTCCGGACCGCGGGTCCGGCGGCGACCGGTGTGTCTCGGCGGGAATCCGGGTGCACCTCGGCGGCGTCTCCCTGGCCGGTCGGGCGGCGATGCGAGACACTTGTCCGATGAAGCGTGCGGTGATCGTCGTCGACGTGCAGAACGACTTCTGTGAGGGCGGCAGCCTGGCCGTCGCCGGTGGCGCCGAGGTCGCCGGGGCGATCAGTGCGCGGCTCGCCGAGGGCGGCTACACCCACGCGGTCGCGACCCGGGACCACCACGTCGACCCCGGCTCCCACTTCTCTGACGAGCCGGACTTCGTGCAGACCTGGCCGGCGCACTGCGTGGTGGGCACCTCCGGTGCCGAGTTGCACCCGGCGCTCGACCAGGAGCACGTCGAGGCGATCTTCGACAAGGGCGAGCACGCCGCCGCCTACAGCGGATTCGAGGGCAGTCACCAGGGTGAGTCGCTGGCCGCCTGGCTGCGCGAGCACGGGATCACCGACGTGGAGGTGGTCGGTATCGCCACCGACCACTGCGTGCGGGCGACCGCGTTGGACGCGGTCCGGGAGGGGTTCGACACCACCGTTCGGCTCGACCTGACCGCCGGAGTTGCCGAGTCGACCACCCGTTCGGCGATCGAACAGCTACGCGCGGCCGGAGTCGTCCTGGTCGGCACGCCGGTGGTCCGGAGCTGACCGGCCGACCGGTGACGAGGTGGTTCGACGAACCCGCAGCTCCGCCCCGGCGAGGACGACCCAACCTTCTAGAGCGACGAACCGGTCATCGGGTCGTCGGCGTCGGCCTGTTCGACCTCGTCCCGGGAGATTCCGAGTAGGAACAGGATCGCGTCCAGGTACGGCTGCGACAGCGACGCGTCGGCCGCATCACACACCGCCGGCTTGGCGTTGAAGGCGATGCCCAGCCCGGCGGTGTTGAGCATGTCGATGTCGTTGGCCCCGTCACCGACCGCGACGGTCTGCGACAACGGCACCTCGAAGCGCTGGGCGAAGTGCACCAACGCCCGGGCCTTGCCCGCCCGGTCGACGATCTCCCCGGACAGCCGCCCGGTCAACCGACCGTCGACGATCTCCAGGGTGTTGGCCGCGGCGAAGTCCAACCCGAGTGTGCGCACCAGGTCGTCGGTGAACTGGGTGAACCCGCCGCTGACCACACCACAGCGGAATCCCATCCGCCTGACCGTGCGGATCAGGGTGCGGGCGCCGGGCATGAGTTGCACCTTGGCCCGCACCTCGTCGAGCACCGACTCCGGCAGTCCGCGCAGCAGCGCCACCCGGGCACGCAGTGACTCGGTGAAGTCCAGTTCGCCGGCCATCGTGGCCTCGGTGACCCGGGCCACCTGGTCGGCGCATCCGGCGTGCTCGGCGAGCATCTCGATGATCTCGCCCTGCACCAGGGTCGAGTCCACGTCCATCACCAGCAGCCGTTTGGCGCGCCGGTGCAGGCCGGCTCGCTCCACGCCGATGTCGGTGTTGGTCTCCTTGGCCGCGGTGGCCAGGGTGGTGCGCAGTTCGGCCGAGTCGGCGCCGGAGACGGTCAACTCCAGGCTGGTCACCGGGTAGTTGGACAGCCGGGTGATCGAGTCGATGTTCGCGCCCAGGTCGGCGATCCGACGGGCCACCTCCCCCACCGCACCGGCCCGGAGTGGGTTACCCAGCACCATGACCTGGTGGTGACCGGCACGGCGTGGGCCGGCATCGTCCACCTCCTCGCCGATGGCGACCTCCATGTCGATGCCCAGCCCGTCGGAGACCCGCGCGACCGCCCGGCGCAGCGGGGCGGCCTCACCCCGCAGGGTGAGCAGGACAGACAGCATGAGGTTGGAACGGATGACCACCTGCTCGACGTCGATGACCTCGACGTCGTGTGCGGCCAGCCCCGCGAAGAGTGCTGAGGTGACACCGGGGCGATCCGACCCGGTGACCGTGATGAGGACGCTTTGCGGCTGCATATCGGTACCGACCCTAGGGCATCGTGGCGGATACGGTCGGGTGGCGGGGCGTCCGGACCAACATGCCCCGCCCGGACCGGATCATGGAGAACCGCAACCTGCGGTCACCCCTTCGTGCACCGGGACCTGCCCGGCGCACACGATCCCGGGACACCGTGGTGTTCGACCACGGTGTCCCTCGCGGAAAGTGCCTACTGCTTGTGACTACGTCCTGAGTGTGCCTCCAGCTTGAGCCGCTCGGCCAGATGCGGGTTGTGCAGGTCGAAGGCCGGGCGCTCGGAGCGGATACGCGGAAGGGTGGTGAAGTTGTGCCTGGGCGGCGGGGAGGATGTGGCCCACTCCAGCGAGTTGCCGTAACCCCACGGGTCGTCCGCGTCGATGATCTCACCAAAGCGGTAGGACTTGTAGACGTTGTAGGCGAACGCCAGCATGGAAGAGCCCAGTACGAACGACCCGATGGTCGAGATCGTGTTCAGGGTGGTGAACCCGTCGGTGGGCAGGTAGTCGGCGTACCGGCGCGGCATCCCCTCGTTACCCAGCCAGTGCTGCACCAGGAACGTGCCGTGGAAGCCGAGGAACGTGGTCCAGAAGTGCAGCTTACCCAGTCGCTCGTCCAGGAACCGCCCGGTGAACTTGGGGAACCAGAAGTAGATACCGGAGAACGCGGCGAACACGATCGTGCCGAACAGCACGTAGTGGAAGTGTGCCACCACGAAGTAGGTGTCGGTGACGTGGAAGTCCAGTGGCGGAGAGGCCAGGATCACCCCGGACAGACCGCCGAACAGGAAGGTGACCAGGAACCCGATCGAGAACAGCATCGGCGTCTCGAGGGTGATCGAGCCACGCCACATCGACCCGATCCAGTTGAAGAACTTCATCCCGGTCGGCACCGCGATCGTGAACGACATGAAGGAGAAGAACGGCAGTAGTACCGCACCGGTGGCGAACATGTGGTGGGCCCACACGGTCATGGACAGGCCACCGATGCTGATGGTGGCGAAGACCAGACCCTTGTAACCGAACACCGGCTTGCGGGAGAACACCGGGATCACCTCGGTGACGATCCCGAAGAACGGAATCGCCACGATGTAGACCTCCGGGTGCCCGAAGAACCAGAACAGGTGCTGCCAGAGGATCGCCCCGCCGGTCGCGGAGTCGAAGATGTGCGCGCCCATGTGCCGGTCGGCCATCAGGGCCAGCAGCGCGGCGGCCAGCACCGGGAAGACCATCAGCACGATCACGCTGGTCACCAGGATGTTCCAGGTGAAGATCGGCATCCTGAACATGGTCATGCCCGGTGCGCGCAACGTCACCACGGTGGTGATCATGTTCACCGCACCCAGGATGGTGCCCAGACCACCGAGGGTCAGACCCATCAGCCACAGGTCGGCACCCGCGCCGGGCGCGTTGACCGAGTCGCTGAGTGGCGCGTAGGCGAACCAGCCGAAGTCAGCCGCCCCACCCGGGGTGACGAACCCCGAGATCGTGATCAACCCACCGAAGAGGTACAACCAGTACGACAGCGCGTTGAGTCGCGGAAAACTGACGTCCGGCGAGCCGATCTGTAGGGGCAGCACCAGGTTGGCGAACGCGAACACCAGCGGTGTCGCGAACAGCAGCAACATGATCGTGCCGTGCATGGTGAACAGTTGGTTGAACTGTTCCTGGGACAGGTACTGCAACCCGGGCCTGGCCAGCTCCGTGCGCATCAACAGCGCCATCAGGCCACCCGCGAAGAAGAACCCGAACGAGGTGACCATGTAGAGCTGACCGATCACCTTGTGATCGGTGGTGCGCAGCAGCGACAGGAAGACGGCGCCCCTGGTCGCTCGCCGCGCCGGGTAGGGGCGGCTGACGATGGGCGCGGGCGCGATGGTCACGGAACGACCCCTCCTGGCGTGTCCTCGGCGAGGTACCGGCTCGGCGGCACGCGCGGGCGCGCGCGTCTCCCATGGCACCTCCGGCCAGAGAATAGCCCCTGCCCCGAACCGCACACCGACCGGTTCCCGACCGGTTGGTGGATTCCACGCCCGCGCCGGGCCGGGCCCCGCCGTGCGGTCGGGCGACAGGAGGCACGGTGCGACGCCGGCGCGGCGGGGCCTCCTTCGGACCGATCCGTCGGGTCAGGTCACGATCCGACGGATGGTGACGATGTCGTGGTAGCCCGACAGGGGAAACAGGTGCACCGGCCGACCCTCGAACGGTGCCTCCACCACGTTGCCACCGCCGACGTACATGCCGATGTGCCCGGGTGCCGACACCGTGCCGTCCGCGCCGACCGTGGCGACCAGGTCACCCGGGCGGATCTGGTCGGGCGAGACCGGGTCACCCTGGCGGCTCTGCTGGGCGGCGGTACGGGGCAGCACCACACCGGCATGTGAGTACGCCTGCTGCATCAACGACGAGCAGTCGCAGTGGCCCGCGATGTCCGAACCGAAGGGATCAGTGCAGCTCCCCCCGAAGTGATACATCGAACCGATCTGGGCGACGGCCCAGGCCACCGCGGTGTCGACGATCCGGTCACCGGTCAGTTCCACCGACACACCCGGGGGCAGTACGCCGTGACCGGCCCCCACGAGGCTGGGCGTCACCGACCACTGCGCGGCCAGCGACAACACCACCCGCACGTAGTTCTGGGTCTCGGCGAACGGCGGGACACCCTGGGCGTCCTTCACCGCCTGTGGACCGGCGTTGTATCCGGCCAGCATCAGCGCCGCCGGGTCACCGGGGATGCCGGCGAACTCACGGGCCAGGGCGCAGTCGTACCGGGCCGCCGCCGGCACCGCGTCGGCCGGGTCGAACGGTGAGGCCACTCCGTCACCGTTCTCGTCGCGGCCCTGGTGCGCCCAGGTCGACGGGATGAACTGGGCGATGCCCTGCGCGTTGGCGCTGGACACCGCGTCGGCCCGGAACCCGGACTCCTGGAACAGTTGGGCCGCCAGCACGCTCTCGGTGAGCTGTGGGCATCCCTCCCTGGCCACCGCCCCGCGGACCAGGTCGGCGATCTGTGGCGGAATCTGGGCCACGCCGTCCTGCAACTGCCCCCCGGACACCCCACCGGACGGGATCTGCCCACCGAGGGCGGTGTCACCGCCGAGCACCGAGACCGCGCCGACCGCGAGTACCGCGACCACGACGAGGACCGGGGACAGTACCGCCAACCACACCGCACGCCGTGCCATCACCGCCTCCTTCAAGCCGTCAGCAACCGCGAGACGAGCCAGCCGCCGTCGGGTTGGCGCTGGGTGATCATGGTGACCTCGCCGGGAGTGGAGGTCGGCTCGGCACCGGCCGTGCCGGGGTGAACCGTCTGGGTGAACCGCACCCGCACGTACACGGTGGTCCCGGTCGGCAGCGGCGCGCCGTCGGGCACGGCCGCCCGGTCCACCCGCACGGTGACCGTGGCACGCTGGGCCACCCACGTGGTCCACTGGTAGTCACCGCGCCGGTTCGGTGTGGTGATCAGCGCGTACACCTGCGGGGTGACGTACCGCCGGGCCCGCCGGTAGGAGTCGTCGAAGGCGCGGTCGTGCCCGGGACGGGCGTCGTGTGAGTTCACCGTCTGGACGTAACCGGTGGCCACCGCACCGGCGTCGGCGGGCAGTTCCGGTTCGGCCCGTGGCCGGTCCGACGGCCCGACGGTCACCGTGGTGGGTCCGACCGACCCGGCCGACCCGACCGACCCGGCCGGACCGGAGGACCGCCCATCGGGGTCGGCGGGGCCAACAGAGCCGCCAGGGCCTCCGGGCCCGCCGGAAGTGCCGGCGGTGCTGAGCGCACCGGTGGAGTCGGCGGGCTGGGCACCGGCCCCCGGGTGGGGGTCGGGCCCGAAGAACACGACCGTGACGAGCAGGCCCACCACCAGGGTGGACACCACCCGCCGCGGGGTGGCGGTGACCCAACGGATCAGTGCGCCCAGCACCCGGGTCAGCGCGACCATGGGTTGCTCCCGGCCAGCGGGTCGGTGCCCGGATCGTAGAGTTGGTAGACCTCCTCACCGTCGACAACCTGCGCTCTGACCTGCCGTAGGTGGTGGGTCGGCGGGCTGTCCTCGGGGTTGACCCGCTGTGGCGCGGTCGGGTCGAACAGACCATCCGTGCTGACCGGACCCGTCCACCGGACCGGTCGGGCGTACTCGGCCTGGCGGGCGGGTACCGGACGGTCCCGGACTCCCGCCTCGGGTGCGTCGTCGCGGCCGTCCGTCGCGGGTTCCATGCCGTGGTAGAGGTCGCCCGCGGTCGGGGTGGGTCCGGTCGGTGACGATGGCCTTCGGCCGGTGTCGGCCCGAACCATCGGGGCCGACCGACCCTCCATGACCAGGTCGACCGTGCCGTCGAGCGGGGACAGCGACCGGCCGGCCCCGAACGCCGGTCCGAGGGCTGGCGCGCCCGGCGGTGCCGATGCGCCCACCTCGGCGAAGCCGTAGCCGATCGCCTCGGCCCGGGTGATCCGCTCGGCGGACACCCTGATCCGGCGCGGCATGCTGACCAGCCCCCGGGCCTCCTCGCGCATCCGGGCGTCGGTGGCGGCGGGTTCGGGTTCGCGATCGTCAGCCAACGCCTCGGCCATGGCGGTACGGATGTCCTCGACCCGGGCCCGGCGACGCAGCAGGCCCCCGGCCCGAGCCCGCCAGCCGGCGCCGACCTCACCCAGACTGTCGGCGAACCCGCGCGGGGTGACCATCGTGGTGAGCTTGCGGAACGGCCGGGTCAGGTACCACATGACCACCGTGACCACGCCCACCAACACCAGTCGCAGCCAGGCCGGCAGGTCGGTGGACGGGTCCAGCACGGTGGTGTCGACCCGGATCACGAACAGCGTGCAGATGGTGAACACGACCGAGTTGATCAGCGCCGCGGTGACCACCCGGACCGCCGCCTGCACCACACCCCGCAGCGGGAAGAACGCCCCGGCGGTGAGCAGCGCCGGCCCGAGGATCACCGCGAACCGGATGATGATGTAGGCGGCGATGAGGATCAGGCCGCCCACCAGCAGGAACGGGGCCATCAGCAGCACGCCCAGGTCGGCCAGGATGGAGGACTCCAGCGGCGCGCTGCTGTGCCCGGCCAGGCACTCGTAGGCCACCGGGTCGGTGGTCTTCACCTTGTCCGCGGTCTGGTCGAACAGCGCCTGGTGGGTCAGAACCAGCGGGCCGGATCCCTGTTGGGAGGCCCGCTGTGCCTCGGTCCAGTTGAACGCCTGGGCGCGCAGGATGTCCGGTCCGAAGTTCCTGGCCGCGTTGCTGTCAGGATCACAGAACTCGCCGGTCAGCCACATCCGGTACAGGAACGAGTCGTACATCTGGTTGGCGACCTGCCGACCGGGTGGCTCGTCGGACGAGGTGAGCCCCTGTGACACCACGCCCACCGCGGTGCCGATGGCCCTGTCGGCCGCGTGGCCGGCCTTGACCGGCCAGGCGAACAGGGCCGCGGCCACCACCATGACCAGCAGCGCCCACCCCACCGCGGTGGTGGACTCCGACACCCGCTGGCGGGTGGAACGGGCCAACAGCAGCAGGCCGGTGAGCATCACCGCGAGTGGCGCCAGCGGGGTGAAGATGGCCCTGTGCAGTGCGTCGGTGAGGTTGGTGAGCATCGGGTCGAACGCGGTCAGGAATGTCGGTTGCAGGGCCGCGCCGGACACCGCGACGACCGAGGCCACCCCGGCCTTGGCCGGGATGAACAGGGTGCGCCCGGCCCACGAGGAGATCGAACCCGACGGGTCACGCACCGCGCCGCCACAGCCGGGGTCATACACGTACCAGGACAGACCCGCGAGCCCGAACTGTTCGAACGGGGTGGTCTTCGCGCCCGGCGCGAACGGGTCCTGGGCCGGCGGAAGTGGATCGGGCCGGGGCAGGAAGAACCCGGCGACCCCCTGTCCGGGTCCCTCCGGGGTGGGCGCGGTGGTGCACGGCCCGGCGATGGCCGGTGCGGCCGGCACCAGGATCACCAGCAGGCACACCGCCACGAACGCCCCGGCCC
>DATCWR010000155.1:0-11212 GCA_036566245.1 Mycobacteriales bacterium | reverse complement strand
GGGCTCCGGCCACGGTTGGCCGGTTCCGGTTCTTAGCTCGGCGGCAGGCGGCACGGCAGGCAGCCGAGCTGAGAACCGGTCGATCTCAGCCGCGCACGACCACCGTCCGGGCCATCCGGTCGTGTAGCCCTCGCCCGTCGGCGTCCCAGATCAGCGCCGGTACGAGCAGCACCAGCAGCACCGTGCGGATCACGGCCCGCGGCACGCCCACCGCCGTGGGCCGATCCACCCGGACCAGCCGAATCCCGAACAGCCGCATCCCGGGCGTCTGCCCAAAGAATGACGTGAACACCACATAGCTCGCCACGAACGCGAACAGGCTCCAGTTTCTGGGTAGTTCCGGAGCGGTGAACAGTCCGGCCACCAACGCGGAAAGCCCCGCGTCGACACAGAACGCGCCGAGTCTGGCCGCGACGGTGGCCATCGATCCCGGGCCCGACTCGGGCAGACCCCACCGAGCACCGTGGTGCCGCCGGTCACTGTCCGTGGTGTCGCCGGAACCGTCCCTGGCGTCGAAGGGCCCTGACAACCACGACCCCGTCATCCTGCCCATGCCTGGCAGGGTAGCCGGCCGTGACGACCCACCCGAGCCCCGGCCGGACCCGCCGCACCAGGGCTGGACCAGGGCCAGGCCAGAGCCAGACCAGGGCCAGACGCCTGACCGGGGAGCGGACCCGCGGGTATCCCACAGGTATGGACGGCAGACCTGGGCGCGCCCGGTCGCGTAACGCGGCCGAAACAGTCGGGACATGGCGCGGCAACGCGGCCGCCATAGTGTCGGACCCGACGACCCGAGCCACCGGAGGACCGATGTTCACCAACCCCGACGAGGCCCTGCGCTACCTACGCGACAACGACGTGCGGTACGTGGACATCCGGTTCTGCGACCTGCCCGGGACGATGCAGCACTTCACCGTGCCGGCCGCCGCGGTGACCGAGGAGGTCTTCGTCGAGGGGTTGGCGTTCGACGGCTCGTCGATCCGGGGGTTCCAGGCAATCCACGAGTCGGACATGCAACTCGTGCCCGACCCCACCACGGCCGTGGTGGACCCGTTCCGCCGGGAGAAGACGGTCAACATCAACTTCTTCGCCCGTGATCCGTTCACCCACGAGCCCTACAGCCGTGACCCACGGAACGTGGCGGTCAAGGCGGAGCGGTACCTGGCCCGCAGCGGGATCGCCGACACCGCGTTCTTCGGCGCCGAGGCGGAGTTCTACATCTTCGACTCGGTGCGCTACGACACCACCACCAACACCGGGTACTACCAGGTCGACTCCGAGGCCGGTGCCTGGAACACCGGTCGGCGGGAGGACGGCGGAAACCTCGGCTACAAGGTGCGGCCCAAGGGGGGATACTTCCCGGTTCCGCCCTATGACCACTTCGCCGACCTTCGCGATGAGATGTCTACCGTGCTGGGTCAGGTGGGTCTCGAGGTGGAGCGAGCCCACCACGAGGTGGGCAGCGGCGGTCAGACCGAGATCAACTACCGGTTCGACACCCTCCTGCACGCGGCCGACAAGCTGATGCTGTTCAAGTACGTGATCAAGAACGTGGCCTGGCGTAACGGCAAGACGGTGACCTTCATGCCCAAGCCGCTGTTCGGGGACAACGGTTCGGGTATGCACTGTCACCAGAGTCTGTGGCGCGACGGCGACCCACTGTTCTACGACGAGACCGGCTACGCCGGGTTGTCCGACACCGCCCGTCACTACATCGGTGGCCTGCTCTCGCACGCGCCGTCGCTGCTGGCCTTCACCAATCCGACCACGAACTCCTACCGCCGCCTGGTGGCCGGGTACGAGGCGCCGGTGAACCTGGTCTACTCCCAGCGCAACCGTTCGGCCTGCTGCCGGATCCCGATCACCGGCACCAACCCGAAGGCCAAGCGGCTGGAGTTCCGGGTGCCCGACCCGTCAGCCAACCCGTACCTGGCGTTCTCCGCGATGCTGCTGGCCGGCCTGGACGGCATCCGCAACAAGATCGAACCGCCGACGCCCATCGACAAGGACCTCTACGAACTTCCTCCCGAGGAGGCCCGCGGCGTTCCCCAGGTACCCGGTTCGCTCGACCAGGTGCTCGACAGTCTGGAGACCGACCACGAGTACCTGCTCGAGGGCGGGGTGTTCACCCCGGACCTGATCGAGACCTGGCTCGACTACAAGCGGAGTAACGAGGTCGACGCGATCCGGCTGCGCCCCCACCCGCACGAGTTCGCCCTCTACTACGACGTGTGAGGCGGCGACGATCCCTGCGGGCACGCACGATGGACACGGTGTGCCGGATCCTGGTCAGCCCGTCATCGCCACCAGGATCCGGCGCCTGCCGGTGAACGGCTCGCGGCCGTGCGCCATCAGCATGTTGTTGATCACCATGACGTCGCCCGGCTGCCACGGGAACGCGTAGCTCACCTCGTCGTAGACCGCGCGGATCGTGGCCAGGTCCGCGGCCGGGATCGGCGAGCCCTCGCCGAGGTACGCGTTGCGCGGTAGGTCGGCCTCCGGGTACAGCTCCAGGAGCGCCTCGCTGACCTCCTCACCGAGGCTGGAGACGTGGAACAGGTTGGCCTGGTTGAACCAGACCTGGTCGCCGGTGTGCGGTTCGACCAGGTAGGACGGCCGGTGGTGGCGGGTGCGCAGCCCGTCGTCCGTCCACTCGACCGTCTGGCCGTTGCGCGCGCAGTACTTCTCGACAACCCTGGGATCGTCGGTCTGGAATGCCTCCTGCCAGGTGAGGCCCAGGCCCTCACGGAACGCCCGGGCATAGGTCACACCGTCAGCGAAGCGCTCCTTGAGGTCGGCCGGAAGCAGCCGGAACATCGCCCGGCTGTCCGCGATCGGGGTGGCGCCGCCGGTGTCCGCCGCAGTGTCGCACAGGAAGAACAACCGGCCTGGCCAGTTGGCCGAGTAGGAGCTCTCGTTGTGCATCGGGATCGACTCCTCCGGCGGGTACTCGGTGGAGGTGTAGATGTTCCCGGACACCGTCGAACGCGGTGTGGACCGCTCGGTGTAGGTCAGCAGGTCGCCACCGATCTGCTGGACGACCTGGTGAAACACGTCCAGGTCGACCGGCATGCCGCGCAGCAGGATCGCGCCGTGGTCGCGCAGCCGGGTCCGCAGCGGCTCCAGGTTGGCGCGCACCCAGCCGAGGTCGCCGGCCTGGTACACCGCGAGCCTGGTGTGCTCGTTGCCCTCGACCTGCCCGAGCGGCGCCGCGAGATCGGCGGTCATGAGATGTCCTCCAGTTCGAACCTGATCAGCTTCGCTGCCTCGTCGTGTATCGCGGCCAACTCCTCGTGGTCGGTGAACCCGGCCACGAACACGTTCACCGCGTAGATCTCCTGCTCGTCGGTCAGTACCTGGCCGGGAGAGACGATGGTCACCACCTGGATCACCTCGGGCAGGTCTGCGACGTCGTCCGTCCCGTCCACCCGCACCAGCCGACCACTGCCGGACGGGTAGAACACCAGGTACCCCACCGGAATCGGCAGCCCGCGATCCCGCTCCGGCGGCGGCGTGCCCAGTGTCGCGGCGACCGCCTCGGCGAACATGTCGATGCCGGTCCTCAGCCTGATCAGCACCGACATCGCGCCGCCACCGGGCCGGCCCGCGTTCACCTCGACAACGGTCGGGCCCAACGTGCCGTCGTCGATGATCTCGACGTGCGCTGTCGTGTTGTCCAGGCCCAGGGCGAGGACCGCGTCCCGGACCGCATTCCTGATCAGCTCGGCACGGTCGTCGGGTAGGTCGAGCGGCGGGCAGCACAGACCGAGCTCGAACTTGCGCTCGTCGATGAGCGGCTTGTCCACCAACTCGGCCGGATACACCACTCCGTCACGGATGGACACGTCGAGCGCGAACTCCCGGCCCCGCAACTGACCTTCCACCAGGAACGTCCTGGTGGGATTGATCGGTTCGGTGCCGGATAGCCCGGCGACCGGCCGGTGGTAGCGAGCGTCAGCCGACTCGGGCAACCGCTCGGCCAGCAACCGGCACGCATCGGCCAGTTCGTCCACTGTGGACACGGTACGCACCAGGTTGCTCGCGGCACCGTTGACCGGCTTCACTATCGCGGGCAGGCCCACCCGTCCGGCGACCGCGGCCGCCTCGGTCGGATCGGAGATGAGCGCGTAACGCGGGTTGGGCAGACCGGCGGCCGACAGTACCTCGCGAACGGCGAACTTGTTGTGTGCCAGCATCAGGACATCGGCACGGCATCGGGCGGTGCCGATCAGCTCGGCGGCCCGCGCGGTGCTGGCGATGACGCCCTCGGCACCGGTCAGCACCCCGGCCGGGGTCGCTCCCCCGGTGTGCTGCCGGATGGCGTGGGCGATCACCTCGGCGTCGTGGACGTCCGGAACGACCAGGAAACCGTCCACGACGGAGGCGAGATCGGCGTGCTCGTCGTCGTCGAGCGCGGTGGTGACAAGGACAGCATGCATTCCCGCGGCGTGTACTGCCGTGGCGACATCGCGGATCCAGTGCCCGCGCGTCTCCCGCACGACGAACACGGTGCGCTCCCAGGTCATGACAGCTCCAACCTGACCAGGCTCGATGCCTCGCTGTGCAGTGCGGCCAGTTCCTCGTGGTCGGCGAACCCGGCGACCACCAGGTTCACCACGTAGATCTCCTGCTCGTCGGTCAGCACCTGGCCCGGTGTCACGGTGGTGATCACGGTCAGTACCTCGGGCAGCTCGGCCAACTCGTCCAGCCCGTGGATGGCCTCCAGCCGACCGGAGCCGGATGCGTAGAGGATCAGCATGCCCAGCGGGATGGGTAGCTGCGGCGGCTTCCGGTCCGGCGGCGGTGTGCCCAGGCCCAACGAGACCAACTCGGCGAAGATGTCGATACCGGTACGCAGCTTGCCCAGCAACGGCATGATCGACCCGGCCGGACGGCCCGCGTTCACCTCGACAATGGTCGGGCCGGACACCTCGTCGTCGATCACCTCGACGTGTGCGACCGTGTTGTTCAGACCGAGTGCGGACACCGCCCTGGCGGCCGTGTCAACCACCAGTGCGGCTCGCTGCGCGGACAGTCCCTCGGGCGGGCAGGACAGGGCGAGCTCGAACCTGCGCTCGTCGATCAGCGGCTTGTCCAGGATCTCCACCGGCTCCACCGCACGGTCGCGGACGATCACATCCAGCGCGTATTCCGGGCCCCGCAGCATGCTCTCCACCAGGAGCACCCTGGTCGGGTCGATGGCGGCGGCGCCCGGCCGGCCGGACAGCGGCCGGTGGTAGCGATCGTCGGTGGACTCCGGCAACCGCTCGGCCAGCAGCCGGTACGCCCCGGCCAGCTCATCCACCGTGGACACCTCGCGGATCAGGTTGCTGGCCGCCCCGTTCACCGGCTTCACGATCGCGGGCAGCCCGACCCGCTCGGCCACGGCCGCGGCCTGCTCGGGCCCGAAGATCAGGGCGAACCGTGGTCCGGGCAGGCCGGCCTCGGACAGCACCTCACGCACCGCGAACTTGTTACGAGCCAACTCGAACACCTCGGCCGGGCAGCGTGCGACGCCGAGCAGTTCGGCCACGCGCGCGGTACAGGCGATCGCGCCGTCGGACCCGGTGAGCACACCGGCGGGCGACGGGTCGAGCGCGCGGATCGTCGCGGCCACCGCGTCCGGCTCGTACACGTTGTCGACGGCCACGACATCGTCCACAACGGACGCCAGCTCGGCTCGCTCGTCCGGGCTGAGTGGCGGCGCGACCAGGACCGCGCGCAGGCCGGCGGCGTGCACCGCGGAGGCCACCTCGCCGACCCAGTGGCCGCGATCCTCGCGGATCAGGAATGCCGTGCTCATGCGGCGGTGTCCCTTCGTTCGGCCTGTCCGGCCCGTTCAGCCTGCCGGCGTTCCCGTTCCTGGGCGCCCACCAGGTCGTCGGGCAACGAGTCGGGCACCTCCGTGTCGAAGCGACGCAGCAGCCGCACCGCGAACCCGCCGAGGTTGATCGCGAGCAGAATCAGCGCGAACACGAGATAGGCCAGCGCGACGCCACGGCCGGGCCCGGCGCCGATCACCGCGCCAACCGAGCCGGCGAGCGCGCCGTCCCGGGCGAGCAGCGGCTCGAACCACCGGACGGCAAGCGGCGCCAGCACGGCGAACCCGATGGGCAACGTGGACCAGGTGATGGTCTGGTTGATCGCGAACACCCGACCGTGGAACCGTTGCGGCACCTTGACCTGGATCAGGGTCGCGTAGATGCCCTGGGACACCGACATGGCCGCGGCCATCAGGAACAACCCGACCGCGACCACCGTGAGCGACGGCCGCAGACCCATCACCAGACAACCGGCCGCGATGCCGACGTTACCGAACAGCACCCCGATCATCCGCCGTTTGCGTGGGCCGCCCCACAACGCCATGAGTACGCCGCCGACGACCGCGCCGACCGCCTCCGCGATCGCCACCTTCGCCACGTCGGTGACCGATCCGAACGCCAGCACCAGCGGCGACACCAGGACCAGTGCGGGCGCCAGGAACACGTTGGCCAACGCGAAGTACAGCAGCATGGTCCGGAAGCCGCGGTGCTTCCAGGAGTAGCGCAGGCCGTTCCTGATCGCGGTGAGCAGTGGTTCGCGCGGCCGCCAGCCCATCAGGTCCGGGAATCGCACCAGCAACAGGCTGACAATGGCGAACAGATAGCTCACCATGTCCAGCATCAGGATTCCGGAGATCTGGATCGCGGCCAACAGCCCGGCCGCGATCACCGGCATCAGAAGCTGGGCCAGCCCGTTGGACAGTTGCGCGAGACCCATGGCGTGGCCGAGGTACTGCTTGGGCACGAGCTGCGCCACCGCGGACTGGTAGGCGATGCGCTGGAACGATCCGGCCACCGAGGCGAGCGGGATGAGCACGTAGATGTACCAGAGCTGGACGTGCTCGCTGAGTAGCAACAGGGCGAGCAGCAGTTGGATGCCGCCGGCCACCGCGCTGCACCCGATCATGATCTTTCGGCGGTCGCCGCGGTCCACCAGCGCACCGGCCACCGGCAGGATGAGCACGCCGCCCATCAGCGCGAGTGCCCACAACAGGCCCAGGTCGGTGACCGAACCGGTGCGCAGGTAGAGCCAGATCGGCACCGCGAAGGAGGTCAGCGCCGTGCCGGTCGCCGAGACCAGTTGGCCGATGGTGATCGTGACGAATCTGCCCATGCTCGGCGCCACGGTCGGCTTCTCGTCCACCTCGGGCCGATGCGTGTCGTGCAGAGCCCAGGTGGCGTCCAGGCCCCGGGTGGACACGTGGAGTGGCCCGGTGTCGCCGGACTCCACCGCCGGATGGACCTGGGTGACGATCTCGGCCAACTCCTCGGCGCGGTAGCGCAGGAAGTAGTGGCCCGCCTGGTCCAGCACCACCAGTGCTGTGCTGTCGGTCAGGAACTCCCACTCCCGGTAGCGTTCGGTGTAGTAGTCGGTGACCGGGTCCTGCGATCCGACGACCGAGACGATCGGCGCGCGAAGCTTGTTCACCCGCTGGTCGAGCAGTTCGCTGAAGTACTCCTCGGCGGCCAGACTGTCCGTGCGCATGTTGCTGATGATCCGGTCGGCCTGCGCCGGGTCCAGGGCGTCGGTGTCCACGCCCATGCCCTTGAGCCAGCTGGCGTAGAACCGGTTGCTGCGCAGCTTCTCCAGTCGCGCCCGGACGGTGCCGACCACACCCCTGAGGCGGGCGAACGGGAAGATCGCGCCGATGTAGACGACCTCCAGTTCGCGGCCCTGCTCCTCGAGCCTGCGGGCCACACCGACGGCGAGCGCGTTACCCACCCCGCAGTGTCCATAGATTGCCAACGGACCGTCGACGCGTTCCAGAATCTCGGTGGCCAGCCGTTCGACCAACTCGTCGAACGGGACCGCATCCTCGGAGAGCCCCACGTCGTGGCCGGGGATCGCCACCGAGTACAGCGAGTAGCCGTCGGGCAGTGCGTCGGCCAAGGGCTGGTAGACGATCGCGCTGCCACCACCGTACGGGAAGCAGACATAGGTGAGCGTGCGCCGCACCGCCGGGATCGGTTTGGTCAGCTCGTGGAGCAGGTGCCGTGGGGCTCCCCGGCCGCCGTCCACATCCTCCATGAACGAGGCCAGCCCACGGATCGTGCGGTGCTGGAACAGGTCCATCACGCCGACCTGGCGGGTGCCCACGGCCTCCTTGCCGACCCGCGCGACGACCTGGGTGGCGAGCATGGAGTGCCCGCCAAGGTCGAAGAAGTCGTCGTCCACGCCGAGGGTGTCGATCTTCAGGACATCCATCCAGATACCGGCGAGCAGCATCTCGGTGGGCGTCGACGGCGCGACCAGCCTGCTGGTGTCCCGGGTCGACACCGGCGCGGGAAGGGCCCTGCGGTCGAGCTTTCCGTTGGGGGTCAGCGGAAGCCTGTCCAGGGTGACCAGCGACGGTGGCACCATGTAGTCGGGAAGGGTCTTCTTGAGTGCCGACCGCAGCTCGCCGCCGTCGGTGTCACCGACGACGTAGCCGACGAGCCGCTTGTCGCCGGGGGTGTCCTCGCGCACGATCACCGCCGCGTCACGCACGCCGGGCTGCTCGCGGAGCGCCGCCTCGATCTCACCCAGCTCGATACGCAGGCCGCGTAGTTTGACCTGGTGGTCGATCCGACCGAGGAACTCCACCGTCCCGTCCGGACGCCAGCGGGCCAGGTCGCCGGTGCGGTACATCCGGCCGCCGGGTGCGCCGCTGAACGGGTCGGCGACGAACTTCTCCGCGGTCAGGTCCGGCCGGCGATGGTAGCCCCGGGCCAGGCCGACGCCGGCGATGTGCAGTTGACCGGGTACGCCGACGGGACAGGGGTTTCCACGCTCGTCGAGGAGGTAGATCCGGACGTTCTGGATCGGCGCGCCGATCGGCACCGACGTCACCTCGGCCAGCGCCTGTCGTGTGCAGTGCCAGGCGGTCACGTCGATGGCGGACTCGGTCGGTCCGTAGAGGTTGTACAGATCGCACCCGGGCAGTCGAGCGGTGAACTCCCGGGCCGCGGCCAGCGGCAACTCCTCGCCGCTGCACATCACTCGACGGAGTGCCGTACACGAGGTGATCTCCGGATCGGCCAGGAACAGGGTGAGCATGGACGGCACGAAGTGCGCGGTCGTGATGCCCTCGGACACCAGCAGTCCACGCAGGTAGGCCGCGTCCTTGTGCCCGCCCGGCTCGGCCAGCACGAGCCGGGCACCGGTGATCAGCGGCCAGAAGAACTCCCACACCGACACGTCGAAGCTCGCCGGGGTCTTCTGTAGTACCGAGTCGGTGCCGTCCAGCAGGTAGGTCCGCTGCATCCAGTCCAGCCGGTTGACGATGCCCCGATGCGTGTTGGGTACACCCTTGGGTCGGCCGGTCGAACCGGAGGTGTAGATGACGTAGGCGACGTTGTCCGGCCCGGCCAACGGTTGCGGCTCGGTGTCCGGTTGGTTGGCGTACTCGGCTGGATCGTCCAGTACGACAACGGTCGCCTCGCCGACCGCCAACATGTCCCGCAGGTCGGCCTGGACCAGCACGACCGGCGCGGCCGCGTCGGCCAGCATGAACGCCAGCCGGTCCGTCGGGTACTCCGGATCGAGCGGCAGGTAGGCGCCGCCGGCCTTGAGCACGCCCAGCAGCGCCACCACCAGCTCGACCGAACGCTGGGCGCACACCCCGACCAACGTCTCCGGCCCGACGCCCAACTCACGCAGCCGGTGCGCGAGCCGGTTCGCCCTCCCGTCCAGTTCCCGGTACGACAGTGACTCGCCACGGAAGGTGAGCGCCACCGCGTCCGGCGTACGGGCGACCTGCTCGGCCACCAGGGCATGCAGCGTGGTCTGCGGGAGGTCGGTGGCGGTGTCGTTCCACCCGTCCAGCACCAGTGCCCGTTCGTCGGTCGGCAGAATGTCCAGTTCGGTCACTCGTTGGTCTGGATCGGACACGACGGCCCGCAACAGCGTCGTCAGTTGGGCGGCCATCCGGGCGACTGTCTCCGCGGTGAACAGTGCCGTGTTGTGGACGAGCTTGCAGAGCAGGCCGGACTGAACCTCGATCACGTGGAACTCGAGGTCGAACCGGGTGGCCGGCAGGTCCATCGGCAGCCAGTGGAAGCGCAGACCGGACGGGCCAGCCTCGGCCATCCGGCCCATCTCGTAGTTCTGCAACACGAACATCGCCTGGAACACCGGCGAACGGCTGACGTCACGTGGCACACCGAGCGCGTTGACCAGCCGCTCGAACGGCACGTCGGCGTGCTCGAAGGCGTCCAGGACGTGCCGCCGGGTGCGCCTCAGCAGTTCCTTGAACGTCGGGTCGCCTGACAACTGGGCGCGCATCGGCAGCATGTTGACGAACATGCCGACCACACCCTCCAACTCGGGCAGTCCCCGGCCGGCCGACGACGAACCGACCGCGAAGTCGTCCTGGCCGCTGTGGCGGGCCAACAGCACCTGGTAGGCGGCGAGCAGCGTCATGAACAGGGTGGTTCCGTGCTCACGGCCGAGGTCACGCAGCGCGTCGGCCAGGTCGAGGTCGAGGCGGAACACGTGCAGGCCACCGTCGAACGTCTGGGTCGCCGGACGCGGCCGGTCGGTGGGCAGGTCCAACGGCTGCACACCGGTCAGCTCGCCGCGCCAGTGGTCCAGATGTCGGTCCAACTCGGCGCCGGTGAGCGTCCGACGCTGCCAGTACGCGTAGTCCCCGTACTCGACGGGCAACTCCGGCAGGTCGGCGGTCTCACCCGCACACAGCGCGTGGTAGACGGCGGCCAGGTCGCGTAACAGCAGGTCGACCGACCAGCCGTCACCGACGATGTGGTGCGTGCACACCACGAGTAGGTGGTCGTCCTCGGCGATCCGGACCAGGGTGGCACGCAGCAGCGGACCCGTGGCCAGATCGAAGGTCTGGGCTGCGGCGGCTGTCACCAGCGCCTGCGCCGCGTCCTCGTTCTCGGCCTCCACGACGGACAGCGGAACGGACACGACCGGCTCGATGTGCACCTCCGGCCGGCCGGCGTCATCGGCTGGGAAGCACATCCGCAGTGCCTCGTGCCTGGCCGGCAGGGCGTCCAGTGCGGCCCGCAGCACCTGCACGTCCAGTGCTCCGGTGAGCCGGATCGGCACCGGGATGTTGTACGAGGTGGTGCCCGGAGCGAACTGCTCCATGAACCACACCCGCTCCTGCTGGTAGGACAGCGGGACCGGGTCACCGTCCGGGCGCGTGGTGACGGTGGCCATCGGCTCG
>DATCWR010000150.1:0-9931 GCA_036566245.1 Mycobacteriales bacterium | reverse complement strand
CGCCAACCGGGACCATCCCGCCGAACCCACCGCGGCAACCCGGTCCGCGGTGCCGGCCGGCGGGCGTTCGGACAGCCGGTCGGCCAGGCCGACCAACGCCAGCCGTGCGTCACCGAGCACCGCCACATCGGGTGGATAGTTGGTGTCCAGATCGGCGGGGTCGGCATTGACCACGGCGAGCCGGGGCGGTCGTGGCATCGACCAGTTGCGGGTGATCATCCCGTCGAACCGGGTCCCGACCCCGACCAGCAGGTCGGCGTCGGCCAGCAGGTCGGCGACCTCGGGTTCGTGTGGCGGCAGCCCCACCAGCAGGGGGTGACCGGCCGGCAACGCCCCCCGACCGCCGTAACTGGTGACCACCGGCGCGTCCAACCGGCGGGCCAGCAGGTCCAGCGCGTCGCCGGCGTCGGCCTGGAGCACCCCGCCGCCGGCCCACAGCACCACCCGGTCGGCAGCCGCCACCTCGGCGGCCAACAGGTCCAGGTCGGTCGGGCGGGGAACCGACACGGCCGGGTCGAGCAGGGTGATCGGCGGCGCGGGCGCGTTCAGCACGTCGGTGGGCACGTCCAGGTACACCGGCCCGCGTGGGCAGGTCAGGGCCAGGCACACCGCCTCGGCCAGTGCCTGGCTGACCGCCTCGGGGGTCCGGGGTCGCAACACCGCCTTGGCCAGCGGTTCGAACAGGCCGGCCTGGTCGCGGGACTCGTGTAGCACACCACGCAGCACCCCCGGGCGGGCCAGCGCGGTGGAGATCTCGCTGGCCACCAACACCAGCGGGGTGCCCGACGCTGCGGCCTCGCCGAAGGCGGCGACCGCGTTCGCCGCACCGGGCCCGGTGGTGGTCAGGGCCGCACCCAACCCGCCGGTGGCCCGGGCCAGCCCGTCCGCGGCGTACACCGTGGTCTGCTCGTGCCGAACCGAGACGATCCTTGGCAGGCCGGCTCCCTGTTCCCGCCAGAACGCCAGATTGTGCACACCGGGGAGCCCGAAGACCGTCCGCACACCGGCCGCGGCGAACCCCTCCAGGATCCGCCGTGCCGCACTCACCTGCTGCATCAGAACTCCTGTTCACCGGGAGGAACCGACCGTATCGTCTGGCCGGCCCGGCCACGACGGTCCGATCGCTCGGGCACAGCGCGGGCCCCGGCGGTCCGGAACGCCTGTGGCATCTGCCACGATGGGCCGGTGCGGGTGGTGGCGTTCGCGGGTGGTGTCGGTGGTGCCCGGTTCCTGCGTGGCCTTCGGGCCGTGCTGGACGGATCGGGCGGACAGCTCACCGCGGTGGTGAACACCGGTGACGACGTCACCCTGCACGGACTGCGGATCTGTCCCGACCTGGACACCGTGATGTACACGTTGGGCGGGGGTATCGACGCCGAACGCGGCTGGGGTCGGGCCGACGAGAGTTGGGTGGTCAAGGAGGAACTGGCCGCCTACGGTGTCAGCCCGGACTGGTTCGGGCTCGGCGACCGGGACGTGGCCACCCACCTGGTCCGCACCCGGATGCTCGACGCCGGGTACCCGCTGTCGGCGGTGACCGAGGCGCTGTGTCAGCGGTGGCAACCAGGGGTGCGGATCCTGCCGATGACCGACGCCCGGGTGGAGACCCACGTGGTGGTCGACACCGAGAGCGGTACCGAGGGCGGTGGGCAACGCGCCATCCACTTCCAGGAGTGGTGGGTGCGCCACCACGCCGGCATTCCGGCCCGTTCGTTCGTGATGGTGGGCATCGACGACGCCAAGCCCGCGCCCGGGGTGCTCGAGGCGATCGCTGAGGCCGACCTGGTGGTGTTCGCCCCCAGCAACCCGGTGGTGAGCATCGGACCGATCCTGGGCGTTCCGGGGATTCGCGACGCGGTGCGTGCGGGCAGCGCTCCGGTGGTGGGCCTGTCACCGATCATCGGGGGCGCGCCGGTGCGCGGGATGGCCGACGCCTGTCTGACCGCCCTGGGCGTGCCGACCTCGGCCGAGGCGGTCGGTCAGCTCTACGGCGCCCGGTCGGCCCAGGGCGTGCTGGACGGCTGGCTGGTGGACACCATCGACGCCGGCACCCAGGTCCCCGGGGTGACCGTGTCGGCGGTGCCGCTGTTGATGTCCGATCCGGACGCCACCGCGGCGATGGCCCGGGCCACGTTGCACCTCCTCGGCTGACCGGTTCCGAACTTTCCACTACGGACACAGGATGGTGGGGGCAAGCGTGGGTGTCGAGATCCTGCCGGTCACCGGTATTCCGGAGCTGCGGCCAGGCGACGACCTGGTCGCGCTGCTGGCCGGGGCCGCGCCGTGGCTGACCGACGGCGACGTACTGGTGGTCACCTCCAAGGCCGTGTCCAAGGTGGAGGGTCGGCTGGTGCCGGTACCGACCGCCCCGGACGCCCGGGAGGCCGCACGACAGGCCGCGGTGGACGCCGAGACGGTGCGGGTGGTGGCCAGCCGGGGGCGGACCCGGATCGTGCAGACCCGGCACGGGCTGGTGCTCGCCGCCGCCGGGGTGGACGCCTCGAACCTGGCGGCCGACGAGATCGCACTGCTGCCGGTCGACCCGGACGCCTCGGCAGCCGGACTCCGCGACGGGTTGCGTGCGGCCCTGGGGGTCGAGGTGGCCGTGGTGGTCAGCGACACGATGGGCCGGCCGTGGCGGCACGGGTTGACCGACGTGGCGATCGGGGTGGCCGGTATGGCCGCGGTACGCGACCTGCGGGGTGAGAAGGACAGTTCGGGGATGCCGCTGGCGGTCACCGAGGTGGCCGACGCCGACGAGGTGGCCGCCGCCGCCGACCTGGTGAAGGGCAAACTGGACGGGATTCCGGCTGCGGTGGTGCGTGGGCTGTCGGTCCGCGACGACGGTCGAGGGTCGCGCCCGCTGATCCGGCCGGCCGAGGCAGACCTGTTCCGGCTGGGTACCGCCGAGGCGATCCAACTCGGCCGGCGCGAGGCGGTGCCGGCCCGGCGGTCGGTGCGCGAGTTCACCGACGATCCGGTGGACCTCGACGCGGTGTACCGGGCGGTCGCCGCGGCGGTCACCGCGCCGGCGCCGCACCACACCACCCCGTGGCGGTTCGTGCTCGTGGTCGACCGGGACGTGCGCACCCGGTTGTTGGATGCGATGCGGGCCCGCTGGGAGGCGGACCTGGCCGCCGACGGGATGACGCCCGAACGGATCGCCCGTCGGGTCCGCCGTGGCGACATCCTGCGCCGGGCCGGGCTGGTTGTGGTGCCCTGCCTGGTCCGGGACGGCGCGCATCCCTATCCCGACGCCCGGCGGGCAGAGGCCGAGCGCACCATGTTCGCGGTGGCGATGGGGGCCGGGGTGGAGAACCTGCTGGTCGCGTTGGCCGCCGAGCACCTGGGTTCGTGCTGGGTCTCCTCGACACTGTTCTGCCCCGACGTGGTGCGAGCCGAACTCGACCTGCCGGCATCGTTCGAACCGATGGGTGCCGTCGCGGTCGGTACCCCGGCCGCCCCGGCCAGCCCACGCCCGCCCCGCGACCCCGCGGACTTCGTCCTGATCAGGTGACCGTCAGGCCGGACCGTTCACACCACGGTCGGCGGGACGGTGGGCTGGCCGTCCGTGATGGTCCAGCACCCTGCGCAACAACCGTGACAACCGGTCACGTTCGGCGGCGGACAGCGGGGCCAGCAGGTCGTCCTGGACCTCGGCCAGGGTGGCCTCGATCCGACCGAGTTGTCGCGTTCCGGCCGTGGTGATGGTGATGGAGTTGCGCCGACGGTCGGTCGGGTCCGGGGTGCGCTCGACCAGCCCACGACCGACCAGCTCGTTGACCAACGCCACGACGTCGCTGCGGTCGATGCCACAGTGACGGCCCAACGCGGCCTGACTGGTCGGTCCGAACTCCGCCAGCGCGGCGAGCAGCACGTAGTGGTGGCGATGGGCGTCCACGGTGGCCAGCCCCTGGGACACCAGTCGGTGGGCGTGGGCGGCGGTCTGGGTGACCAGCCAACTCGGTGTGGCCCACAGTCGGGCCGGAGCGGCATCGGCGGTCGACTCCATACGCACCAGTCTACCTGGGTCGTTGGTCGTACCCACGATCTCTGTTATCGTTGGTCCTGCCAACGTTGGTCTCACCAACGCAATGATCTCGATGGCAGATCTGCCGTCGACCCACACCCGCAGCAGGAGGAACCATGGTCAGCTCCGTCGTGGACGGCGACACGGCCCAACTCCGGCGTGCGGTTCGGGAACTGGCCGACCGCGCCGAGATCACCGAGCTGCTTGCTCGACTGGGTCGTTGGTTGGACGAGAAGCGTTTCGACGACACCCGGTCGGTGTTCACCGAGGACGCGACCGGGCAGTTTCCCTCCGGTTCGCTCCGGGGCATCGAGGCGCTGACCGCCCAGGCCCGTCGCCACCATGCCGACTTCGACCGGACCCACCACGTCGCCACCAACACCCTGGTCGACCTGGGCGGCGACCGGGCCACCGTCCGGGCGAACCAGATCGCCACCTTCGTTCGGCATACCGGCACACTCGAACCGGACCTGACCGTCGGGGAGCGCTACCGCTTCGAGGCGGTCCGCACCGGCCAGGGCTGGCGGTTCGCCCGGGTCGAGGTTGATCTGCTCTGGCGCAGCACCGCACCCGAGCGGTGACCCCCCGGGTGACCGTGCCGCCACGGGGACCCCGCACCGCATCAACCCCACAGCGTGCTGATCGGTGCGGCGGTCACCCGCTCGGACAGCGGGTAGAGGTACTGGCCGGTGTGCAGGACCAGGCCGTGGCAGAACCGGTCGCCCAGTTCGTCGCGCAGCCACTGCAGGTGCCGTCCATCGTGGGCCTTCGGGTTGGTCGAGGCCTTGATCTCGATGGCGATGACCCGATGTCCGGTCAACTCGACCAGGATGTCGATCTCACGCCGGCCGCCTTCCTGACGCAGGTGGTGGAGGCGTGGCCGCAGCGTGCTGACCGGCAGTTCCGCCCGGAGTTGCGCCGCGACGAACGTGTCCAGAAGACGACCGAGCAGATCGGGGTCACCCAGTACGCCGTCAACGTCGGAACCGACGATCGAGGCGGCCAGGGCGGGATCGGTGAGATACCGCTTGGGCCCCCGGCCCAGCCGCTTGAGCCGGTTGGTGAACCATGCGGGCACCGTGTCGATGACGAACAGGCTGGCCAACAGGCTCTCGTAGGCGTCCGCGGTCCGGCGGTCAACGCCGGCTGCCCGGTAGAGGGTGCTCATGTCCACAACCCCGGCCGTGTTGAGGGCCAGCACCTCGAAGAAACGGCCCAGACGCCGTGGATCCCTGCGAGGTTGCGCCGCAGGCGCGTCTCGGGTCAACAGTTGCTGTACGTAACTGTCGAACCAGTGTCGACGCAGCCGCGACGACAGCCGGAGTGCCGGCTCGGGGAAACCCCCGGTGATGGCCAGCTCCACATAGTCGCGAACATCGAACGACTCGTCCGGAGTGCGCAGGTCGGCCGCACCAGAGTGGGCGACCCGGTCTATGAACGGCTCGGCGTCAGGATCGCCCAGGCGCTCCCGCACGGTGAGACCGGTCATCGTCACGTGGATGATCCGACCGGTGCCCGGCCAGGTCTGACCGTCCAGTTCGGCGCGGACAGAGCCGGTGAGCAGGTAACGGCCCGGACGTGGGTCGGCATCCACGCTGCGTTTGACCGCCCCGAGGACAGCCGGAGCCTCCTGCCACTCGTCCAGCAGCACCGGTTCGGCCAGGGTGCGGAGTGTCGCATCAGGGTTTGCCTGGAAGGCTGCGGCGGCATCGGGGCGATCGAGGCGAACCACCGTACGGGCATGGCGTCGAGCCGTCGTGGTCTTGCCCGAGGCCCGCGGTCCCACGATCGACACCGCGGGCAGACCCGAGACGAGTTCGTCGATCAGAGGATCCACAAGTCGTCGTCGGTACTCGCCTTCCATCCCAGCAGACTACCACTTTCCCGCAGCCATGAATGTCAGTTTCCTGCAACCCTCGATGCCACTTTTCCGCAAGGCTCGATGTCAGTTTCCTGCGGAACGGCACTGGACGTGAGAGACATCCGCGGGCCCGGCTGTGAAAGCATCGGGCGCATGACCTCGACGCTGCACGACGACGCCTGCCGGGTACTGGCCGGGTACGCCTCGCCGGTGCCGGAGCAACGCGCGCTGCGGGAGGCGTTCCTGGCGCTGCTTCAGGCCCGGTCCGACGCGGTGTGGCGGAGTTGTGAACCGGGTCACCTGACCGCCAGTGCGATGGTGGTCGACCCGTCCCGGCAGGCCGTGCTGCTCACCCTGCACCCTCGGGTCGGCCGCTGGCTACAACTGGGCGGCCACCTGGAACCGGGCGACGACACGGTCGCCGCCGCCGCACTGCGCGAGGCCACCGAGGAGAGCGGTATCCAGGGTCTGCGGTTGGACCCGGTACCGGTCGACCTGGACGTGCACCCGATCACCTGCTCGCTGGGGGTGCCCACCCGGCACCTGGACGTGCGTTACCTCGCGGTGGCCCCGGCCGGTGCGGTCGAGGTGCGCAGCGACGAGTCCGACGCGCTGGCCTGGTTCGGTTGGGATGACCTGCCCGACGATGTGGCCATCGACACCCCTCGACTGCTGCGCCGTGCGATGGCGCGACTGGACCGTCGCCCCGACGTCGACGTCGACCACGTCACCCCATAACGTCACCGACCGTGGACGCGCTCGCACAACTCGACACCTGGCCGGTTGATCACGCCGCCGCAGCGGTGGTTGGTCCGCACGGCCTACTCGGTACGCACGGACCGGTGGACCGGTCATTCCCGTTGGCCTCGGTCACCAAGCCGCTGGCCGCGATGGCCTGTCTGGTGGCGGTCGAGGAGGGCGCGGTCGAACTGGACGAGCCGGCCGGCCCGGCCGGCTCGACCGTGCGCCACCTGCTCGCGCACGCCTCCGGGTTGGCCCCCGACCGAACCGAGCGTGCTGCCGCGCCCGGGACCCGGCGGATCTACTCCAACACCGGTTTCGAGGCGCTCGGCGACCACGTCGCGGCCGCCACCGGAATGGCGTTCGCCGACTACCTCCACCAGGCGCTGTGCGAACCACTTGGCCTGACCTCGACCGTGCTCGACGGTTCCCCCGCCCACGCCGCCACCAGCACGGTGGCCGACCTGGCCCGGGTCGCCGGCGAGTTGCTGAAACCGACGGTGCTGCACCCGGACACCGTCGCCGAGGCGACCACCGTCCAGTTCCCCGGACTCGCCGGTGTGCTGCCCGGATTCGGCCGGCAGGCGCACAACGACTGGGGTCTGGGACTGGAGATCCGCGACTCGAAGACACCACACTGGACCGGCACCGACAACAGCCCGACCACCTTCGGACACTTCGGCCGCAGCGGCACGTTCCTGTGGGTCGACCCGGCCGCCCGGGTGGCGTGCGTGGTGCTCACCGACCGAACATTCGGTGAGTGGGCGGTTCAAGCCTGGCCGCCGCTGTCTGACGCGATCCTGACCGAGGCGGCCTGACGCCGAGACCTCCCGCGACAGTGGGGACGCCACCTGGTACCGGCGGCATCACGCCACCGGACCCGGCATGGCACCCCACCCCCCAAGGCATCCGGGTGCCATGCCGCCCCGCGGTCCCCCCGGGGTCTGACCGTGTGCTCTACCGGCCAGCGAATCCACCTGCACCACCACCAACGATCCAGACCTGGGCAGGTGACGGGATTCCGGAAAGGTCATACAAATAACCGTTGAGCGGCACGTCTCACAATGCTCGGTAGTCCCGGATCGGCGCGCGGGGCGCGCGCCGGGGCGCAGGTCCGGCGCCGATCCGCAGCAACCGCACCAGTCGATGCCGGTGCGGCCGGTACACCTCCAGCACCTCGAGCATGCCCTCATCGTCCAACGGTCCACCGACCAGCACCCGGCCGACCAGTCCAGGGATGTGGTAGTCACCGACCGACACCGCGTCGGCGTCGCCGAACGCCCGCTGGGCCACCTCGGCCGCGGTCCACGGCCCTATCCCGGGCACCGCCCGCAGTCGGGCCTGGGCCGCGACCGGTTCCAACTCCACCGCCTCGGCCAGCCGCCGGGCCACCGCCGCCGCCGAACGGATCGCACGCCGCCGCGACAGGTCCACCCCGGCCCGGTGCCACTCCCACGACGGCAGGTCGAGTAGCACGCGCGGTGTGGGCAGCACCCGCATCCCGGCCGGCGCCGGACCGGGCGCGGACTGTCCGAACCGGCACACCAGTTCCCGCCAGGAACGCCACGCCTCGACCGAGGTGACCTTCTGCTCCAGCACCGCGGGCACCAGGGCGTCCCAGACCAGGCCGGTACGGGGAATCCGCAGGCCAGGGTGCGCTCGCCACACCCGAACCGGCACCGGGTGGGCCGGATCAAACCCGGTCACGTCATCGCGGGCACCCAGCAGGTCCGGCACCCCGTCCACCAACCAGTCCGCGCCAGGCCCCCAGGCCCGGACCCGTACCTCACCGGAACCGGCCAGCCAGACAGCCTGGGTGCCCGGACCATGTGGGGTCAACGCGGTGCGCCACAGCACCCCGTCGGCCGTCATCCGGCAGGTCGGATCAGCCGGGCCGTGCCACAGCGGCGCGCAGGTCAGGCGCAGATCCACCGGCCGGCCCGGACGCCACACGGTGCCCGCCGTTGCCGTGTCGACCGGATCGGCCCGTGGACCGGTCAATGGTAGGTCTCACCGAAGCGGTCCCGGACCGCGCCGGCCAGTTCCTTCACCCGCTCGGCGGCCGAACGCGGGCAGACCATGGTGGCGTCACCGGTGTGCACCACGATCATGTCCCGCAGCCCGACCGTGGCGACCAGGTGCTCCGGATCGTCGCTGACCACGATGTTGCCCGCCGAGTCGACCAGCACGGTGGTGGCGGCACGGGCGTTACCGTCGGCGTCCCGGTCCAGGGTCTCGGCCAGGGCCGGCCAGGAACCCACGTCCAGCCAGTTCACCGGCAGGGGAACCACCACGAGGTCGGCACCGTTGCCCCGGGCAGCCGGTTCCAGCACCGCATAGTCGATGCTGATCCTGGGCAACGACGGGTAGACCCGTTCCAACACCTGCTGGTAGGAGGGAGTCTGCCAGGCCGAGGCGATCTCGGTCAGTCCACGGTGCGCGTCGGGCAGGTGGGTGGCCAACTCGGCCAGCACGGTGTCACACCGCCAGACGAACATGCCGCTGTTCCAGAGGTACCGTCCCGAGGCGACGTAGGTCTCTGCGGTGGCCCGGTCCGGCTTCTCCCTGAACGCCGCGACCGCGTATGCGCCCGAGTCCCCACCGGTCAGGGGCTCACCCCGCTCGATGTAGCCGAGACCGGTGTGCGGATAGGCCGGCACAACACCGAAGGTGACCAGTGAACCGGGACGCTGGACCGCCAGGCCGAAGGCGGCACGCAGCGAGTCCTGGAACACGTCCACCGGTTCGATCAGGTGGTCGGAGGTGACGAACGCCGCGATCGCCTCGGGATCCTGTTCGTGCAGTACCGCGGCGGGAAAACCAACCGCGTTGGCGGTGTCCCGCGCACACGGCTCCCCCAGCACGTTGTCGGCGGGTAGGTCGGGCAGTGCCTCGCGCACCGCGTCGCGGTGTTCCGCAGCGACGCACACGTACACCCGTTCGGGCGGGACAACTCCGACCACGCGGTCGAAGCTGACCCGCAGCAGGCTGCGGGCATCCCCGACGGTGAGCAGTTGCTTGGGTCGGGTCGCCCGCGACAGCGGCCACAGTCTGGTGCCGGCGCCACCGGCCATGATCACGGCGTGGTGCATGAAGTTCTGCCCTCATGGTGGGTTTCGGGGTCGTTGGTGCTTCACTCGGTAACGGTCGGCCGCGATTCCGGCGGACCGGCCGCGGAGGTGGTCCAGTACGCACACTCCCATGGGGTCACGGCAGGGGCCGCTCAGCCTGCGGGGTCGGCGTTCCGGGTCGGGCGGGCGCCCTCTCCGGCACCAGGGACCCGGCGGGCCAGCGCGGCC
>DATCWR010000139.1:0-13310 GCA_036566245.1 Mycobacteriales bacterium | reverse complement strand
TTCCGCCAGTACCGGCCTGGACGGGTCAGGCCGATGCCGCGGCGTTGTAGGCGGCGATCCGGGCCCGGCGCACCGCGGTGCGCAGCGGGCGCAGTGCCTCGTCACGGGCCAGGGCCTGCGTGCCGGTCACCGCACCTCCCGGAGCGTCGGCGTCGGCCAGGTCCAACACGTCGGCCAACCGGTCGGCCTGGGCGAGCAACCGGACCGCCCGGGGGGGACAGCGCGGCGGCAGACGCGGATCACTCGGGCGCCGTGTCCGGGCGACCCGCTCGCCGATCTCCGGGCGCCAACTCGCCACGTCGGCCACCAGCAGCGCCGAGGTGGCCTCCCGGATCGCCGCACCAAGGGCGCGTTCGGCCTCGGCGACAGTGATCGGGTCCGGGCTGGGGTCACCGGTCGGGAACACGGTCCAGCGCACCGAGATGGTCGCGCTGCCCACCGCCGAGCCATGCCGGGTGATCGTGGGAACAACCCCCAGGCCGTCGCCCAGCACCGCCTCACCGGCCTGGAGAGCAGCGTCGGTGAACGGGCCGGGACCAGGCAGCCCGCGAGGGTCACCCGGGACCGGCAACACCAGACGCGGTGCGGTGCTCCACCGGTCGCGTAGGGCCGCCAACAGCCAACCCAGCGGAACCCCGGGCTGGCCGAAGGCGTCCGGCGGTTCCTGGCCCGGACCCGACAGTCCGGCCAGGGTCACCGGATCGACCGTCGCGGCGGGGTGTACGTCGACGGCGTCGACCAGCCCGACCACCCGGTGTGGCTGGTCGTCACCGGTCACCGCGTCGATCACCTCGTCGTAGCCGACCTCGCCGGCCAGCCACGCCGACGACCACGCGGCGAGCAGACCGGACCGTACCCTGGACATGCCGGCGAGCCTACGTCGGCCGGTTCCGGCCCGCCCGATAGCGTCAGCACCGTGCGAAGCAGGCATTACGGTCATGATGTGCTGGCCGATCCCGGGCCTCGTCGCCGCCGGGTACCCGAGGTACCCGCCGAACGCGACGTGGTGGTCGAGGTGGTCCAGATGGTGGATCAGGTCGGGTCGGCAGAGGCCACCGAGGGGGACGTCGGGGGATTCTGTGGCGCGGTGGTCGACTGCGCCGCGAACTGCGTCACCCTGGAGGACCGACACGGCAACCGGCGGGTCTTCCCGCTCGTGCCGGCGGGTTTCCTGCTCGACGGCCGGTTGGTCACCCTGGTCCGACCGACTCCCTCCGCACCGGTCAGGTCGGGACCCGACCGGACCGCCTCCGGTTCGCTGGCGGTGCCGGCCGCACCCGCGCGGGTGGCCCGGGCCGGCCGGATCTGGGTCGAGGGGCGGCACGACGCCGAGCTGGTGGAGCGGGTGTGGGGCGACGACCTGCGACTGGTCGGGGTGGTGGTCGAACCCTGCGACGGGATCGACCGACTGGCCGAGGCGGTCGCGAGGTTTCGGCCCGGCCCCGGCCGCAGACTCGGTGTGCTGGTCGACCACCTGGTCGACAACAGCAAGGAGAGCCGGCTGGTGGCGGCGGTGGCCGGCCCACACGTACTGGTCACCGGTCACCCCTACGTGGACATCTGGCAGGCGGTCAGGCCCGCGTCGGTGGGGATCCCGGCCTGGCCGCGGGTGCCCCGCGAGATCCCCTGGAAGGAGGGGGTGTGCCAGGCACTGGGGGTCGTCGACAGCCACCAGATGTGGCGACGGGTGCTCGCCGCGGTGCGTTCCTACGCCGACCTGGAGACGCCCCTGCTCGGCGCGGTCGAGCGGTTGATCGACTTCGTGACCGAGGAGTGACCGGCCGGACCGATGGTTCACCGGCCCGGCCGAGCGGGAACGAAGCTGGCACCGTGGGCGTGTCGGCCGGTCTGGCAGGATGGACACGTGCCCATATGGTTGATGTGGCTGGTCGCGGCGGGGGTCCTGGCCATCGCCGAGGCACTGTCGCTCGACCTGGTGTTGATCATGTGTGGCGGCGCGGCGCTGATGGGGGCGGCGGCTGCGGCCCTGGGTGCGCCGGTCGCGATCCAGTTCGTGGTCTTCGCCGTGGGCGCGCTGGGACTGTTGGCGGTCGTACGTCCCGCCGCCAAACGGCACATGGAACTGTCCACCCCACACACCAGGACCGGGATCGAGGCCCTGGTGGGCAACCAGGCCGTGGTCGTCCGGGCTGTCGACGCCCATGGTGGTCGGGTGAGGTTGGCCGGCGAGGAATGGTCGGCCCAGGCGTTCGACGCCACCGAGGTCCTGGAGGTGGGCCGGGTGGTCCGGGTGATGGAGATCAAGGGTGCCACCGCAATCGTCTGGGGAGGGCCGTAGATGTCAGCTCTGATCGCACTGGGTGTACTCGTGGTACTGGTGCTGGTGATCCTGAGCCGCAGTATCAGGGTCGTGCCGCAGGCCCGGGCGGCGATCGTCGAACGGTTGGGTCGCTACCAGCGCACGCTGACTCCGGGGCTGGCCGTGCTGATGCCGTTCGTGGACAAGGTGCGCGCGACCATCGACCTGCGTGAACAGGTGGTGTCCTTTCCGCCACAGCCGGTCATCACCTCGGACAACCTGACCGTCAACATCGACACGGTGGTCTACTTCCAGGTGACCGAACCGTCCCGGGCGACCTACGAGATCGCCAACTACATCCAGGCCGTCGAGCAACTGACCATCACCACCCTGCGCAACGTCGTCGGTGGCATGAACCTGGAGGAGACCCTGACCTCCCGCGACGCCATCAACACCAGGTTGCGCGGTGAACTGGACGAGGCGACCGGCAAGTGGGGGTTGCGGGTGAGCCGGGTCGAACTCAAGGCGATCGATCCGCCGCCGACCATCCAGGACTCGATGGAAAAGCAGATGCGGGCCGACCGGGACAAGCGCGCGATGATTCTGCAGGCCGAGGGACAGCGGGAGTCGGCGATCAAGTCCGCCGAGGGTCAGAAGGCCGCGCAGATCCTGCAGGCCGAGGGCCAGAAGCAGGCCGCCATTCTGTCCGCCGAGGCAGAACGGCAGAGCCGAATCCTGCGGGCCGAGGGTGAGCGGGCAGCCCGGTTCCTGGCCGCACAGGGACAGGCCAAGGCCATCGAGACGGTGTTCCAGGCGATTCATGTGGCCGACCCGGACCCCAAACTGCTCGCCTACCAGTACCTCCAGACGTTGCCGCAGATCGCCCAGGGTGACGCGAACAAGGTGTGGATCATCCCGAGTGAGTTCAGCAAAATGCTGGAGGGGTTCGCCACCAGGCTGACCGGTGACCCCGGCGAGCAGGCACACAACCCGGCGTCCTGGCTGGCCGAGGCGGGTACCGCAGCGGCAGACGCGCCCGCCCTGGCCGAGACTCGGCGTGAACCGTTGGACACCAGTGACTGGTTCGACTCGAACCTGCCCCCCGCGGCCGAACAGCCCGAGGCTCGACTGCGTGTCTCCGACGAGGACGAACAGACCCGTGCGGCGCACCTGGATCTGCCCGGAGCCGACCTGACCGGTCCTGGTGAGGCGCCCACCACACCGACCCTGTCATAACCGGAGTGAACCGGTCAGACCAGCATCGGCGAACAAAGAAAAACTGATCAGGGCGTGAACCGGTAGGTATCTCCACGGTGCCGGCCACAAATTCTGTGGCCGGCACCGTGTCGTCTCGGCCGAACGGATCAGACCCGGTGGGCCGGGTGCATATCTGCCTGTGGCGGTCGGCTTGTTTTCGTCGGAACAATTTGTGTGACCAGCGGACTGCTTGACATCACCCGACGGGCGGATCGAAACTCTGTGAGTTACCAGCCGGCCATGGCCCGCCAATTCTGGCAGGGGCGAAACACCACCTGTACTTTCATCTGATCCTCGGGGGACAGAATGCGGTCACCATCGGTCCCTCTCGCGACGACACCACCGGTCGCCCCAGCGATGGTTCCGGCGCCGGTCGGGTGACCTGCGGGCTGAACGCCGAAATGACAACAACAGTGACCGTTGTCCACACACTGTCGCGGAATCACGCCGGGACGGTTCTCCGGACCAGGGCGGGTCACCAGATTCCAGCATCCGAACACTCGTCGGGTCCCGGAGAGGAGGCCGTGATGTCGGTCAGTCGAGACCCTCATCCGGTGGCCGGAGTCGGGTGAGACCTGGCGCCGGCCTGCCCTGACCGCGCTGGTCGGGGCAGGCCGGTCGCCGTGAGGCCAGGCCCCGGTCGCCCCTGGACGGCCGGCCGGGGGGCTGGTTCGCCCAGGATACGGGTGCGCAGATTCTTGGGCGCTCCTTCCAGGACGTGGTCGCGTTGTTCATGAACTGTTGGAAGTAACTGATCTCGCCGGTCGGTCTGGATCGACAGCAACCAGGTACGGGTCTGATCACCCGCATGTGTGGCCAGTCGGGGGATGTAACATCTCTGCGGTCGGTCAGTCACACATCGTGGTCAAATCAGGGATCGGTCTGGTGCGCCGCCGCGCCCGGCCCCGGGCGGCGGCGGGTCGTCGGGCTGCCGTGAACGGCCGCGCGAGGGAGGGTGGACCCGGTGGCGTTGGAGCAGCCGCCCGGCGAGCAGGCGTTCGTCCGTGCCCGAGGCACGATCAGCGCCCTGTTCGACACCTGGGCGGCCGGTCGTGGCCGCCCGGTCGAGTTGACCACCGTGCATCAGGCACTCCGGTACAAGTGGGAGCGTGGCGGCGGGGACCTGCACCACTGGTCGGTACAGGACTTTCCCCGGCTGTTCGGGGACTGGCTGCCCTGTCGCGGCACCGTGGACCGCAGAACACTGGCAACCCTGGGCCCCACCATGCTGTCGTTCGTGGACTTTCTCGGTGACACAGGTCGGCTGGAACCCACCGTGCCGGGGTGGTGGGACGTGCGTGCCATGGTCACCGGCCTGTCCATCTGGTTGGTCGACACACTGACCGAGTGCGGGCAGTGTGGGGTACTGGCCGACCGGCTCTACTCGCGGCGGGTCAACATCGGTGACCCGACCGTCCAGGAGCGACTGTTCGCCGTGACCGGACGTCACCTGGTCGAACATTTCCCACCGCCGCCGGTGGAACCGTCCCTGTTGTCGTGGATGGATCCCCAACGGGTGGCGTTCCGTTCGACCCGGTGGATGCAGCCCCCGGTGCATCGTCCGGCGGCGCGTACCGTGTGGGCGGCCGCGGCGGAGGCTCCGGGGCCACGGCGACTGGCCGAACTGACCCGGTGGGCGATCCGGCCACGGCGACTCACCACACGGGGGAACCTGTCGGTGGCCGACGGACTGGATCTGGCCAACCGGCTGGACGTGGGCCGCGACGACCTGGCCAGACTCACCGGCCGGCGGGTACCCACCTCGACCGCGCTCACCCAGACCCACCTGGTGTTCTGTTGGGCCCGCGCGGTCGGACTGGTGGAGGCGCGCGGGCGTCTCCTGTCGACCACCTCGCTGGGGCTGGCACTGGCCGAACGTCCGGTGGAACTCGCCTACCGGGCCCTGGCGGGTCTGTGCGCCGGTGCCATGCGTACCGAGGGGACGGCCGGGGCCGACCCGGACGGGAGTGCCCACGACCTGCTCTGGGTGCTGGTCGAGGCGTTGTACGGTGCCACCCGACCGCTGGACCTGGCGGTGTTCGTCGAACAGGCCGGCGGCCTGCCCGGCGACCCCCCGACGGACCCCGGGCCGGACCACCGCGACCTGCGGCGGTGGATCCGGCAACTCGAGGACCTGGGCATCATCGACTGTACCGGCGGCGTGGTCCGACAGGACCCCGACGGCCTGTCCCGCCGGGACGGCGGACGGCTGTCGCTGACCCCACTGGGAACCTGGTGCGTGGGTCGGCTGCTGCGAGCCGAGGGACTGCCCACCCCGTTCTTCGGTGAACTGGTCGACTTCGACGCGGTGACACTGCTGGAGATGTGCGCCGGCTACGACGACGAGGCCGCCGCCGAGGAGGCCAGGTTGTGGGCGGGTCCCCGCGGCGAGACGGCGGCGACCGAACTGGTCGAGGCGATCCACACCGCCCACCCGAGCGCGCGGATGAGTGCCTTCGCCGCGCTGTCGGGAATCGGACCGGCGGCAGAGGCCGCGGTCCGCGGGCTACTCGACGAGCCGCGGATCCGGCCGTTCGCGTTGATCTGGCTGATCGACCACGGCCTGGAGACGCACCAGGCGATGCGGCCGGAGGACATCGCCCACATGCTGGTCGAGTCCATGGTGCCCTACCTGGACGAGGACCCGACCCGGGCGGTGTACATGTTCGCCCGGGGCCGGACGGTCGACGACCAGATCGGTGACATCGCGCACCTGTGGCGGCTCGACAACCCCTACGCGGTGCCGCTCCTCGAGGCGATCGCGGCACGTCACCCCAACGACGACGTCGCGCACGCCGCGCGGGTGGCCCTGCGCACCGGTTGAGGCGGTTGATCGCACGATGTCCGCCGATGGTCTCGTGAGCCGGTGGTTCCGAGGGGTGGAGGTCCCCACCGATCGGTGTTCAGCGGAAGTCACGGGAACGGTCACCGGCGGGCAAACGCAGCGGGGCCAGCCGCTCGGCCACCACGTTGGTCACCCCCCCGATGTTCTCCACCCGTCCGGTGACCAGCAGGGCCGCGGACTCCCGGCCGACCCGACGGTACCGCTGCCACAGCCCGGGTGAGCAGATCACGTTGACCTGCCCGGTCTCGTCCTCCAGGTTGACGAACGTGGTACCGCCCGCCGTGGAGGGCCGCTGCCGGTGTGTCACCACCCCGGCCACCAGCACCCGTCGACCGGTCGGAACCGCACGCAGTCGCGCCGCGTCCACCACACCGATGGCTGCCAGTTGGCCCCGCAGGAACCCGGCCGGGTGGCTGTCCGGTGAGATACCGGTGGCCCACAGGTCGGCGACCATCCGCTCCTGGTCGGTCATCTCCGGCAGCCGAGGCGTCGACCCGTCGAAGAGCTGGAGGGGGAGGGTGTCGACCCGTTCCCGTGCCACCGCACCGGCCGCCCACAGCGCCTGCCTGCGGCCCAGTCCGAAACACCCGAACGCCCCCGCGGTGGCCAGCGCCTCCAGCACCGGCGCCGGAAGGGCGAGCCGGCGGGCCAGATCCGACATGGACCCGTACGGTCGTCCCTCGGCGATCCGCCGGGCGGTCTGTTCCCCGACGGCGCGGATCGACCCGATGCCCAGCCGTACCGCGTACCGGACCCGTTCCTGACCGGACCGAGCGGACGGACCGGACGGACCGGACCGGCACGGTTCCAACGTCGCCCGGTCGGAACTCGCGTTGAGGTCCGGACCGAGCACCCGTACCCCGTGCCGCCGGGCGTCGGCCACCAGCGACTGCGGGGAGTAGAACCCCATCGGTTGGGCGTTGAGCAGCGCAGCGCAGAACACGTCCGGGTGGTGCAACTTGATCCACGCGCTGGCATAGACCAGGTAGGCGAAGCTGATCGCGTGACTTTCGGGAAACCCGAAGTCGGCGAACGCGACCAGCTTGTCGATGATCTGCTCGGCGGCCACCGGTCCCACACCCCGCTCGGCCATGCCGGACAACAGACGGGGTCGCAGCTCCTCCAGCCGCTCGGCGGACCGTTTTGAGCTGAGCGCCCGGCGCAACCGGTCCGCCTCGGCCGGGGTGAACCCGGCCGCGTCAACGGCGATCCGCATGAGCTGTTCCTGGAACAGGGGCACCCCCATGGTCTTCTCCAGCGCGTTACGGAGCAGCGGGTGCGGGTAGGTCACCGGCTCCACCCCGTTGCGGCGCCGGAGGTACGGGTGCACCGAGCCACCCTGGATCGGACCCGGTCGGATGATCGCCACCTCGACCACCAGGTCGTAGAAGGTACGCGGACGCAACCGGGGCAACGTTGCCATCTGGGCGCGACTCTCCACCTGGAACACTCCGACCGAGTCAGCTCGGCAGAGCATGTCGTAGACGTCGGGATCCTCCGGCGGAATGGTGGCCAGGGTGTACCGGCGGCCGTAGTGTTCCTCGATCAACTCGAACGCCAGACGCAACGCGGTGAGCATGCCCAACCCGAGCAGGTCGAACTTGACCAACCCGGCGGCGGCACAGTCGTCCTTGTCCCACTGGACCACGCTGCGACCGGGCATCCGGGCCCACTCCACCGGACACACCTCGGCCACCGGCCGGTCACACAGCACCATGCCGGCCGAGTGGATACCCAGGTGACGGGGAAATCCCAGCACCTGCCCGGCCAGGTCCAACACCTGGTCGGGCAGGTCGTGCTCGCGCGGCCGCCCCGACGGTGACCCGACGGCGGTCGGATCCACCTCGGCACGCGGCGTGGGAACGGCGAGCGGCTCGTGGTTGTCCACCTGCCGCGACCAGGCGTCCTGTTGGCCCGGGGCGTACCCCAGCGCCCCGGCCATGTCCCGGACCGCCGATTTCGGCCGGTAGGTGATGACGTTGGCGACCTGGGCGGCGCGGTCACGCCCGTATCGACGGTAGACGTACTGGATGATCTCCTCACGCCGGTCCGACTCGATGTCGATGTCGATGTCCGGCGGACCGTCCCGCTCGGTGGACAGGAAACGTTCGAACAGCAACCTGAACCGCACCGCGTCGACACTGGTGATACCCAGGGCGTAGCACACCGCCGAGTTGGCGGCCGAACCCCGGCCCTGGCAGAGAATGCCGGTCTCCCGGCAGCGCCGGACGATGTCCCACACGATCAGGAAGTAGCCGGGATAACCCTGTTCCTCGATCACCGCGAGTTCGTGGGCGATCTGCGCGTACGCCTGCCGGGCGTGTTCGGGTGGACCGTACCGTTCCCGGGCGCCCTGCTCGGTCAGCTCGCGCAGGTAACTGGCCACGGTGTGCCCCTCGGGCACATCGAACCGGGGCAGGTCACCGGCCGCGTGCCGCAGCGGAAACACACACCCGCGCCCCAACTCCACCGCGCGGTCGACCACATCGGGATGGCGGGCGAACCTGCGGGCCATCTCCGCACCGGAACGCAGGTGCGCGGCACCGGCCGGTGGCAGCCAGCCGTCCAGCTCGTCCAGACTGCGGCGGGCCCGTACGGCGGCCAACGCCGCGGCCAGCCTGGCCCGGGCCGGGGTGGCGTGGTGCACGTTGTTGGTCGCCACCACCGACACCCCCGCCCGGGCGCCAACCTCGACGAGCGCGTCGTTGCGTTCACAGTCCAGCGGCCGACCGTGGTCCCACAGTTCCACCGCGACGTTGTCCCGCCCGAACAGCGCCACCAACCGGTCCAGTTCCGCGCCGGCCGCCCGGGTACCTCCGGCGGCCAGCGCGGCCGGAACCGTCCCCTTGCGACACCCGGTCAACACCAGCCAACGCCCGGCCGCCAACTCACCCAGCCGTTCCAGGTCGTGGCGCGGCCGCCCCTTCTGCCCACCCGCGAGCTGCGCCTCACTGATCGCCCGACACAGCCGGCGGTACCCGTCAACGTCACGGGCCAACACCAGCAGGTGGGTGCCCTCGGGGTCGGCGGCACCGTTCTGTGGCCGGGACAACCCCAGGGACAGTTCCGCCCCGAACACGGTGCCCACGCCCGCGGCCGCGGCGGCCTCGGCGAAACGCACCGCACCGTACATCCCGTCGTGGTCGGTCAACGCCAACGCCTCGACGCCCAGCCGGGCAGCCTCGTCGACCAGCTCCTTCGGGTGCGAGGCCCCGTCGAGGAAACTGAAGTTCGAGTGGCAGTGCAACTCGATGTAGGGACGGTCGGTCACACCATCGGAGGTGGACCCACAACCCCGCGATTCCGTCATCTCACGCCCCGTGTGAACAACATGTTCCGTCTGCGACGGGTGATCCGAGGTCACCCTCAGTCGTATTCGGCCTCGACCCACCAGCGCCCGTCCCGGAGGGCGAGCAACCACGCCGCACCATCGGCGGTGACCACCTGTAGCCGAACCAGTCGGCGTCGGTTCGCCGGACCCCACCACCGCTCGTCCACCGGCCAGGGACCCGCCCACCGCACCGTCCGCACCCGCCGCCCGCCCGCCACCGACAGCCACGCCGGCGGCGCGGAGAGGAGGTACCGACCGCTGACCGCCACCACGGACCCACCCAGGTCGGTGACCTCGGCCGGTCTGGGTTCACCGTGCACGATCGCGGGGGAGGGGGCGGGTAGCCGACCTGGCCAGGGCGCGGTGGGAGTCGGCGGTGGCTCTGCCGGCTCGCCCCAGGCCGTCCAGACGATCTGGTCGGCCGGACCGCGCCCGCCACCAGGTACCGCCACGGTCACCCCGTCGGTGCCGAGCATTCCCTGCACCCGGGCTATCGCGCGGGCGGCGCGTTCGCCGGCCTGGTCGGTGCCTCCCCACAGGTCGAGTTGGTGACCGTCGTCGGATGCGACCTCCTCGGCGGTCAGTCGGAGCAGGACCACCCCGCCGGTGGGCGGTTCCTCCGGGCCGGTTCCCACTCCCGACACCCAACTGTCGAGTTGCCAGCGCACCCGTTCGGCGATCGACGAGGAGGCCAGCGCACCGTTGTGTCGCCACAGCCGGACCAGCCGTTCGCCGTGTTCGGTCACGGCCTCGATCGCGACGCGGGTGCAGGTCAACCGGTGCGCGCTCAGCAGGTCACCCAACCGGTCGGCCAGTGCCTTGGCCGCGAACGCGGCCCGGTCCATCCGGTCCACCGGCGGATCCAACTCGACCGACACGGCCAGGTCGGGCGGGATCTGGCGTGGGTTGGGCGGCCGTTCGTCCAGTCCACGGGCCAGTCGGTGCGCCCGGGCGCCGTCCGGCCCGAAACGGGAGAGCACGTCGCCGGAGGGCAGTGCGGCGAGGTCGCCCAGGGTGTGGATGCCCAGCCGGGTCAGCAGGTCGGCCAGGCCTGGTTGCCCGAGGATGTCCACCGGCCATGGTGCGAGAAACCGACCGGTCGCGGCCGAGGGCACCACCTGATCGTGTCGGGCCGCCAGTCCGGCGGCGAACAGTCCGTCGGCGATTCCCACCCGACACCGGTGTCCGACCGCCGTGCCGAGCCGCCTGGCCAGCCAGATCTCGTTGTCCGTGTTGTTGTTGCCGTCGTCCGCGTCGGTGGGCCGATGCCCGCTCCCGGTCCTTCGGCCGAGGACGTACCGGGACGCCCCGGCCGAAGGACCGGCGCACACCCCGGGACGGATCACCTCCACCCTTGCCAGGAACCGTTCCACCACGGTCAGTACCCGTTCGAACGCCACCGCCTCGCCCCGGGGATCCTCGGTCAGCAGCACCAACCGCGGGCAGCGCCGTTGTGCCTCTCGTCGGTGTAGCCCCCGGTGGACGCCCTCGTCCCGGGCCGCGGCCGTGCAGGCCAGGACCCGGTCGGAGCGCACCACCGCGGCCGGGGTGTCGGCGGCGACACCCGCGGCGGTGATCGACCAGTTCGGGCACCAGACCACGAGCATGCGGACCGGTCTGGTCGGCCGGCCCCTCTCGGTCCCTTCCCCGTCGGCCACGGTCAGGTGGCGGTTCGTGGCATCGGTACCGACCCGGACACGCCGCGGCGGGTGCTGCGAACCCCGGTCTCCAACCCGACCACGGCCGAGGTCTCTGTGGCCTCTGCGGCCCCTGCGGCCGCACAGCCACCCCCGGGCGCGGGCAACCACAGCCTGGTCAGCCGTGGCCTGGCCGCGGCGCCCCGGCCTTCCACCCGTACCACCAGACAGCGGGCCCGCAGTCGGCCGTGTCCCCGCTGGTCAGCCCCCTGCCACCGTGCCGCCGACACCGACATGCACAGGTGGGCACCCTGCCAGGCCCCGGCGGTGAACAGGACGGCTCCTCGTTCCCGGGCTCGACCCAGCAGTCGTCGAGCCTCTCCGGCCCCGACCCGGGCCGGTGGTCGGACGGCCACCGCGTCGAAGCCGTCCAGCAGTCCTGCCGTCACGTTCACCCACCGGGGCCCGGGTCCGGGCACCATGGCCAACCGGGCCAGGTCAACTCCCAACTCCGCGGCGGCCGGCGCGCCCAGGGCGGGCAGACCCACCATCGCGCACCACCCGCCGGCCGTCGACACCCCGGCCAGCAACGCGAGCAGCAGGGAGGTCCCGCCGAGTCCACCCAGCACGGACACCACCGTGCCGCGCCGTGGCCCGTCACCGGGAAACAACGCCCGCAGGGCGGGCAGTACCGGCAACACGGGCGGTCCGGGAACTCGCGATGGGGGTGGCAGCGGCGTGGATGTTTCGGATATACCGGATGTATCAATCACGCGAACCTGACGCACGCGCGCCCCGGCCGGACTTCGGGTAGGTCCGGACCCGGGTTGTTCGGCGGGCGAACCACCCACCCACTCGGCGACAGGCATACCCTATATTCGAACACACGTTCGAAAGATGCAATCCCCGGGGCTGTTCGAGAGTGCGGTGCCATCCGCCCCCGGGGATGATGGACCAACGGCTGCTCCCCGAAGGCGTGCGGGACAGCCAGCCCGACCGCCGGACAGGTTCTGACCAGGAGGAACGGGATGACTACCTCGCCGGACGTGGCCGCGCTCCCCTCTCCGATCACCGAGTCCGACGCGGAGAACCACGTCGCGGGCACCTGTTTCAAGACCGGCCCTCCCGGCGCCCTCGGGGTCGAACTCGAGTGGCTGGTACACGACGGGTCCGACCATCACGCCCCGGTCCCACCGGCCCGGCTCGACGGCGTCGTCTCCTCCGCCCGTGCGCTGGCCCTTCGAGGAGCCATCACCACCGAGCCGGGTGGCCAACTCGAACTCAGCTCGGCGCCGGCCCCGTCACTGGACGCCTGCCTGAACCAGGTCGGTGATGACCTGTCCCGGTTGCGGGCACTCGCGTCCACCTATGGACTGCGGTTGTCCGGACTCGGGCTCGACCCGGTGCGGGAACCCAGCCGACTGACCACCGAACCTCGCTACGCGGCCATGGAGCGGCACTTCGACCGGGACGGTCCCCACGGCCGGGTGATGATGTGTTCCACCGCCGCGGTGCAGGTGTGCCTGGAGGCCGGACAGGAGCACGGACACGCCGGTAGCGCCGAGACCCGGTGGCGCACACTGCACGCTCTGGGGCCGGTGCTGGTGGCGGCTTTCGCCAACTCCCCGCTGTTTCGCGGACGGCCCACCGGATGGCGCTCCACCCGCCTGGCGGTGTGGTGGCGGATCGACCCGTCCCGTACCCACCCGCCACCCGACGGACCAGATCCCCGAGAGTCGTGGGCACGCTACGCCCTGGACGCCAGCGTGCTGGCCGTGCGCGGCAACGGCAGCCCCTGGGAGGTTCCCCCGGGACTGACCTTCCGGGACTGGCTACGCGGGCACGGGCCCCGACCGGCGACCTACCAGGACCTCGACTACCACCTGACCACGCTCTTTCCCCCGGTACGGCCCCGAGACTTCCTCGAGGTGCGCTTCATCGACGCCCAACCGGCCGCCGGCTGGGCGGTGGCCACCGCGG
>DATCWR010000136.1:0-3508 GCA_036566245.1 Mycobacteriales bacterium | reverse complement strand
GTAGCCCTCGCTGGCGATCTTGCGGGCCAGGTTGGTGCCGACCGTCGGGTCGCCCTGGTCGTCGAAGACATCGAGTTGGATCTTCCGACCGTTGATCCCACCAGCCTTGTTCCACTCGTCGACCGCCAGCTTCGCGCCCTTGGACTCCCATGTCCCCAGCGAACTGAGCTGGCCACTCTGGGCGTCGACAACAGCTATCTTGATGGGCCCGGAGTCGCTCGACCCGGACGAGGAGGACTTGCCGGGTGCGCTGCATGCCCCGGCAAGCGTCACGAGCGCCACGGCAGCGCCCAGAACGGCGACACGCCGGATGCGAGGGTTGTGCATGTCTTCACCTCGGAGGATGACATCTGGTTGTGATCAGCCGACGGAAGGCTGACCGTGGGGTCCGTACACGAAGACCAGCCAGAGTGGCTCCCGGCCGGTGTTGACGTGCTGGTGCGGCACGCCCCTGGGCATGAACGAACGGCACCCTGCCCCGGTCCTCGGTGACCACCTCGCCACTGCGACGAACGACGAAGGATCTTCTGGAGCTCGGGTAGCCGTGTTCGAACGACGGATCGATCACGTGGATCACGTCGTTGTCCTCAGTCGAAGACACCCTGGTAGATGTCCTTGATGTTCCAGTGCCCGGGTGTGGGCACCGGCTCATTGACCATCGGTACGTCCAACACCGCCGGTCGGCGGCGGGAGATCGCGGTACGCAGCGCCGATCCCAGGTCTGCTGGCTGCTCGACGAGATATCCGTCGGCGCCGCAGGCACGAGCCAACGCGGCGAAGTCCGGGCTGTAGGGCAGCCCGTCGGGGCCGAGGAACTCGCACCCGTAACCGCCCCCGAAGTTGGCAGTCTCCAGATCGGCGATGGTGCCGTGGGCGCGGTTGTTCATCACCACGAAGATGACCGGAGCGCCCTGCTCGACGGCCATCGGCAACGCCGCCAACTGGGCGCTCATGCCACCGTCACCGACCAGCGCCACCACCACCCGGTCCGGTTCGGCGATCTGGACACCGACCGCGGCGGCCGGGCCAAAGCCCATGGTGGAGGCGCCACCGGGCGTGATGAACCGGCCCTGTGTGGGCAGCGGATAGCACTGCGCCACACCGTTCTTGTTCCACCCGACGTCGGTGACCAGGATCGCGTTGGCCGGCAGCTCGTCACGCAGGTCAACCAGGATCCGCTCCGGACGCAGCGGGAACTGGTCGCTGCGGCCGCGCTCTCGGCTCGCGGTGAACAGCTCGGTGCGGGCCACCCGGATCTGGTCGCGCAGGGCGGGCCGCGCGGTCGGCTCCGGCACGGCGGCACGTACGGCCTGCGCTATCGCCTGGACAGCCAGCCCGACATCGGCCACCGCGCCGATCTCGACCGGGTAGTTCCGACCTATCTCGGCGGGGTCGATGTCGATCTGGATCAACCGGGTTGGCGGCATCCTCCAGGTGTGGTTCGGGTTCCAGGAACTCGCGTCGGTCTCGGCGAACCTGGTCGCCAGGGCCAACACGACGTCGGCGTTCAACGCGTAGGTGTTGGTGACCTCCAGACCCCAGAAGCCCGGCATACCCAGCACGAGCGGATGTTCGTCCGGCAGCGTGCCCTTGGCCATCAGGCTGTGTGCCACCGGGATGTCCAGGTGTTCCACGATGGACAGCAGGGCCTGTCGTCCCGCCTCGTCGTGCAGGCCGCCGCCCAGGTAGACCAGGGGGCGACGCGCCCCGACCAGCGCCCCGGCGATCTGGGCCGCCACCGGCGCAGGCAGGCTCGGGCTCGCGCTGAGTCCGACGAGCGGGCGCACGGCCGCGGCCTCGGCGGACAGGGTTCGGGAGAACACATCCATCGGTACGTCCAACAGCACCGCGCCGGGACGTCCCGAGGTGGCTGTCCAGAACGCTCGTTCGGTGAAACGCAGCAGGTCCTCCGCCCGGTGCACCTGCCACGCACGCTTGACGAACGGGCGGTAGATGGCGGTCTGGTCGGCGTCGGCGTGGAGGTTGACCTCCTGGTGCGGGTGGCGACCGTAGAAGTAGGACGGAATGTCACCGGCGATCGCCACCAGCGGCACCGAGTCCAGTGCGGCGGTGGCCACCCCGGTGACCGCGTTCATCATTCCCGGGCCGACGTGGACCAGCAGCACGCCGACTTTTCCCGAGGCGCGGGCATACCCGTCGGCCGCGTGTGCGGCCGCCTGTTCGTGGCGGGCTATGACGAACCTGATTCGGCTGCGGCTCAGTGCGTCCAGTAGGGCGATATTGGTGTGCCCACAGGTCCCGAAGATGTACTCGACGCCGTAGGACTCCAGTTGTCGCACCAGTGCGTCGGCGGCCAGCATGGCACCAGCACCAACAGTGGTGGCAGTTGTCTGCGTCATCGTGGCGTCTCTCCCTCTCCGGTCAACGTGATCCAGGACTTACCGGCGATCGTGCCGGCCTCGCAGAAGGCCCGGCTCGCCGCGGACAGCGAGAAGCGCCCGCCCATCACCCGGCCGGGGGCAAGCGGCTCGGTACTGAGCGCATGGATGGTGGAGGCGAAGCCGCCCGGGTGGTCGTAGATAAGACAGCCGCGCACGGTGAGTCGCCGTTGCACCAGGTCGAAGGTGGACAGTCGAGCGGGTTCCCGACTCTGCCCGATCAGGGCTAACCGTCCGTCAGGTGCGGCCCGCGACACCGCCGAGGCCACGCCCTCGGGTGCTCCCGAGGTCTCCAGGACGACCGGAAACCGCGTCGGCGCGTCTGGTACCCGTCCGTCCCGGACGCCGAGTTCACCGGCGAGTGCCATCCGTCCGGCATGTGGGTCGACGGCGAACGGTACGGCGCCACGGCGTTGTAAGGCCAGGCAGGCCAGCAGGCCCTGGGCGCCCGCGCCGACCACCAGTGCCGGCTCGCCGGGAGCGACGCCGATCCGGTCGACCGCCGTCATGGCCACTGCCAGCGGCTCCACGCAGACCCGGTCCTCGACCGGCCACCGCGCCGGGACAGGCCAGGTGAACCGGGCCGGTACCGCCACCCGCTCGGCGAGCAGACCCGGTTCGCTCATACCGCAGACGCGCCGCTGTTGACAGGTGGCAGTGGCCCCGGCCCGGCAGTGCGAACAGGTCAGGCAGCAGAAGTTGGGCTCGATCACGACATGCTGGCCACGCTCCCTGCCGGTGACAGCCGCACCCACCTCGACGATCTGGCCGGTGGCCTCGTGTCCCAACACCCACGGTAAACGCGGCACCGCCCGCTCGCCCCGGACCACCGCGAGGTCCGAACCGCACACGCCGACACCGTGTATCGCGACCACGACCTCTTCGGGCCCGCAGGTCGGCTCAGGCCAGTCGTCCACGACGGCCACCTGTCCGGCGGCCAACAGTACCGCCGCCCTCATCCGCGTTCTCCCCAGATCGACAACCCACGCAGCAGAAGTGTCTTGACCACGGTGTAGTCCTCGATCATCCAGCGGGGCGACTCCCGCCCGAAGCCGGAGTCCTTGACCCCGCCGAACGGCACGTGGTCCAACCGGAAGTTGGAGGAGCCG
>DATCWR010000130.1:0-4888 GCA_036566245.1 Mycobacteriales bacterium | reverse complement strand
GCACCGTCGGCGCGCTCGCCGCGGCCGGGTGGGGTGTCGTGGTGACCGGTGGTGCCGGCGAGACCGGGCTGACCCGGTTCGTCGCCGGCACCGACGGTGTCGACCTGGGTGGACGCACCGACCTGGCCACGCTGGCGGCGGTGCTCGCGGCCGCCCGGTGTGTGGTGGTCGGTAACACCGGACCGGCGCACCTGGCCGCTGCGGTGGGCACTCCGGTGGTGTCGTTGTTCGCCCCGGTGGTTCCCTCCCGACGGTGGTCCCCATGGCGGGTGCCGCACCGGTTGCTGGGTGACCAGTGGGCGCCCTGTCGCGACACCCGGGCCAGGCACTGTCCGGTACCCGGGCATCCGTGCCTGGCCCGGGTGCGGGTCGAGGAGGTCACCGCGGCGGTTTCGGCGCTGACCTCGGCGCGGGCGGAGGTGGTGGCGTGAGGGTCCTCGTCTGGCATGTGCACGGGTCGTGGATGACCGCCTTCGTCCAGGGCGACCACGAGTACCTGGTTCCGGTACTTCCCGACCGCGGTCCCGACGGGTTGGGTCGGGCCCGTACGTACCGGTGGCCGCACGGTGTCGAGGAGGTGTCCCCCGAGGAACTGTCCGATCGCGACATCGACGTGGTGGTGCTCCAGCGCCCACACGAACCGGACCTGACCCGGCGGTGGACCGGTCGATCGGTTGGGCGAGCCGTCGGTGTGACCCGGGACGACCGGCTTCCCGCGGTCTACGTCGAACACAACACCCCCCGGGGCGACGTGACCGGATGGCGACATCCGATGGCCGACCGCCGAGACGTGCCGCTGGTGCACGTCACCACCTACAACGCGGCCATGTGGGACAACGGGGACGCGCCGGTGCGGGTCATCGAACACGGCATCCCCGATCCCGGGTACCGGTACACCGGTGAGGAGGAGACCCTTGCGGTGTGCTGCAACGAGCCGGTCCGTCGTCGCCGGGTGGCCGGCGTCGACCTGGTGGCCACCATCGCCCGCACCGTGCCGGTGGCCGTCTACGGCATGGGACTGGCCGGGCTGGGCCGACTGGTACCCACCGGTCTGGTGGCGGCCACCGAACTGGTCCAGGACGACCTGCACGAGCGGATGCCCCGACATCGCGCCTACCTGCACCCCTACCGGTGGACGAGTCTGGGGCTCGGGCTGGTCGAGGCGATGCACCTGGGCATGCCGGTGCTGGCCCTGGCCTCGACGGCCGCCCCTGACGCGGTGCCCGACGGCGCCGGGTTGGTCGACTCCGACATCGGCCATCTCGCCCAGACCGCGGCCAAGCTGGTGGCCGACCCGGAACTGGCGCGTGCCTGCGGTGTGGTGGCGCGCCGGCACGCCCTGCGCCGTTTCGGCCTACGGCGGTTCCTCGACGACTGGGACGCGTTGCTGGAGGAGGTGGCGGCCGGATGACACCGATGCGGATCGCGCTGGTGTCCGAGCACGCCAGCCCACTGGCCGTGCTGGGGGGCCATGACGCGGGCGGTCAGAACGTGCACGTGGCCGCCCTCGCCCGCGAACTGGCCGAGCGTGGCCACACCGTGGAGGTCTACACCCGGCGGGACAGCGACACCCTGCCGCCGGTCGTGACGTGGTACGACAGCGTGCGCTCCGGCGGCAGCGTGCGGGTGGTACACGTTCCGGCCGGGCCGGCCCGGCCGATACCCAAGGACGATCTGCCGCCGTACCTGCCGCGGTTCGGCCGCTGGCTGGCCCGGCGATGGGCTCGGCAGACCCCCGACGTGGCACACGCCCACTTCTGGATGTCGGGGCTGACCGCCCTGCACGCCCGCGCCGAGGTGGGCGTCCCGGTGGTACAGACGTTCCACGCGCTGGGAGTGGTCAAGCGTCGGCACCAGGGCAGCCGCGACACCAGCCCGGCCGGGCGACTTGCCGCCGAGCACCGGCTGGCCCGGCTCAGCGACGCGGTGATCGCCACCTGTTCGGACGAGGTGCGGGAACTGCTCGGGTTGGGAGCACCCGCCGAACGACTGCACATCGCCCCGTGCGGGGTGGACCTGGCTGCCTTCGTCCCGCGTGGCCCGGTGGCCCCCCGCGGTGCCGCTCCTCGCATCCTGTCGATCGGTCGACTGGTCGAACGCAAGGGTCTGGACACCCTGCTCGCGGCGGTGTCCCTGGTGCCCCGGGTCGAACTGGTCGTGGCTGGCGGGCCGGAGGCCGCCGCCGCCGACGGTGATCCGGAGGTGCGCCGGTTGCGGGCGGTTGCTGACCGGTACGGGGTGACCGACCGGGTCCGGTTCGTGGGGCGGGTCGCCCGACCGGACGTACCGGCGTTGCTGCGCTCTGCCGACGTGGTGGCCTGCGTGCCCTGGTACGAGCCCTTCGGCATCGTCCCGCTGGAGGCCATGGCCTGTGGTGTTCCGGTGGTGGCCACCGCGGTCGGCGGGATGTTGGACACGGTGGTCGACGGGCAGACCGGCGTACACGTTCCCCCGCACGACCCGCTCCGGCTGGCCACGGCGCTGGCCAGGTTGGTCGACGACCCGCGGTTGCGCGCGCGGATGGGTCGCCGTGGCACCGCGCACGTGCACGCCCGGTACGGATGGGGCGGCGTGGCCGAACGGACCGAGGCCGTCTACCGCAGGGTCATCCGCACCGGTCGATCTGGTCCCCCGGCCCCGGTGACCTCCGTGGAACACCTACAGGCGTTGTTGGCCACCGCGCAGAGGGGGTTGGTATGAACGGCTTCGGAGATCTCCGGGCACACCTGCCGGACCTGCGTTCCGCGCTGTGTGACCTGGAGCGGCAGGCCGAGACGGTGCACGGTTGGGGTGCCCGGCTCGGCGCGGTGTTCGGCTGTGGGCATCGCCTGCTGGTGGCCGGCAACGGCGGTAGCGCGGCGCAGGCGCAGCATCTCACCGCCGAGTTGGTGGGCCGGTTTGAGGACGAGCGCCGGCCCCTGTCGGCGATCGCGCTGCACGCGGAGACCTCCAGCGTCACCGCGATCGGCAACGACTACGGTTTCGACCAGGTGTTCGCCCGACAGGTGCGTGCCCACGGACAACCCGGCGACGTTCTGCTGCTGCTCAGTACCGGTGGGCACAGCGCCAACCTGCTGCGCGCCGCCGAACAGGGACGGGCCGACGGACTGTGGGTGTGGGCCATGACCGGCCCGACACCCAACTCGCTGGCCGGTGTCGCGCACTCTGTGCTGACCGTGCGTGCCAGGTCCCGGGCGGCCGTGCAGGAGGCGCACCTGGTCGCGGTACACGCCCTGTGCGCCGCGGTCGAACGGCACCTGCCGCGGCAGGTCGACCCCGACCAGACGGTGTACGTGTCGACCGAGCTCGCCCGCTCGGAGGCACGCTGATGAGGATACTCGTGCTCGGTGATGTCATCCTCGACCGGGACGTGCATGGGAACGTCGCCCGGGTGGCCCCGGACGCACCGGTGCCGGTGGTGGACGTACGCCAGCAGGACGAACGCCCCGGCGGCGCCGGTCTGGTGGCCCGGCTGCTGGCCCACACCGGTGCCGACGTGCGGCTGGCCGCACCGTTCGGAACGGACCAGGCGGCGGCACGGCTGGGTACGCTGCTGGCCGCCGACCAGGTCGACTGTCTGCCGATCGCCACGACCCCCGCCACCCGCACGGTCACCCGGATCCGTGGTGGCGGCCAGTCGTTGCTGCGGGTGGACGAGCACACCGACCAACTCGCCTCCGACGCCACCGTCGAGGTGGCCGCGGTGGAGGCCGAACTGACCCGGGCTGACGCGGTCGTGGTGGCCGACTACGGGGCCGGGCTGTGTCGACACCGCCGGCTACGCGACCTGCTCGGTGACTGGGCCGGCCGCCGGACCATGGTGTGGGACCCACACCCACGCGGAGCCGAACCGGTGCCCGGGGTGTGCCTGGTCACGCCCAACCGGGCCGAGGCGCTGCGATTCGCCGGTACGGCGACAAGCAGTCTCGACCAGGCGGCGAACCGGTTGTGCGCGCGCTGGCGGGTGGGCGCGGTGGCGGCCACCGGCGGTTCGGCCGGTGTGCTCACCGCGATCTCCGGCTGCCCCACCCTGTTCGTTCCGAGCCCGTTCGTGGTCGACGGTGACTGCTGCGGTGCCGGGGACCGGTTCGCCGCGTCGGCGGTTCTCGCCCTGGCCGGTGGCGCCTCGGTACCCGGGGCGGTGGCCGCCGCGGTCGAGGAGGTCGCGGTGTGGTTGCGCGACGGCGGGGTGGCCGACCGGTCGCGGTTCACCTCCACTCCCGTCGTCGGCCCCGACCAGGGCACCGAGCGCACCGTGGTGGCCACCGGGGGCTGTTTCGACGTGCTGCATGCCGGCCACGTCGCCAGTCTCCAGGCGGCCCGCCGGTTGGGGGACCGTCTGGTGGTGTTGCTGAACTCCGATGCCAGTGTGCGACGACTGAAGGGCCCCGGGCGGCCGGTGCACGGCGCCGCCGACCGGGCCAGGGTGCTCAACTCGCTGACCTGCGTCGACGAGGTGCGGGTCTTCGACGAGGACACCCCCGAGGCGGCCCTGGCCGAACTGCGGCCGCAGGTGTGGGCCAAGGGCGGCGACCACTCCGGCGAATCCCTGCCCGAGGCCCGACTTGTGGCCTCGTGGGGTGGTCGCGTGGTGCTGCTGCCCTACCTGCCGGGGCGGTCCACGACCCGCATCCTCACCCATGTCGGCCACCACACCAGCAGGGAGCAGACCGCATGAGCAGGATGGGATCGGACGAGGGCATGGCCGGCGGGGCCGTTCTGGTGACCGGGGGCTCCAGTGGGCTGGGCGCCGCGGTGGTCGACGCGGTGGCCAAACGCGGGGCGACGCCGGTGGTGCTCGACCGGCAGCCGCCCCCTGACGGGGCCGCGTTCGTTCCGGTGGACCTGGCCGACTCCAGAGCCGCGCAGCAGGCCGTGGCCGACGCGA
>DATCWR010000126.1:0-12125 GCA_036566245.1 Mycobacteriales bacterium | reverse complement strand
CACCGTTCTGCCGGCCGGCGCCGGCCGGCTGACGTGGCCCGGTCCGGCCGGTGGTCTCGTCGTCCAGTCGCAGGGACAGCCCGATCCGCTTGCGCGGGATGTCCACGTCGAGCACCTTCACCCGCACCACGTCACCGGACTTCACCACCTCGTGCGGGTCGGAGACGAAGTTCCGCGACATCGCCGAGACGTGCACCAGTCCGTCCTGGTGCACACCCACGTCCACGAACGCGCCGAACGCGGCGACGTTGGTGACCACCCCCTCCAGCACCATGCCCGGGCGCAGGTCGGCCAGGGTGTCCACACCCTCGGCGAACGTGGCGGTCCGGAACGCCGGACGGGGGTCGCGTCCCGGCTTCTCCAGTTCGGCCAGGATGTCGGTGACGGTCGGCAGGCCAACCTTCTCGTCCACGAACTGCGTCGGCCGCAACGACCGCAGCACCCGGGAGTTGCCGATCAGGGTGGACACCTCACCGCCGGCCGCGGCCACGATCCGGCTGACCACCAGGTAGGACTCCGGGTGCACGCCCGAGGCGTCCAGCGGATTGTCCCCACCGCGGATACGCAGGAAGCCGGCACACTGCTCGAACGCCTTCGGGCCGAGCCGGGGAACGTCGGCGAGTTGGCGACGGGACCGGAACGGTCCGTTGGCGTCGCGGTAGGCCACGATGTTGCCGGCCAGTCCCTCGCCGATCCCCGACACCCGGGTCAGCAGCGGCGCCGAGGCGGTGTTGACGTCCACCCCGACCGCGTTCACGCAGTCCTCCACCACCGCGTCCAGCGACCGCGACAGCGATGCCTCGGGCAGGTCGTGCTGGTACTGGCCGACCCCGATCGACTTCGGGTCGATCTTGACCAGTTCGGCCAGCGGGTCCTGCAACCGGCGGGCGATCGACACCGCACCACGCAGCGACACGTTCAGTTCGGGCAGTTCGTGTGAGGCGTAGGCCGAGGCCGAGTACACCGACGCGCCGGCCTCGGACACCACCACCCTGGTGAGTTTCAACTCCGGGTGCAGCCGGATCACCTCGGCGGCCAACCGGTCGGTCTCGCGCGAGGCGGTGCCGTTGCCGATGGCGACCAGTTCCACGTTGTGCTGGGCTGCGAGCTTGGCCAGGGTCGCGACGGACTCGTCCCACCGCCGGGCCGGCGGGTGCGGGTAGATCGTGTCGGTGGCCACCACCTTGCCGGTGGCGTCAACCACGGCCACCTTCACCCCGGTGCGCAACCCCGGGTCCAGACCCATGGTCGCGCGGGTGCCGGCCGGCGCGGCCAGCAGCAGGTCACGCAGGTTCGCGGCGAACACCCGCACCGCCTCGTCCTCGGCGGCCTGACGCAGCCGCACCCGCAGGTCGACCACCAGACGGACCAGGATGCGGGTGCGCCAGGCCCAGCGGACCGTGTCGGCCAGCCAGCGGTCGGCCGGCCGGCCGTGGTCGGCGATGCCGAACCGCACCGCGATCTGCCGCTCGTACTCGCCGGGGCCGGTGGGCGGCGGGCTGGAAACCGGTTCGGGATCCGGTTCCAGACCCAGGTCGAGAACCTCCTCCTTCTCACCGCGGAACATCGCCAGGATGCGGTGGGAGGGCAGACTGGTGAACGGTTCGGCGAAGTCGAAGTAGTCGGCGAACTTCGCGCCGGCCTCCTCCTTACCCTCACGCACCCGGGAGGTGAGCCGGCCGCAGGTCCACATCCGTTCCCGCAGGTCACCGATCAGGTCGGCATCCTCGCCGAACCTCTCGACCAGGATCGCCCGTGCCCCCTCCAGCGCGGCGGCGGCGTCGGCCACGCCCCGGTCGGGGTCCACGAACTCGGCCGCGACGGTCTGCGGGTCGCGGTCCGGGTTGGTGAGCAGCCCCTCGGCCAACGGTTCGAGGCCGGCTTCCCGGGCGATCTGCGCCTTGGTGCGCCGTTTGGGCTTGAACGGCAGGTAGATGTCCTCAAGGCGAGCTTTGGAGTCGGCGGCCAGGACCTGTGCCTCCAGGGCCTCGTCCAGCTTGCCCTGGGCGCGAATCGAGTCCAGTACGGCGGTGCGCCGTTCCTCCAGTTCGCGCAGGTAGCGCAGCCGCTCCTCCAGGGTGCGCAACTGGGCGTCGTCGAGGGTGCCGGTCACCTCCTTGCGGTACCGGGCGATGAACGGCACGGTCGCTCCGCCGTCGAGCAGTTCGACGGCCGCAGCCACCTGTCGTTCGCGCACGCCGAGTTCCTCGGCGATCCTCTGCTGCACCGACAACGTCACGATCTGATCCGCCTTCGTCGAGCCTGTTCGGTGGTCCGGTGGTCTGTGGACCGCTTGGGCGTGGCCGGTGTCCGGGCTGGTCCGGGCTGGTCCGGGCGGTCACGCCGTGCCCCGCCGGTGCTGACCCGATCGTGGAGCGGTCACCGTGGGGCTGCGGGCGCCGAGGAAGGATATGCCGGTCCGGCCCCGGTTCTCGAACTGGTCGCCGGGGTTGCAGGCCCCGCACCCACCGATCCGGTCGTCTGGGGCGACGCGCCGGCTCCTCGCGAGAAGACCGCACCGGTGACCGGTTACCGGTGGCGGTTTTCTCGCGAAAGCCCCCGCCCGGACGCTCCGCTGCGTGGGAGTTTTCTCGCGAAAACCGACACCCCGCCTCCGCCGGTGCGGGCAAAGGAATGGTGTGACAACGTCCACACGTCGGGGTCGGGGGGCGGGCGATCGGGCCAGTATCGGCGGGGCCGGTAGCCGCCGGCGCTCCCCCGGCCGACGAGGGAAACCACGTTGACGTCCACGAAAGACGCCGTACCCGAAACCCTGACCCGGCGCGGACTGCACCGGGTGTTGGCGGTGCTGTGTGTCACCGAGGTGACCAGTTGGGGCGTGTTGTACTACGCCTTTCCGGTCCTGGCGCCGGCCATCGGCGCGGACACCGGGTGGTCGGCGAGCACCATCACGGCCGCGTTCTCGGCCAGCCAGGCCACCGCCGCGCTGGTCGGCGTGCCGGTGGGGCGCCTGCTGGACCGGTGGGGACCGCGCCTGGTCATGTCGGTCGGGTCGGCGCTGGCCGGTCCCGCGCTGGTCACCATCGCGACCGCCCGGTCGTTGGCCTGGTTCCTGACCGGCTGGGTACTGACCGGTGTGGCCATGGCCGCGGTGCTCTACCAGCCGGCGTTCGCCGCGCTGACCCGGTGGTGGGGGCCACGTCGGGTCACCGCGCTGACCGGGCTGACCATGGTGGCCGGGCTGGCCAGCACCATCTTCGCGCCACTGACCGCCACCCTGGGTACGCACCTGGGTTGGCGACACGCCTACCTGGTGCTGGCCGCGGGTCTGGCCGCGATCACCGTCCCGGCGCATGCCTTCGGGTTGGCCGGTCGGTGGCCGCGCGCGGGCACGGCCCGTAGGTCCGACCGGTCGCCGGACCCCGGACCCGTGGCACGCAGCCGGCCGTTCGTGCTGCTGGCGGTGGCGTTGAGCCTGGGCTCGTTCGCGGTGTACGCGGTGGTGATCGACCTGGTGCCCCTGCTGATCGAACGCGGCCTGTCCACCGGAACGGCGGCCTGGGCCCTGGGACTGGGCGGACTGGGTCAACTGTGCGGCCGGATGGGGTATCCGCGTCTGGTCGCCCACACCGGGGTGCGCATCCGCACCGCGGCCGTGTTGGGTGCCACCTCAATCTCGATCGGACTGCTCGCCGTGTTACCCGGTCCGGCCGGGGCGCTGATCGCTGTGGCCGTGCTGGTCGGCGCCACCCGGGGGATTTTCACCCTGTTGGCGGCCACCGCGATCAGCGACCGGTGGGGCACCGCCCACTACGGGCGGCTGAACGGCGTGCTGTCCGCCCCGGTGCTGCTGGCCACCTCCATCGCGCCGTGGGCCGGCACCGTGTTGGCCGAACTGCTGGGCGGCTACCCGGCCGCGTTCGCGGTGCTGGCCGGCTGCGGTGGTCTGGCCACCATCCTGACCGCCTACACCGCCCCGGCCCCACGCGCCGGTTGACCATCCGGCTGGTCGTTGATGCCCGGACAGCCGGTGCGCAGATGGGACCTGTGGTGACGCATCCACAGCACCACGTCCAGGACCCGCAGCGGTGAGGTGGCCTCGGGCAGGTCGGCCTGCTGGCGGACCTCTTCCAGACGAGTCCGTAACCGGCCCTGATCCGCGCGAAGGGCATGGTGCAGGTACTCCCAGAAGTGCCCCGGCGCCCCCAGGGCACAGCGGACCACACGGTCATAGACCGGCACCAGACGCGGGCGTTTGCGGGCCAACAGCTTGCTGGCCGTCACCCAACCGATTCCGTCACGGGCTTCGAGCAGGCGCCATGCGGCGTCGGCCGCGCCACCGGGTCGGATGAGTTCGGATGCCGCGTCCGAGCCCAACTCGATCCGTGGGTCGATCTGGGACAGGTAACCCGCGATCTCGACGCCGAGTCGGCCCTCCAACAGGCCGAGGGCCGCCTCACCGGGGATGTCCACACCGAGCAGTTGAACGGCGACCAGGTCGGTCGCGGTCATCGTGTCCTGGCTTTCCGGCCGGTCCCCGCCGCCGCCGAGGAAGTCGAACCTGCCGCCGGTGAACGCCGGCTGTTCGCCGGCTGGTAGGTCGACGCCGTAGTACAGCCGCAGATTCGGAACCGACGTCGGGTGGTCCAGCAACGACACCAGCGTTGGCACATCAGGGGCACTCATCTGGACTCCCCAATCAGGTGCGTGGGTTCACTCGGCAGGTAACGGAGTGCACTGGTCGTGCAGGAGTAGCCAGCGGTCACCCACCGGGACGAACAGCAGGGCCACCAGGAACCGGCGGTGGTAGGGCGTGCCGCCAGTATCCACGTCGTGGTAGTCGGCCCGGTAGATCGCCGCGGCCGCCCGTGCGGTGACGACCAGACGTTCGGCGGTGAAGTCCTGCCGCCAGTCGGGGTCGGCGAAGAAGCCGCGGTGGAAGTCGACGACAGCCTGGCGTCCGGCGTGCACGGTGCCGTTGGGCAGGATCAGGGTGACCTGCTCGTGCAGGGTGGCCGCGTAGGCGTCCAGGTCCCGCGCCCCGATCGCGGCCAGGTGGTTTGCCAGATGCCCAGCCACGGCAGGTTCGTGCGGGTTCACCACACCCTCCTCACCACGTCGAACTCGCCACCACGAACTGGCGTACCAGGGTGGCACCGAACTCACGCTTGAGTTCGTGGTTGCCCTTCCCCCAGAACACCCCTTCCTTGCCGGCGCCGATCGCCCAGGAGACCAGGTGCCGGTACTGGTCGAAGTACAAATGACCGCGCCCGCCGGTGTTGGCCGGTAGAGCCGCGTAGTAGCCGGCGATCGGCCACGTCGGGTCGTCCATCACCACGTTGAACGACAACAACCGGCCGGCACCGTCGTGGTAGGCCAGGGTCAACACGTCCTCGCGCCGGCACAGCGCGTCGAGGTAGGACCCGGGCACCGGCATGCGGCCCCACAGCGGGTGTTCGTACTTGCGCTCGTGCAGCCGCTGCAACGCGACCACCTGGGCGGTGTCCAACCGGGTCGCCGGTGCGATGGACATCCGCAGGTCCGGGTCGGCGTCGAACTGTCGACCGCGCCGGCGCATGCTCTTGCGTCGCTCCCGGTTGAGCGAGTCCAACCACTCGTCCACGTCCTTCCACCGGGCGGGTAGCAGGGCCACCGGCAGGGTCTCGCGAACCAGCCTGGGCCGTCCGGGTAGGACGGACAGGTCGGACTCACCCACCTGCCGCCACAGCACACCCAGGCATCCCGGCCCGAGTTCCCGGCGCATCGCCCGCAGGTAGTCGCGCACCACGTCACGCCGGTCCTCGGTGGACAGTTGAGGGTGCACCCACCACCCGGGCGTACTCATGCTGCCGGGCACCCGCACGTGCACCAGACCGGCCCGTGGCCGGCCGGTCGCAGACACGTAGGACCGCCATCGGCCCGGGACCCCGACCCAACTGGCGCAGAAAACGCCGACCGGGCACTCGTCCGGACCGGCCACCGCGAGCAGCAGGGGGAACCGGGAACACCACGCGGCGATGGTCAGCAGCCCGTAGTCCCAGCAGGCCGGCAGACCGGCACGCCCACGCAGGTCCGCCCAGTAGGCCGGCTCGGGGTCGGTCCGCGGATCGAGCATCCGAATATTGGTCATCAGGTGATCCACCGCGGTGACACAACGCTGTACATCGGCTCGTCGGCGAACCCGAGGTCGGCCTTCACCTCGCCCATCCCTCGTCCCGCGTTGATGGTCGTCCGCCCGTCCTCGATGGCCCGGGAGACGAACCGGTGGTACATGTCGAAGTAGAGGTGCTGATGCCCACCGTCTTCTGGTCGCAGCGCGGCCCACTGGCCGATGATCGCGCCGAACCGACCCGTCCACATCAGGGTTCCGTAGCCGACGAGTCGACCGGACCGGTCGGTGTAGGTGAGGATGCCCACGTCCGGTCGCCGGACGAACCGGTCCAGGAACGACGGCGTCGGTTGTGGACGGTCGATCCGGCCGTTGTTGTACCGCAGGTGGTGGGCACGCAGCAGTCGGGCCGCCGCGACCGTGTCCACGTCGGTGCGGCCGAAGTCGAAGCGCACCACCAAGTCGGGGTCCTCGGCGAGTCGACGCACCTGCCGGCGCAGGTCGCCACGTCGGGACTTGCGCAGGGTCGCCAACCATCCGTCCACGCCGGACCAGGCCACGTTCATCACCGAGGTGCCCATCACGGGCACGGCGGGCCTGGTCAGCCGTCTGAGCACGCGCCCGCGGCGGCGCAACATGGGCAGGTCCGCGGCGGTTGCCTGCCGGTAGACCACGCCCAGGCAGGTGGGGCCGAGGCGCCGGAACGCGGCCCGTTCGAATGCGGCGAACAGGTCCGCGCGTTCGGTCTCGGGTACCTCGGCGGCGACATGCCAGGAGTGGGTGTGGCCGTTGAACGGTTGACGCACATCGAGGATCCGGGGCACCGGCCCTGGTCCAGCCGGCGCGAAACGTCCGCGAACGACCGGGCACAGGGTCACCGCGCAGATGACGGTGACCAGACGGGAGCCGGACCTGACCATCCCGAGCAGGGTGGGCGTCCAGGAGTTCCACGAGGCGATACCCGACAGATCGTAGGACCACAGCGGCATCAGGCCCTCGGCGGCCACGAACGCGGCCAGGTCGGCCGGCTCGGGGTCATGCCGGGGATCGACCAGCTCGACCGTGACGCTCATCCGGTCAGTACCGGTGTCCGGTGCCGCGGACACCGGTCGAGCCGGACCGAATCACCCAGACTCACGTCGACCAGCCGTGGTGACCGCTGGTGTAACAGGGTCACCGCGACCCCGCCTGAGTCGGACAGTGGCCGCGCGTACACCTGGTGCACCGCCAGGTGCCACCGACCGCACGGCGCCAACCCGCCGAGGTAACCCAACAGTGGCAGGTACAGCACCGCGCCGCCCTCGGGCGCGGCCGAGGGCAGTTCACGCGGATCGCACCGCACCAGTGTGGACACCCGCGGGCCGCTCGCCTGCACTCTCGCCAACTCGGTGTGGTCGCCCACCGCCACCACCCCGGACCCGCTCGCGACCAGTGCGCCGACAACGTCGGCAAGGTCCTCGGCCGGGGCCACCGTGACCCCGCGCGGCGGGTGTTCCTGGTTGCCGTTCCCGCCTCTGCCGATGCGGCCAACCCACTCGGTCACCGCCGCCACCCGGCTGGCCCAACCGGCGGCGTGGCCGCCTCGGCCAGATGGCGCCGGGTCTGCCGGGCGTGTGCCCGAAGCCACGATCCGGGTGGCCCGGGGCAACCGAGACCCCCGGGTGATCCGGACGGAAGCCTCCAGTCCTCGCCAGGGCACGGTCCGTGCCCCGCCGGCCCGCAGCGGAACCAGGTCGGGTTCGCGGGCGGTCAGGTCCTCCACCGTGGACGGTCGGCCCTGTTCGGTCAGCGACCACAGTTCCCGGTAGTAGGGCACTGTGGCGAAGGCCGACCGGACGGTTCTCCGATAAGCCGAATGCCCTCGACGTTCGACAAACGGTCGTACGGATCGGGTCCGGTCGGCACACCGCCGTTCCTCCGAAGTGGTCTGTCCAGTCAAACGATCCCTCCCATAACCGAAACATACTCCAGTTACATTGCAAACCAGTGCTAAATAGTAGGGTCGTCACCGGCCAAGAACGCGAATTGGACATCTGGCCATAACGTTCTCAGCCACCCGAAAAGGAGGGTAAATGTCTACCGCCTCGGCGGACGTTCCACCTGCCTCACCCGGGTGGGCTGGCATCTGCCCACCCCATCGTCCTTCCAGGACGATCCTGTCAACCTGGTCGACCTCATCAAGCCCATCAACCTCGTCGAGCCCGTCGACCCCGGTACGCCGCAGGCGGGGCCACCGATGACCCATCCGGACCATGCCGAGTACATCACCGTGGTGGTTCCCTGCCACAACGAGGCGGACAACGTCGAGGATGCCTACCGTGCGGTGGTCGCCGCACTGGCCGACCACGACCTGGACCTACTGTTCGTGGACGACGGCAGTACCGATGGCACCCTGAGCATCCTGCGGCGAATAGCCGACACCGACCCTCGAATGCGCTATCTGTCCTTCACCCGCAACTTCGGGTTCGAAGCCGCGTTCTCGGCCGGTTTTCGCTACGCCGGTGCACCATGGGTGTTACAACTCGACGCTGACCTTCAGTTTCCACCCACCGAGGCCCGCAAGCTCATCTCCCGTGCGTGTGACGGCTACGACGCCGTTTACGGAGTACGGGAAAACAGGGACGATCCAGTCATTCGACGATATGCCTCACGGTTCTATCACTTCGTCGGGGAACGGGTCCTGGGTATCCGAATCCCTCCCGGCGCAACCACGTTCCGGGTGTTACGCACAAGCCTGGCCCAACGAATCGTGAACTCCGCACCGACGGTGCCGTACTTCATGGGCACGGTGCCACTGCTCACCTCCCGCTACACCACGGTCCGGGTGGCACACCGGGCCCGGGCACACGGGAAGTCGAAATTCCGGCTACGCCGCCTGGCCAGCCACGCCCTCGAGTTGTACTTCGGGTTCTCCACCCGACTGGGCGCCCTGGTCACCGGGGCACTGCTGCTGGCCGCGGTCGCCACGGCGGCAGTTGGGATTCTCAGCGCCGCCGGTGTGGTCGGAACGGCCGGCACGCTCCAGGCAGCGCTGTTCGCCCAGGCACTCGCACTGCTCGCACTGGCGGCGGCCACCCGTTACCTGGTCATGCCGTTCGCCGCCCACCAGCGGCCAGTGTTGTTCTGCATCCGCGAGGCCAACTTCCCGGTGCGGCCGGCGGACCTGCTCGAACCTGTCCCGTACGACGCCACCGACGCAGACGGAACAGATCTGTCGCCGACCCTGGCGGCACGTCGGCCCACCCGAACCAACGGATCGGCGGCGGTGCGCACACCCACATCGATCGGGGAGTCGAAGTGAAGACAGTTGTTATCCTGGGCGCAGCCGACGGCAGTCTGCCCACCTACCTGGCGGCACGGCGGCTGGGCTACCACACCGTCGGGGTGGACCAGAACGCCGACGCCTGCGCGGTGGGGCTGGCCGACGAGTTCCTGCACGTGAGCACCCGCGAGGTGAGTCGGATCGCCGCCGCGCTGGACGGCCGCACCGACCTGGCCGGCGTGCTGGCCCCCGCCAGTGACATCGGACTGCCCACCGCGCAGTCGCTGGCCACCCGATTCGACCTGCCGCACCCGCCCGAACAGGTGATCGCCGCCTCGTTGGACAAGGCATACTTCCACGCCCTGTGCCTGGAACTGGGGCTGAGTTCCTACCGGATGGTCGACGGGACCGACCCGGCGGCGTTGTTCCAGGCCGCCTCGACCCTGCGTCTGCCGGTGTTGGCCAAACCCACCGACGGAACCGGCGGGCGGGGCATCCGGGTGTGCCAGACCCTGGCCGATCTCCGCGAGGCACTGCCGGCCGCGCTGGCCACCTCGCCGACGGCCACCGCGGTCGTCGAGGAGTACGTGACGGGCGACCACTACACCCTGGAAGGATTCGTCAGCGCCGGCCGCCTCGCCTTCTTCGCTGTCACGGCACGGGCGATCACCCGTCCCCCGCACGCGGTGACCACCTACCACCGACTGCCCTCGGGTCTGTCGCCGAAACTGGAGGGCAGGTTCGCCGACATGGTGGCCCGCGTCTGTCAGCGGCTGGACTACCAGGCCGGGCCGGTGGACGTGGACGCCGTGGTGACGGCGCGCGGGTCGATCGAGATCATCGAGATGGGTGCCCGGGTCGGGGGGTCGGGCCTGACCGACCTGGTCCGGCACGGCACCGGCGTGGACGTGGTGGCCGCCTCCGTGGACACCGCGGTGGGACTGTCGCCCGACCTGGAACCGGAACGGTCGGCACGGCCCGCCTCGCTGACAATCCTGGGTGCCGACCGGGTCGGCACCCTCACCGCCACACCTGGCCTGGCCGAACTGCGGTCGATGCCGGAACTGGTCGAGCTCCAGGTGGTGGTCCCGTCGGGTGCTCGGGTGGCGCCCTACCATCAGGCCGCGGCCAAACTGGGCTACGCGGTTCTGGTGGCTGACACCACCGAACAACTGAACCGAGCCGAACAGCGGATGGCCGGCATGAACCTGTTCGAGATCACTCCCGGAGGAGACGTATGACGCGGCCGTCGCCGGCGCTGACCCGAAGCCTGTCCCTGGCTGCGCTCACCGTGGTCTCCGGTGCGGCAACCTGGTTGGCCTTCCCGAAACAGCAGGCGATCGCCAACGTGTGGGTCCTGTTAGGACACCTGGTGCCGTTCGTGTTGGGTGCCGAGACGATCGCCAGCCTGTGCCCGGAGTGGTTCAGCCACCATCGGTTGCGTGAGGTGGCCCAGTTGGGCTGCTTCGTCGCTGTCTTCTGCTACTTCGTGCCGCGCATGTTCGACCGGTCGCTGGCCGGGGACTCCGACGGGTTCTACTACCTGATGTTGACCCTGGTGCCGCTACTCATCCTGTCCTTCGCGTTGCTCTGCCGGATCAGCGGCGGGCGGGCGGCCACCGTGCGCCGGGCCGCGTACGGCAACGTGCTGATCATGCTCTCGGGCATCGAGGACGCGTTGTTCTGGGTGTGGCGTGGGCAGCCGATCCCGGACAGTTGGGACTGGGCCTACCACATCAACGTTTTCCTCGGCCACGTCGCCAGTCGGACCGAGGCGTTCGGGTTCATCGCGGTGCACCTGGTCCTGGCCGCGCTGGTGTTCAGCCTGCCCGACTCGTTCTGGCGGGCGGTGGTCGCCCGGATCCGCCGACAGACCGCCGGTGAACCGGCAGCGACCCGAGCGCCCGAACACAGCGGCGTGAGGTGACCGTCGGCCGGACCGCTCCGGTCACGCCGGCCCGGGTCGGTATGACCACCCTGCTGTCGCTGCTGGCCGGGCGTGGGGCGTTCCGGTTGGCGTTCCAGGCGGCCAACCTGAGCCTGCTGGCCGTGTGGGGTTCGGCGGTGTTCGGTCCCTACGCGGCCGCGTTGGGCACCATGGTCTGGCTGGTTTTCGTGGGCAGCGCGGTGGAGAAGGCCGTGCTCAAGACGATGCCCCGGGCTCGTCTGGCCCGGGCGGACCTGGCCCGCGCCGGCCTGGTGCTGGCGGCGGTGCCGCTGGTGGTCACCCTGGCGGCACTGCTGCCCGCGACCGTGCTGGCGCCAGGTTCCCGGACCGTGCTCTACCTGCTGGCGGCCACCTGGAACACCGCCACCGGCCTGTTGTTCCTGCTGGCCGCGCTGCACCGGCTGGACGGACGACCCGTCGGCGACAGCAGAACATTCTTCGTCCTCGGGCTGTGTATCGCGGCCAGTCTGGCGGCCGGTTGGTCGTTCGGGTTCGGACCGAACCGGCAGTTGGCCATGATGGACGCCGTCGCACTGGCGCTGCTGGTGACCACGACGCGGGGACTGCCCGGGCCGTGGCGCGCGGTGCGCCGGTTGCCGCGTCGGCGCGCGGTGGTGCGGATCCTGGCCCGAACCACCTGGCTGCTGGGGGTGTACGACCTGGCCGCGGCGGTGTCGGTGTCCATGCTGTACCTGGTGCTGACCCTGACCGGTCGGGGCGCACAGGCCGACCTGCTGTTCCTGGCGCTGCTCGGATCCGGGATGGCCGGCAGCCTGCTGCTGTACCTGTTGCGGGTGGCCGCGCCCGGTGCCTCGGCCAGGTTGCGTGGGGCGGTGGGCGCGGCC
>DATCWR010000118.1:0-6588 GCA_036566245.1 Mycobacteriales bacterium | reverse complement strand
GTCCACTCCCGGCACACGCCGCCGGCACCACCGCGGCGGCCCACAACCCCCATCCGGTGACCACCGCCGGCCTGACCCCGCGGCTCGCCAGCGGGCCGGCCAGCCGCCGCACCAGGGTCAGCCACCACAGGGTGACCGGGCTGCCGGTCGGATCATGGTCACCGTGCAGTACCGACCAGCGGCGCAGATACTCGGCCCGGTCCGGCGGCGACCCGGCCGCCCCCTCCGCTGGGCTGGTTCGGGCGGCGACCAGCAGGTACCCGGCAAGCACTGCCAGCCCGACCCACACCCACACCCGGCTCGGTCCGGACCAGGTCAGTCCGAGAAAGCCCACTCGACCTCGATGGTGACGGTGACCTCCTGTTCGCCACCGGGCATCGGCATCTCACTGGTCCGGGCCGCCAGCACCATCGGACGGGTCACCGGTCCGGCCCCGGCTGGCCGTTCGACCACCCGAAGTACCGGGCCGAGGGTTCGCCCAGCCCGCTCGGCATGCTGGTCGGCGATCCTGGTGGCCAGCCGCCAGGCGTCGTCACGGGCCAGCCGTGCCGGGGCGGTCTCGTCCTCGACCGCGAACTCCAGACCGTGGAGTCGGGCGGCGTCCCCACCCGCCTGGACCACCGCCGGCACCAGCGACCCGGCCGCGACCAGATCGCGCAGCGTGGCGGTGAGGTGCTGGGTGGCCACCTGCCAGGTGACCGCGCCGGTGTCGTCGGTGCGCGACCACAGCGACGCCCCCGACCCGCGCAGGTCGACCTCGGCCACCCCACCCTCGCGCAGCCGGTCCACCATCGCCGCCATCGCCCGACTGGCCGCGTCCAGCGCACCGGTCGCCTCGCGGGCCTGTGTCTCGACCCCGACCCGCAGCCGCGCCACGTCTGGTTGGGCCCAGGTCCGGCCGGTGGCGGTCACGGTGACGCCCTGCGCGCCGGCACCGCCGGGGTCAGGCACGGGTGGACAGGCCGATCTGGGACCACACCTCACGGGTCGCGGTGGATCGGTTCATGGTGATGAAGTGGATACCCGGAGCGCCCTCGCGCAACAGCCGTTCGCACAGCAGCCCGGCCTGCTCGATGCCCAGGCGGCGCACCGCCACCCGGTCGTCGGCCACGGCCCGGAACTGCTCGGCCAACTCGACCGGGAACGGTGCCCCGGACAGTTGTTCGGACCGGTCGATGGTGCGCAGGCTGGTGACCGGCATGATGCCGGGGATGATCGGGATGTCACAACCGGCGGCGGTCACCCGGTCGCGTAGCCGCAGGTAGTCCTCGGCCCGGAAGAACATCTGGGTGATGGCGAAGTCCGCCCCGGCCCGGCACTTGTCCACGAAGTACCGGGTGTCGCTCTCGACGCTCGGCGAGCGGGGATGCTTGTACGGGAACGCGGCCACCCCCACGCAGTAGTCGCCGTGGGTCCGGACCAGTCGGACCAGGTCCTCGGCGTAACGGAGACCCTCGGGGTGTTCGACCCACTCACCCTGCGGGTCACCGGGCGGGTCGCCCCGCACGGCCAGCACGTTGCGGATACCGGCGGCGGCGAACCGGCCGACGATGTGCCGGAGTTCCCGGATGCTGTGGTTGACCGCGGTCAGGTGCGCCATCGGCAGCAGGGTGGTCTCGGTGGCGATCCGTTCGGTGGTCTCGACCGTACGATCACGGGTGGACCCACCGGCGCCGTAGGTGACCGACACGAACGACGGGCGCAGCGACTCCAACTCTCGGATGGACTGCCAGAGTTGGCGTTCGTCCTCGTCGGTTTTCGGCGGAAAGAACTCGAACGAGAACGTCGGCCGCCCCGCCGCAAGTCGATCGCGCACCGTGTCGGTCATGCCGGCGCCTGCCCTGTCATGGCCGTCAGCCTAACCAGTGCCCCGCGCGGTCGACCATGCACCGCCCGGCCGGGGTGCCGCTGATTCGGATCCAGGCGGGATCGCACATACTGGCGGGGTAACGGGGTGGCACCCGATCCCCGGCAAATATGGAGAATTCACTGATGACCCCGTCCCTTGCGCTCCGTGACCCGATGCTTGCCGAGCTCAACGAGCGGGTGACCGCCTCTCTCGAGGAGTTCCTCGACGACCGGGCGCGATGGTTGGACGGGATCTCCGCCGAGTTGGCACCGGTGGCCGCGACCGTGCGTGACTTCGTCCTGGACGGCGGCAAGCGGCTGCGGCCGGCGTTCGCCTACTGGGGGTGGCGGGGTGCCGACGGCCCGGACGGCGAACCGATCGTGCGGGCGGCGGCCTGTCTGGAACTGCTGCACGCCAGCGCGCTCATCCACGACGACCTGATGGACGCCTCGGAGACCCGCCGGGGTGCGCCCTCGGTGCATCGCCGGTTCGCCACGCTGCACCGGTCCGCCGGGTGGCGGGGTTCGGCGGAGTCGTTCGGTGCGGCCGGGGCCATCCTGCTCGGCGACCTGTGTCTGGTCTGGGCCGACGACATGCTGGCCCGCGCCGGACTGCCGGCCGAGCGACTGGTGCGGGCCATTCCGGTCTACAACGAGATGCGCGGCGAACTGATGGCCGGGCAGTACCTGGACGTGCTGGCACAGGCCACCGGCGGTGCGGGCCCGGACGGTGCGCTGACCGTGGCCCGGTACAAGAGCGCCAAGTACACCGTGGAACGTCCGTTGCACCTGGGTGCCGCGCTTGCCGGCGCCGACCAGGCGGTGCTGGACGCCTACACCGCCTACGGGTTGCCGCTGGGTGAGGCGTTCCAACTGCGTGATGACCTGCTCGGGGTGTTCGGTGATCCGGTGGTCACCGGCAAGCCGGCCGGCGACGACCTGCGCGAGGGCAAGCGCACCGCGTTGGTGGCGTTGACCCTGCAACGTGCCACCCCGGAGCAGGCCGCGACGGTCGAGCGGTTGTTCGGAGATCCCGACCTGGACGGCGAGGGGGTGGCGGTGCTCCGCGACGTGATCGTCGGCACCGGTGCGGTCGGTGCGGTGGAGGAGTTGATCAACGAACGCACCGCGCGGGCGCTGGCGGCGCTGGACGCCGCACCGATCACCCGGCAGGCCCACGACACGCTGGCGGCCCTCGCGGTGGCCGCGACCGCCCGTCGGGTTTAGATGTAGAGCATGAGCCACGACACGCTCCTGGTACATGGCGGTAGGCCGTTGTCCGGAGAGATCCGGGTTCGTGGTGCAAAGAACCTTGTGCCCAAGGCGATGGTTGCCTCGCTGCTGACCGATCAGCCGTGCCGGTTGCGAAACATCCCAGATATTCGTGATGTCACTATCGTCCGTGGTCTCCTGGAACTCCATGGTGTGACGGTGTCCGCCGGCGAGGAACCCGGCGAACTGGTCCTGGATCCGGCCACGGTGGAACGGGCGAACGTCGCCGACGTGGACAACCACGCCGGATCCAGCCGGATACCGATCCTGTTCTGCGGGCCGCTGCTGCACCGGCTGGGCCAGGCGTTCATCCCCGACCTGGGCGGCTGCCGGATCGGTGACCGTCCGATCGACTTCCACCTGTCGGTACTGCGGGAGTTCGGCGCGGTGGTGGACAAGCGGTCGGACGGGCTGTACCTCACCGCGCCCGACCGGTTGCGCGGCACCCTGCTCACCCTGCCCTACCCGAGCGTGGGTGCCACCGAGCAGGTGCTGTTGGCAGCGGTCCTGGCCGAGGGGGTGACCGAGGTTCGCAACGCCGCGATGGAACCGGAGATCGTCGACCTGATCTGCGTGCTCCAGCGGATGGGCGCGATCATCAGCGTGCACACCGACCGGTGCATCCGGATCACCGGCGTGGAACGGCTCGGCGGGTACAGCCACCGGGCCATGCCCGACCGGTTGGAGGCCGCCTCCTGGGCCTGCGCCGCCCTGGCCACCGGCGGTGACGTCTACGTCGGGGGCGCCCGCCAGGCCGACATGATGACCTTCCTCAACGTGTTCCGCCGGATCGGTGGCGACTTCGAGGTGGACGACAGTCGGCAGCACGAGGGCATCCGGTTCTGGCATCCCGGAGGCAGCCTGCACGCACTGCCGTTGGAGACCAACGTGCACCCGGGCCTGATGACCGACTGGCAGCAGCCCCTGGTGGTGGCGTTGACCCAGGCGACCGGACTGTCCATCGTGCACGAGACGGTCTACGAGAACCGGTTCGGCTTCGCCCAGGCCCTGGTGCAGATGGGCGCCACCATCCAGCTCTACCGGGAGTGTCTGGGCGGCACGCCGTGCCGGTTCGGGCAACGGAACTTCCTGCACTCGGCGGTGATCTCCGGGCCGTCCAAACTCCAGGCCGCCGAACTGTCCATTCCCGACCTACGTGGCGGGTTCTCCCACCTGATCGCCGCCCTGGCCGCGCAGGGCACCTCGGTGGTGCACGGTATCGACCTGATCTACCGCGGTTACGAGGACTTCCTGTCCAAGCTGGCCGCGCTGGGCGCCAACGCCGAACAGCCGCACACCGCAGACTCCCGGCCATGCGCACGGTAGTCGGCCGGACCGACCGGGTGGTGGTGGTCGGTGCCGGACTCGGTGGGTTGTCCGCGGCGCTGCGGTTGGCCGCGGCCGGGCGTGAGGTCACCGTGGTCGAACGCGAGCCGGTGCCCGGCGGTCGGGCCGGGTTACTCAGCCTGGACGGGTACTCCTTCGACACCGGTCCCACCGTGCTGACCATGCCGGAACTGATCGCCCAGACCCTCGACTGCGTGGGCGAACGGATGGCGGACTGGCTGGATCTGCGGCCGGTGGACCCTGCCTACCGGGCGCACTTTCCGGACGGGTCCACCCTGGACGTACACGCCGACCTGGCCGCCATGACCGAGGAGATCCGCCGGGTGTGCGGGCCACGCGAGGCCGACGGCTACCGACAGTTCGTCCGGTTCGCGACCAGGCTGTACCACCTGGAGATGGCCGAGTTCATCGACCGGAACCTGGACTCACCGCGGGACCTGCTCACCCCTGGGCTGGTCCGACTGGCCGCGTTGGGCGGGTTCCGCCGGCTGGCACCCAGGGTGGGCCGTTACCTGCGGGACCCACGAACCCAACGAATCTTCACCTTTCAGGCGATGTATGCCGGAATGTCGCCGTACCAGGCCCTGGCCGTGTACGCGGTGATCGCCTACATGGACTGCGTGCGCGGGGTGTACGCGCCGATGGGTGGGATGCACGCGGTGCCCCGCGCGCTGGCCGGGGCTGCCGACAAGCACGGGGTGACCTTCCGCTACGGCACCACGGTGCGCCGGGTCGAGGTACGCGCGGGCCGGGCCAGGGCGGTCCTCACCGACACCGGCGAACGCATCCCGGCCGACGTGGTGGTGCTAAACCCGGATCTGCCGGTCGCCTACCGTGACCTGCTGCCGCCGGAGATCGCACCGCGCCGGCTGCGCCGGTTGCGGTACTCCCCGTCCTGCCTGTTGCTGCACCTGGGCTCCTCCGCGTCGTTCCCGGCCGCCGCTTACCACAACATCCACTTCGGACGTTCGTGGCGGTCGACGTTCCGGGAACTGATCGACGACGGTGCGCTGATGTCCGACCCGTCGCTGCTGGTCACCAACCCCACCGGCCTGGACCCGACCCTGGCGCCGGCAGACCGGCACGTCTACCACGTGCTCGCGCCGGTGCCGCACACCGGCGCCGGGCTGGACTGGGAGGTGATCGGTGCGCGGTACCGGGATGAGGTGCTGGCCGTGCTGGAACAGCGCGGGTACGCCGGTCTGACCGACCGGATCGAGGTGGAGCGGATGATGACCCCGGCCGACTGGGCCCGTGCCGGCATGGCCATGGGCACCCCGTTCGCGGCGGCGCACACGTTCGGCCAGACCGGGCCGTTCCGGCCGGGCAACCTCGCACCGCACCTGGAGAACGTGGTGTTCGTCGGTTCGGGCACCCAGCCGGGCGTCGGCGTGCCCATGGTGCTGGTGTCCGGTCGGCTGGCCGCACTCCGGGTCACCGGCCCCCACCCGCAACCCTGACCGGCCCACAACCGGACCACCGACCCCGCACCCGGGGGTTTTCGCGGGAAACCCCCCACCAGAAACCGGTTACACATGCGGGTTTCCCACGAGTAGCCGGCGCATCCGGGTCATCCGGTGGCGGTCGGCGAGACGGGTCGGCGTGGCGCCGTTCTGTGGACCGGCCCGCCGTCTGGGAAACTTGGTCGGTGACCGTTCCAGGCTCGCCGGCCCCCGCGAGGGGAAACCCGACCGACCGCGACGCGGGCAACCCGGACGACGCCCCGGCCACGGCCCCGCGGAACGGGCCCGGCGGCCACCACCCGGCGGCACCGACCACCGAACCTCACCCGTCCGCGCAGACCAACCCGACCGGGTCGGCCACCTTCTCTGTTCGGCGCATCCGCCTGGTCGGCCTGGTCGGTTCGCTGCTGTTGGCGCTCGGTTCGCTGGGCGCGGGTGCCCTGCCGGTGTACGACCCGGTGGCACGGGTGCCGGTACTGGGCGCGCTGCGGCGCGGAACCGGCCCGGACGTGGCGTTGGCCTGTGTCTACGCCGGGCTGGCCGTGCTCGCGATGGCCTGGCTGTACCTGGGGCGTGAGGTTCGCCGGAACACCCCGGGCACCGGGCCTGGCGACCTGTTGCGCGTCGCCGCGCTGTGGGCCGCGCCGCTGCTGCTGGC
>DATCWR010000103.1:0-7489 GCA_036566245.1 Mycobacteriales bacterium | reverse complement strand
CCCGCGGTCGCACCGCGGCGAGTTGGCGCGCGGCAGCCCTGGCCTGGGCGCGGCCGACCTCGTCCAGGCGGGCGTCGGCCTGCCCCTGGAAACGCCGCTGCATGTTCCAGTCGGTCCGACCGTGCCGCCACAGGATGAGGTGACGGACCCTGATGTGGGGTCCCGGGTCGGGAGTGCTCACCCGCGGCTCACCCGTGGCCACGGTCCGAGTGAACCTCGGCCCCACCACCGGAGGTACCCACCCGGTCCCCGGCGTGCGCGTCGTAGAAGGGGATGACCGGGCAGTCCTTCCACAGCCGCTCCAGGCCGTAGAACGTGCGCTCCTCGGCGTGTTGGATGTGGACCACCACGTCGAGGTAGTCCAGTAGCACCCAGCGACCCTCGCGTTCGCCCTCCCGGCGGGCCGGTTTGGCGCCGGCCTGGCGCAGCCTGAGTTCCACCTCGTCGACGATGGCCTGAACCTGCCGTTCGCTGGGGGCGGACGCGATCACGAACACGTCGGTGATCACGAGCTGGTCGCTGACGTCGAGTACCACGATGTCCTGCGCCAACTTGTCGGCCGCGGCCTGCGCGGCGGTCAGCGCGAGTTCTGTGGCACGTTCGGATGCACTCACGCGGGACAGCCTCTCACGACAGGTAAAGCCGGTGCTTCGCTATGTACTGCACCACACCGTCCGGGACCAGATACCACACCGGACGTCCGGTACCGACCCGTTCGCGACAGGCGCTCGACGAGATCGCCATCGCGGGCACGTCCACCAGACTGACAGCATCCCGGGGCAGATGCCCGTTGTCGAGCACGTATCCCGGCCGGGTAACCCCCACGAAATGAGCGAGTTTGAACAGATCGTCCACGTCCTTCCAGGACAGGATCTGTTCCAACGCGTCAGCCCCGGTGATGAAGTACAGGTCGTGTTCGGGAAACTGGTCGCGCAGGTCACGCAGGGTGTCCAGGGTATAGGTCGGCCCACTGCGGTCGATGTCCACCCGACTCACCCAGAACCGGGGGTTGGACGCGGTCGCGATCACCGTCATCAGATACCGGTGCTCGGCCGCGCTGACCGCACGGCTGGCCTTCTGCCAGGGCTGTCCGGTGGGTACGAACACCACGTCGTCCAGTTCGAACAGCGCCTGCACCTCACTGGCCGCGACCAGGTGGCCGTGGTGGATCGGGTCGAACGTGCCACCCATGACACCCAGTCTCGGCCGGACCGAGATGCCCACCGGATTCTCCACGCCGCACTCCGTCCACCTGCCGTCAGTGACCAGATCGTAGTTCGCGGCGACGAACGACCCGTCGAACGGTCCGACCGGCACCGGGCGTCCCCCGGCAACGGACGCCACCCTCGGGTCAGCTCGGCAACAGACCGGCCACGAAACTCGTGAGCTGCGCGGCGGTGCGGCACTCGACCATCGACACCAGTTCGGCGTAGTCGGTGGCGGCAGAGTCTCCCGAGCCCCACATCCGACGCGGTTCGGGGTTCAGCCAGTACGCCCGACGGGCCCGACCCACCACCCGGCGCAGCGTCGCCGTCCCGGTGGAGCGGTAGTTGTTCCGTCCGTCGCCCAGGATCAGCAGCGAGGTCTTCGGCCCGACCGCGTCCGGCCATCGCTGGTCGAACACCTCGAAGGCGTGTCCGTAGTCGCTGTGCCCGTCGAACCGCACCAGGTCGGCCTCGCGAGCGATCCGGTTCACCGCGTCGGTCAGGTCGACACCGGGGGCGAACAACCTGGTCACCTCGTCGCAGGTGTCCACGAACGCGAACGCTCGGACCCGGCTGAACTGCTCGCGCAGCGCGGCGGTCAGCATGAGGGTGAAGTGGGCAAACCCCGCCACCGAGCCGCTCACGTCACAGAGCACCACCAGCTCCGGTCGGTGCGGGCGACGGGGTCGGTGCCGGGTCACCACCGGCACACCACCGGTACCCAACGACGCCCGCACGGTGCGCCGGAAGTCCAACCTGCCGGCCCGGCCCAGTTGGCGTCGGGCCGACAGTCGGGCGGCCAGCCTGCGAGCCAACGGCTGCACGGTTCGCCGCAGTTCGGCGAGTTCCTGACGTTGGGCACGGAGAAAGTCGACCTGGTCGACCAGCGGACCGACCGCGGTACGCGACACCCGCCGAACACCCTGCCGCTCAGCGACCCGGCGGCGAACCTCCGCGTCGACGTGGGCCCGGAACGCGGCGATGCGTTCGCGGATGACCTGCCGGGCGACCTGCTCGGCGAATCCGCCGCGCGGGGCCCCGGCCAGCATCGCGTCGAGCAGGGCGGCGACCAGGGTGTCCGGGTCCAGCGCGCGCAGGACCCGGTAGCTGAACCACTGCCGACCCGGCTGGGCCTCGGCCCGCCCCACCGAGAACACCGCCAACCGGGCGAACCGGGCCAGCGCGTCGTCGTCACCGTCGAGCAGGAGTTGACGCAGCGTGTCTCGCAGCGCGTCGCGGTCCGCCACCCCCGCCTGGGGCGGGTCCCCGTCCCGGGTGTCCTCGGCCCGATCCTCGGCGACCAGCGTCCCGTCGCCGACCAGCGGCGGCCACCACAGGTCGAACAGGGTGTCGAAGGTGGGCCGGTACACCGAACGCTTCACCAGGGTCGCGGCCAGCCCGGCCCGCAACTGGCCGCGGTCGAGCAGGTCAACCGCGCCGAACGCCCGTACCGCGTCCAGACTCTCGCTGACGCCCACCGGTACGCCGGCCTCCCGGAGCGCGCCGACGAACCCCTCGATCCGCCCCAGCAGCCCCCTGGCCACCTCCACAGGTCCCGTCATCACAGTTCGCTCGCAGTCCGTTCACGCGGTGGCCGTGGTCACTCCCGGCCCAGAATGCCGGGTGACCGCCCCGCCTCACGACGATTATCCGTGATCCCGGCCGCATGGACCCCGAACCAACCGCTGTCCAGACAACCCGCCCAGGACGGATCAGATTCCGTCGGCGGGAACGATACGGAACGCAGGAAACCCCCGCGTGAGGGGGGTGACGGCCCGGTAGTCGCGTTGGTCGAGGGTGAAGATGCGATCAGTGTGATACCGGTCGGCGAGGACAACACCGACCGCATCTGCGAGATCGAGCCGCAGATGCTCGTATTTCGCGCGGATCTCCTGGGCGCTGACAAGGTCAGCAGGTCGGAGCTCGGCGAGTTTGTACTGGCCGACCGCCATGCGACCGGCCAGTGCGTCGGTAACCTGGAGCGCCGCCGAAAAACCAAGATCACGCTGTACCAGGTGATCCAGCTCAGTCACCACGAGCGGAGAGATCGCAAGTGTCTCCCGCTCCATCACGGCCGCCGCCTCGTCGTGGAGGATCTGCGACGTGTCGAACCCCGCATAGAGTGCTGACGTGTCGGCGACGATGATCACCGGCGGCGTGCCTGATCCCTGATGTGCCGGTAGATGTCCTCGTCCATCTCTTCCGGAGTCAACGGACGGCCGCTGGTGAAGGTGGGCAGTGGCTGGGCCCTGTCCGGGCGCGCCGAGGCATTGAGCAGCATGGCGATGCCACGCCGGATCAGCTCGGCCTTACTCACCCCAGATGCCGTGGACTCGGCCTCGAGTCGTATCTCAAGATCCTCGGGTAGGTACACGGTGGTCTTCACCATGAAGTATATGGTACCACCCATCGCCAACGAGTCCACGTGGTCGCCGTACCGCGGACGACCTACGTCTCCGGGTACACCGGGAAGCAGCGCACGGGTCCGCGTGGACGAACCCACGCACGCAGGAAGGTCCGATCTCCGGATACCCGACAGGCGTCACGGCAGTTCGGCCGGGCATCGCCTGTGCCGGCGGCCGCCATGATCGGCCCGGCAGCTCAGTTCAGACGGAGGTCGGCGGCGGCCCGGGCCTGGTCGCTGGAGTGTTTGAGTACCACGCCCAGGGTGGAGTTCACCGCCTGCTCGTCGAGGGTGTCCAGACCGAGCGCGACCAGGGTGCGGGCCCAGTCGATGGTCTCGGCGATCGACGGTGCCTTCTTCAGTTCCAGGGCGCGCAGTGCCCGCACCACCCGGACCAGATGGTCGGCCAGTCGCTCGCCGATCTCCGGCACCCGCGACAGCACGATGGCCCGCTCCCGGTCGGCCGACGGGTAGTCCAGGTGTAGGTAGAGACAGCGCCGCCGAAGCGCCTCGGACAGTTCCCGGGTGGCGTTGGAGGTGAGCAGGACCAGCGGCCGGCCCACCGCCCGGATGGTGCCCAGTTCGGGGATCGACACCTGGAAGTCCGACAGCACCTCCAGCAGCAGACCCTCCACCTCCACGTCAGCCTTGTCGGTCTCGTCGATGAGCAACACCGTGGGGCCGACACGCCGGATCGCGGTCAACAGCGGCCGGGACAGCAGGAACTCCTCGGAGAAGATCTCCTGGCTGCTGTCCTGCCACGACCCGGCATCAGAACTCTGCAACCGGAGCAACTGCTTGCGGTAGTTCCACTCGTACAGCGCCCTGGCCTCGTCCAGTCCCTCGTAACACTGCAACCGGATCAACTCCGACCCGGTGGCCGTGGCCAGTGCGGTGGCCAACTCGGTCTTGCCCACCCCGGCCGGGCCCTCCACCAGCAGTGGTCGGCCCAGTCGGTCGGCCAGGAACACGGTGGTCGCGGTGGCCTCGTCGGCCAGGTAACCCGCGGCGGCCAGGCGCTCGGCCACCTCGCCGGCCGAGACGAACCGCGCCGTGTGCTCAACCATGACGACTCCTGCCAACGAGGGGACCGGCGGTAAGGCCGGCGGTCCCATCCTGCCGCACCGGCGTGCCGAACCAGCGACCTGTTGTCAGGCAGCCGGCCGGCACCCGTCCGCGTCGGCAGGCACCGTCGAGCGGTCGGGTGGTGCTAACGCAGATGGCCGTCGCCGGTGACGACATAGGTCGTGCTGGTCAGTTCGGGCAGTCCCATCGGCCCTCGGGCGTGCAACTTCTGGGTGGAGATCCCGATCTCGGCTCCGAAGCCGAACTCGGTTCCGTCGGTGAACCGGGTGGAGGCGTTCACCATCACCGCGGCACTGTCCAGACCGGACGTGAACCGGGTGGCCGCCGAACCGCTACGGGTGACGATCGCCTCGGTGTGGCCACTGCCCCAGCGCCGGATGTGGGCAACCGCCTCGTCCAGCGAGTCGACCACGCCCACGGCCAGGTCCAACGACAGGTACTCGGTGGCCCAGTCCTGCTCGGTCGCCGCCACGACCGCCTCGTCGTAGCCGGCCACGGTGGTGTCGCCGTGCACGGTGACCCCGGCCCGGTGCAGGGCGGCCAACATCCGGGGCAGGAACTCCGCTGCCACCCCCCGGTGCACCAGCAGGGTCTCGGCCGCGTTACACACCGACGGGCGGGAGGTCTTGGCGTTCAGCACGATCGCCTCGGCCATGTCCAGGTCGGCGTCCGCGTCGACGTAGACGTGGCAGTTGCCCACCCCGGTCTCGATGACCGGCACGACCGAGTTCTCCACCACGTGGTTGATCAGGCCGGCCCCGCCGCGCGGGATGATCACGTCGACCAGTCCGCGGGCCCGCATCAGGTGGGTGACCGACTCCCGTCCCCCCTCGACCAGTTGCACACAGTGCTCCGGCAGACCGGCCCGGACCGCCGCGTCGGCCAACACCCCCACCAGGGCCCGGTTCGACTCCAACGCCGAGGCTGACCCACGTAGCAACACGGCGTTACCGCTCTTGACCGTCAACCCGGTCGCCTCGACCGTGACGTTGGGGCGCGCCTCGTAGACGATCGCCACCACACCGATGGGTACCCGCACCTGGCGTACGGACAGCCCGTTGGCCAGGGTGTATCCGCGCACCACCTCGCCCACCGGGTCGGGCAGCGCGGCGACCTCGGACAGGCCCTGCGCCATCGCGTCCACGCGGGGCGCGGTGAGGGAGAGCCGGTCCAGCATCGCGTCGGACAGTCCGGCCTGCCGTCCGCGCTCGACGTCGCGGGCGTTGGCGGCCAGGATGTCGGCGACGTTGACACGCAGCGCCTCGGCCATGGCACGCAGCGCGGCATCCTTGGTCTGGCGGGTCATCGGCGCCAGCGCGGCCGCGGCGTCTCTGGCCTGGCGGGCAACGGCCCGCACCTGCTCCTCGTCCGGCGCGCTCACCAGGTCCTCCACATCGGTGTTGGTGACATTCAGGGTACGTGGGGCCGTTTCCGGCGTTCAGCGACCCACCATCCGGCGACGAGCGGACGTTGCACAGGAAATCATCACGTGAAACCGGTTACGGCTGTCGGTTTGACGAGAGGTCATCAGTGCCCCGGTGTGGAACGGTCAGAGCAGGATCAGGTCGTCGCGGTGGATGACCTCGCGCTGGTGGCGGGCGTCCAACTCCCTGGTCCGCCGGCCCAGCAACGCGGGCAGTTCGTCGGCGTCGTAGGCGACCAGTCCACGGGCCACCACCGTGCCGGTCGGGTCGACCAGATCCACCGGGTCACCCGAACCGAAGTCACCGTGCACCGCGGTGACACCCGCCGGCAGCAGGGACTTACGGCGCCGTACCACCGCCTCCACCGCTCCCGCGTCCAGCGCGATCCACCCCCTGGGCACGGTGGCGTAGCGCAACCAGAACAGCCGCGAGGTGGTCCGTCGTCCGGTGGGATGGAAGAACGTGCCGGTCTGGCCGGTCAACGCGGCGGCGGCGTGGCTGGCGTTGGCCAACAGCACCGGAATGCCGGTCCCGGTGGCGATCCGGGCCGCCTCCACCTTGCTGGCCATCCCACCGGTACCCACCCCGGCCGAGCCGGTCCCACCGGTCTGTACCCCGTCCAGGTCGGCCGGGCCACGCACCTCGGTCAGCAGCCTGACACCGGGGCGCCGTGGGTCACCGTCATACAGGCCGTCCACATCGGAGAGCAGCACCAGCGCCTGAGCCCGGACCAGGTGCGCGACCAACGCGGCCAGCCGATCGTTGTCGCCGAACCGAATCTCGTCGGTGGCGACCGCGTCATTCTCGTTGATCACCGGAACCACGCCCAGGCCGAGCAGTTTGTCCAGTGCCCGGTAGGCGTTGCGGTAGTGGGTCCGCCGGTGCAGGTCGTCGGCGGTGAGCAGCACCTGGCCGACCAGCAGCCCGTGACGGGCGAACGACACGGCGTAGTGTTCCACCAGGAGCATCTGCCCGACGCTGGCCGCGGCCTGCTGGGTGGCCAGGGCGGAGGGCCGGCGCCGTAGTCCCAGTGGCGCCATGCCCGCGGCGATCGCGCCGGAGGAGACCAACACGATCTGTACCCCTTCGGCCCGGCGCGCGGCCAGGGCGTCCACGAGTCGGTCCAGCCGACCGGTGTCCAGTCCCCCGGCAGCCCCTCCGGCACCGGCGCGCGGTCGGGTCAGCGACGACGAACCAACCTTGACCACGATCCGGCCCGCCCCGGCCAGGTCGCCGGCCTGCGGGTGGTGCCCCGCCTCGACCAACCCGGTGGCCTGACCGCTCACCGGTCCCCCTGTTCCGACCCGTCGTCCGCGCGGTCGCCCGGGTCGTCCAACCCGGGCCGGGCTCGCCTGTCGGCAAGTCGGTCC